>NZ_WJRS01000037.1:0-41974 GCF_028895205.1 Pseudomonas sp. ITEM 17296 | reverse complement strand
TCCCGTGAAACCCAATCGCCGCGCCGCGAACGCTGAGGTTTTGTAGAGTCCCCGCCATCTACGGAAAGGAATCCTGTGATGGCAAAGCGTTACGAACTCTCGGATGAGGCCTGGGTTGTGGTTGCCGATCTCTTCACCGAAACTCATGGCCGGGGGCGGCCTCGCTTGAGCGACCACCTGATGCTCGATGGCGTGCTCTGGGTGCTCTGCTGCGTGGCGAGATGTACCGGACTCTTCGGCCCATGGTTAACGGCGTACCAACGGTTTCGGCGCTGGCGAAACCAGCGGACATTCGATCAAATGCTTCAACGCTTGCATCTGAGATTGAATGAGCAAGGCTTGATCTGATTTGCAAACCTGGATGATCGACTCAACCGCAGTACGCGCAAACCGAGCCTCTTCTGGCGCCGGGAAAAAAGGGGGCCTGACAAGCCTGCCGATCGCACTTTAGGCCGCAGTCGCGGTGGCCTTACTACCAAAATCCACATGCTCTGCGACGCCTATGGCACACCGTTGCGCTTCCTTCTCTCTGGCGGACGAAGTCAGCATTCCATCGAGCCAACGTGGCCGCCCGCGTAAACGCTGTAAATGGTTGCTTGCCGACATAGGCTACGACGCCGAACCGCTACGCCGCTACTGCGACCAATATCGAATGCAACCCGTCATCCCGCTGCGCTCGATGAAGCGCAAACCCAAGCCTGGCTTACCAGGCTGTTTGATCAGCCCAAGTACCTACAGCGCAACATCATCGAGTGCGTGTTTGGCTGGCTGAAAGAGAACCGCCGGATCGTGACACGATTCGATACACTCGCGAAAAGCTATGCCGCCATGGTCTCGCTGGCATGCTCCAGACAATGTTTGCGACATCTCTTTTCGTACAGAGCCTAGCGGAGTTCGCGCTATGGGCTATCGTTTGTGCCAGCATTTTGAAATCACGACCTGAGGTTCAGGTTGATTTCTAGCCAATAAGGATGGGCTGCGGTGTTTTCAAAAGCTGATGGCTCGGTACAGCAGCTGCGTAATCATCTCTCGGGCATGCAGCTACAAACGGAAGGTTTACGACATGTCTAGATGTACAGCACCAGTACAGGGTCATCGTTCGGCAAGCGCAAGAGCAGCGTGTCCCGCATGTGGCGGCGGATATAGCGGCTATGGATCGCGATCGTATTCATCCTCGTCCTACGCACCATCCTATTCGTCCCCGTCTCACGGCGGGGGTAGTCGCAGTAGTGGCGGTTCATCCAGCAGCGCAAAGCCGCGCTGGTCGAAGTCCGGGTCCTCTGTGGCCTATACCTCCGCCGAGGTACGAACACTCACACCGGTACGCGAAAATGTCGAAAAGCGTGCGGCAATACCTGATCTACGTGACGTATTTCTTTGTCATGCCTGGGACGACCGGAAAGGATCCGCGAAAGAGCTGCATGATGTACTCGAGTCGCTCGGTGTTTCCGTTTGGTTCAGCGAGAAAGATGTCCTTCTAGGCTCCTCGTTAATGCGTGAAATTGATAAGGGATTGGCGAAGTCTCGAGTAGGGATTGTGCTGGTGACCCCTGCTTTGCTGCGCCGCCTAACGGCCGAAGGCATCGCCGACAAAGAACTTTCCGCGCTCCTCGCAAGGGATCTGCTGGTTCCAGTCATTCACGACACAACATACGAATCGCTTCGCGAAGTCAGTCCTTTACTCGGCTCGAGAAGCGGCTTGAGCACCGCTGAAGATACCTTTGGAGATATCGCTGCCAAGCTTGCCGAGTTGGTGGCCCCGTAGCTTCACTGTACAGGCGTACCGCTTTACTTAGATACACGTCATCAATCGAAGGAGCTGAACACATGAGTATTAAACCCGGCCCAAAACCGATCGCTGAATCCACCGGGAAAAAGGACCAGCGCCGTCGTGTTACCGAAGAAAACAAATCCAAACATCCTGATCTGGAGGTACACAAACACAAAAAAGGTGACTGACCTTAAATGCAGCGAGAGGGGACGAATAACTTAGATTAGGCCCCTCCTGGCCGAATCTACTTCCGCTAACAGCAGACTTGAGGCGGAATCAGTCGGTTACCTCTGCTCGATATCGACCTAGGCTCCATAACCGAAGCGACACCGGCGATATCACCATCGACTGGGCAAAATAAAAAGCGACCCTTCCGGGGTCGCCTTCGGATGTTACTGAGACTGCAGTCGCAGCGATTCTTTAGTTTCCGGATCTACGATCCATAAGTTCAGAACCCAGTCGAATCATCGGCCGTATGGTGGGGCCTATTGACTGTCCCTACGTCAGTGAGTGCCAGTTTCACTGCTGCCAGATCCGGGGGGCCAATGACTGGCAAGCCATGCCCGAAAATGCGCGCTTGCAGTCCTCGGCGAAGATTGTCGAAGATTTGCCCTGAAAGCTCAAACTACCGGTTTTCGGCAGTATCGTTCAGCAGGTGGCTGAAATCTTCGCAATCTCGCAGGCACAAAAAAGGCCTGCATCGCAGCAAGCCTTGATGTGTGGTGCGGAGACAGACGGACGGTTGTTGGACGTGAGGGCCCGGTTTTGGCGGGGCTGGCATTTGGTGGGTTTTTTGATGTACCTCATAGGGTATATAAAAAAATCAGCTAGTTATGGCTTTCAGTGGAGTCGAATCGAAACTTGCGAAGGATCCAGTAAGAGCTACGTACACCCGCGTCAAATGCTAGGTCAGGGCCGACCCAAAGCGGCCTTTAGCGGAAGGCATAAAACGGCCAGAGGCTGCCCCTGAGGAAACTGACTAATTCCTCGCCACGAGCACAGCCGCTCGCCCCAAAAACCCCATGGACACATTGCTATAGACTTTGTAACCTCTGCTAGAGCCATGTCGCTTTTTCTTCCTGCTTCCTGTTGCGTTTCCACCGAGCTACGCGCCGCTGAAGATTGTTTCATGGAAGAAAATCGTTATCAGACACAAGTGGCGGAAAGTATTACGCCGCTTGTGGCGTTTAATTAATAGTTGGCGACTGGAGAGAAATTTGTCTATTACGATTCCAAACTCAGTTATAGGCGCAGTCTCCTCCGTCATTGGGGCGTACTACTTCAGCCATTCGACGCTTAATTCTCTATTTATGGAAAGCGGAGCGCCCGGTGACGTCCCCGTCGGGAACTGCGAGACGAAATGTTCCCTTTGGCTGAAACGCTGCAACGAAGATCCGTCAGTGGATGCCTTGGTAGTACTCGGCCAAATCATACAAAAATTCATGGATCAAGAGCCCAACGACTGGCGTCCGGAAATCGCTATCGGCCAGAAAAGAATCCGTGAAAGTCTCGCGAAGAATCAGCTCACATATCAGCTAAACGGATACGTAGGGCTTGCAGGAGCAAGTCTTGCTACTAGAACACTAGCTGACTTCCTCCGGGATGGCGATTTTACCTCTGTCGAGGTGGAATTCGAGCGGGCAATCGTTCAACTTGAGCGTGATCCCCATGCGGCTATCACAGCAGCCTGTTCAATCATTGAGGCGACTTGTAAAACCTACATTGATACGTTTGCTCTAGATATGCCGACCAACCAGACAGTCACGCCGCTTTGGCGCACTGTTCAGAGTCACTTGGGCCTTAATCTAGATCCAACGCTCCGAGATGATCAGAAGAGAATTCTTCAAGGGCTAGCTTCCATCGTAGATGGTGTTGGCGCGTATCGAACGCATATTGGTTCAGCTCATGGCCGTGGGGTAAGGCCGCCGCTACTCACTGTATCCGAGGCACGTCTCGCGGTGAACGCATCGCATTCGTTGGTCATATTCATCATGGAACGTTGGCACTCAACGCAGACGCCCAGCCATTTGTGCTAGCGGACTGCCTTCAGCAGTCACTTAACTCAAGATTTACAGGCCCTCTCAGTTTAAGAGCCATTTTTGAAGGGCAGTTATAGGTCGATAACAGCCAGTCACGACTGACCGCGCTATCGACTCAAAGCTGCCGTTCTAGCAAGGCAGGTAACGCCCATCAAGCATCAGTCGGGCGCTCAGGCGCGGGGGCCTTCGGCCATGGGTTTCGATGAAGATATCGGAGACTACTCTCCAGGCCTCATCCTAAGTTCGCCACGCTTTGCCATCACGGAATTCCTTTCCGTCAATGGCGGGGCACTCTAAAAAATTCAGAGTTCGAAGGGCGACGATTAGGTTTATCGGGATTCAGTATAGAGCCTAGCCTCTGTGTGAAAAGTCTTGAGACGAAGGTCAGGCAAGGCAAAAAAGCCGAGGAAGCGGAGTTTGCGGGTTGTAAATGAGCATTCCGAGGCTGTTTTCAACGCAGCATCACCGAGTATCAAGGCTTCTCACACAGAGCCTAGTGTAAAGCGTTCTGGCCCCTTTAACTCTATTGCCGCATAAGTGAATTGGCACCTTATGTATTAAATTATTAACCTCCCAAGTTAATAGTAAAACTTAATTATTCAGCACATTGAAATTAAGTTCCCGAGAGCGAAACTTGCATTCTCCCCCTACTTTGACACATAATGGCACATCTATGGCTCAACATGCGTAAAACCATAGTTACAAGGAGCGAATAAATGCATGACTATGCTATTTTTGGGCACGATAGAGTCGCCATTGGAAGATGGTTAGGAGTTGGCTCTATTTTATTGGCCGGTGGACTGTCTCAAGTTATTTCTTATGCCGGTTCTTTGACGGGATGGGAAGCCTTCGGTAAGGCTACGATAACCACTGGCGCGATATACTTCGCATTGCATTGGCTGTTTAACAAATGGGTCTGGAAGGTCAAAATCCTGGAAGTACCGGATATAAGTGGTGAGTGGTCTATTGTTGGTCGCACATTAGATGAGCAAGGTAATGTACGTTGGGACTGGAAGGGTGATATAGGCATTGCTCAAGACTGGAAGCAAATACTGATTCACCTAAAGACCGAAACCAGTCAAAGCTGGAGCTACACCGCTACATTTTCTAAGCGAAGTGGCCCTTTAGGAGGGTGGCTGCTGTCTTACAGCTACGCGAACACTCCTGAAATTGAAAGCTCTCATGAATTAAACGCTCATAAAGGTTATTGCGAGGCCGAACTAAATACTGATTTGACTGCTGGGAAAATACGGTATTTTAACCATAACGGGCGAAATACGTTTGGCGTAATAGAAATGAAAAGGAAGGCTGCGTAATGGATTTTTCGTCTAGGCTTGATGCACTTAAGAAACGTCGAGAAGGCCCATCGACTGCTTATTCGATGGAAGCTTATGATTCTGTAACGGGCACGGCTTCCAACAGGGAAGTGATTGCTAAGTCTAATATATTTGAGTCGCTAAAGGAGCCTGACGGGGTTAAGTATGCGGTTATTGCTATGACCGCAGTAGATGCAAAGGATACCGAAATTTCCATTAAGGAAGGAGAAAGAGTAGCAGATAGCTTGGCTAAATCCCTGTCCGGTGAAGGAGTGGAAGTTGATACGAGGCTGCAAGGTTCTGTTGGGCTGAATGTACATATCAAAGGTTATTCCGATGTCGATATGCTTGTACTTGTTGGGAGTACGATTTTAGTAGAGCGACCTCACGTACGCCCAGGGACATATCCTCCAGCTACGGATACTAGGCCTATGACCGAAATTGTGGGTGACTTGCGCGCACGGTCTGAAAGGATTTTACCAAAAAATTTTCCAGCTGTAGATGTCAATGTTGATGGGCCTAAATCCATTGCGCTAGAAGGCGGAAGCCTTAAGCGTAAGATCGACATCGTTCCTGCTACGTGGTACCACACCTTAACCTATCAACATAGCCTTCTTGATCATGACAAGGCTGTAAAGATATTCAATAAGGCAGATAGTTCATTCATCGTTAACTTTCCATTTCTTAACAGAAAGATAATTAATGATGCAGATGCCTTGGTGAATGGTAATATTAAGCGTATCGTCCGATTGATGAAGACTTTGCAATCCGACTCAGATGCTGAGGCAATAAAGAAAATCAACAGTTTTGACGTGCTATCTATTGCGTATGATATGCGTCACCTTTTGAATATTCCTGCCTACCTAGAGCTTGCATTAGTCGAAATCTTGCGCGCCAGGCTCGAATTCTTGATGGAAAATAAATCGCATCGCGAATTGATGGACACCCCTGATAAAACGCGTAAAGTTTTTGATAATACCAACAAACTAGAGGCATTGACATTGCTATTTATTGAGTGTAGAGACCTTGCCAATTCATTGGTGAAAGAAATAAATCCATATCTCGGCCAGTACAGTAAAGATATACTTTTGAACAAGGCAATAATTAGGTAGTGCTGTAGCGTTGCTGAGGCTTGGTTGTGAAACTCTTCAGGTGGTAGATCTACTCCTTTGCCGGGTAGACTACCACAGAAGCAAAACTTAAATCATCTAACATGAAATTCAGGTTTTCCGCTACCCGATGGCGCTCGGTTGCGCGTGAAGCAGTTGAGTCGTTTATACATCCCTGGCGTCATGCTACTTGAATGCTAAGCGTTACGCACGAATGCTTTGCTGCCGGCTCACTTAATGATTCAAAACCACAACCCACTTTCATATAACTAGCGGACCTGCAATGCTATCACTAAACATTTTTATTCTTCCATCTTGAGAAATCTTTATAGCTAAGCCATTTTCTGCCAATAAAGCGGCCACAGTTTCCCCAGTACCTTTGACGCCTTTTACAGGTTTTTTTGAAATATCAATATGGGAGCCATATGAAACAAGATCACCCTGCCTTGTAAACACAGAAGCACCGTCACTGGAAAGTATTCGCAACAAAGTTTGAGTGTGTCTTTCACTCATTATTGACAACGGCTTCCTCGTAAAACTGTTGTCAGACAATAACAATGAATTGACAGAGTCCATGTCAATAGGAATCCAGATAATTGAGCTTAGGCGTCGCCGAGAAAGATAAAGAATATAGTATAAAAGACTTTGGACAAATGGCTCATCTACACCCAGGGTGACGCGAATTACTTCTGCAATTTTGTTCAGGTCTCGAACACGCCACCCATTCTCCTTATAGTTAAACTCCACGCCTTCAGACCCGACAATCGAAAACTCTGACTGGCTTGTAACCCTGAATAAAACATCACTACCTTTAATGGTTTTACTAAGAGTGTAATCATCAACAAAGGAGCCAAGTGACTGGCGAGAAGAATCAACCACAAACAAATTTGAAATCTTCAACTGCTTATTCGCAACAAAAAAAGAGGTCTGCCCGTCAGCCAGGTACCAAAATCTTTTATCGAGTTGATTGATTGGAGACAAAGTACTCCCACCTACCAACGGATAAAGGTCGCCTTGACGTTCTTGATCACTCTTCTTAGAAAATGCATGCAAGGATCTTGTGAGCACTAACCCGGTTGTAAACCCTCTACCTTCAAATTGCGTTGTTGATAATTGACTAAATAATCTGATGAGGTATTGAATATATCTGTGATCAAAACTCCCCTTGCCAAAATGCTTCGCAATAGCAAGTTCAACCAAATCATCGCCGAACTGTTGCGGCTTCACAACTAACTTCTTGATTGCCGCACTACTCAAGGTCAATGCTAGAGCAGCCTCAAAGTTATTAAGCAGCTTTTCCAAACCTGAGAAATATGAGCCGGTCAAAGTTAACGAGAACGCAGCTTTAACCTCTTTCTCCTGGAGAATACGGCCCAACAGTATTACAGCCTTCCCATCATCCACTACATAAACACCACGATTAACATTCTCGAGAATGTCTATGCCATGATGCATTTTGACGCCAACAATCGGACGCGAGTCGAATCTAACCACACAGCCAAAAAAACGACGCACTGCTCCTAGCAAGTAGGGGAGCACAATTTTCTCATATCTTTTATAGTCTGGCCAATCTGCAAAATTTATCATCGGGCTATCGACGGCTCCAACTTAAGCATCATAGTGCGCTTAAGAAACTAATGGTTTAAGGTAAGGAGTCAACACACATGTAACTCCTAGCATATCCAAAATAAACAAAATTTGAAATGCAATGAATGAGACCGGAACCACATATGGTATAGCGTAAATAGTAACAGCGCGAACTCGTTGGTACACTCTAGAAATGCCCGTTATACGATAATCATCCTTCATCTCAAGTGAGGCCAACGAGAAATCAACCCGCGTATGGTTTTCAGAGTCAGTAGATATGAGATTGTATCGCTCATGAAATTTTTCTAGCGGAATACTTATACCGCTCAACTTTGACTGTTTTATCTCCGTTCTGAGCTCCCTAATCAATTCTTTTATCTTATCCCCGCACTCATTTAAAGTTTGAGAGCGAACCTCATATCTAGCAGTAGAGTTTATGACTGAATAAACCAGCACGGCTACTGCAAGAAAAATCTGCAGCATATTTAAAACTTTTGAGCTGAATGCAATACTTACATCTGAATTTTGTACCAATGGTATAAAAATCAAACCTAACGACAGCATGGTAGTGGTGAAGAATGAAAAATTACTCTGCCTTTTCAAACGCACAGAAGCATTAAATCTGCATCTAGCGGTCACGCGCATGCTGTTCAAAAGTTTCTCTGCGGGATCGTCAATATTTTTTTCAATAGGACCCAAGCTAAAGACCCATGAGAAAAAAGTAGCCCCCGCACTCTTAATGCTTTTTAAACACATGAAATTCTTCTTGACTGGATTAATCGAATGCTAGTAATTAGTAGCGCTTAACCGTGAAACGCCCACTCCCTTCTAGAGCGAATATATCACAGTCACTCTCCTGGTCAATATCAAAAAGCCATTATTATTGCATTTGTGAAAAACTCGAACTGCGGAACTTAGACTTTACTTTTTAAGGGATAGAAGCCGAGCAAATTTTAGATCTAAGCGGCTTTAGTATTGAAACCTGAGGTCGGAATTAAGCCGGGGTGGCGTTTTGCATTTACGGGATCGGCATCACGATTGATTGCGAGCATATGGTCTTTGTATTCTAATTTAGAGTTCATAAGGCTTTTCTCTGCCATCATCCTGCCTGTTCCAGCAAATCACATTTAATCGGAGAAGGCGGCATCGGGTCGATTTCTGCCTATCACTAAAACTTGCTAAGGGCCGAATTTTGTCAGTCCTGCCTATCAAAATCAGATCTTCGCTCAGAGGTCGAACACCCATATTTTCTGTAACCGGCGAACGAGTAACCGCACGGTCAGAAGGTAGTAGTACCGGGTCATCCTGCTGTGTCCATTTAAGTGATGCTCTAGAAACCAAGCCAAATGCTTTCTCTGCCAGGCCCAAGGCGTCTCTCGCTGCCAGCGATTTGCAATTTCATCTTGGATAAGCGTTGCCTGCCGCAAGTGGCGTTGTCGTGTCGCGTGCGAGCCCGTCAGCACGCCAGCCAAGAACAACTCCATATCGAATGGTTTGCTCATGTCCGTCCTCCAATGTACGCCGCGACTACGTCGGTCCGACCGTGACCCAACTCGTAGCTGATGCGCCTCCGGGCCTCGCGATCAAGGTGCTGATCTGTCTGGTAGCATTTACCGCCGTTGATAGGTGCGCGGTGTAGAGTGATTTGCTCGTAGCGGTCACATGCGTAAGCAGCTCGTAACTCATGGAAGCCTTTCAGGTTGTGTGCATGCAGGATGTCCCGCGCAGGGCGGACGATTTCTTGCAGAAAATCCAGGTAGCTTTCGTGGGGCGCAATCAGGTTGTGGCTGCCCGCAGGCGACACCTGCCGTGCAAACCCAAGTGCGTCTTGAACATGTTGGTTCACCGCAATCCATCGTGGCGCTGAGGCGCCAGCGCGACCGCCTTTAGTGCCATCTTGAATGTTGATCCTGCCTAAGTCTTCAGCCTCACGGCTCAGCCGTGGCAGGTCAGCCAGGATGGCCTCACGCAGGCGCATGCCGGTGGCTCGCGCCAACAGAACAATCGCGGCGGCCCGTTGCTGATGATGGCGACAAAGCGCATCGACGATCTGCTTAACCTGTTCGCGGTCTTGGCCTTGCGGAGCCGATTGGCGAACTCCGGTGCGCTGCACTCCCAACGCCTTGCTCGGACCGGGCAATTTCACACACTGATCACCGCGCAGCGCCGCCATGGTCCTGTTAACGCTGGATAGGCGGTTTTGTGCGGTGCTGATGGCGAGGCTACCGCACTCAACCGCATCGCGCAGATACGCCGCATAGTCCGCCAATACCTTCCGATCAATCTGCCCCGCATCACTGATACCTGGCCCTTGTTCGGAGCGGCACCACTTCACGAATGCCTGCCATCGACCACTGTGCGCCTTGACCGTACCGTAGTGGCCACCGCCGAACATGTCTTTCAGTGCCTGCGGTCCTGCATAGCTCAGTTGCCTACCGTAGCCAAAATTGCGGCCGTCGCGTCTACCCACCAATGCCATGTCGATCACCTCATCGTTCGCTCTCCGATCCTCGCCCCACGTCATCCCGCCAAGAATGCTGAGTGTTATCAGGGATCAAGGCCCCTGCGACCTGTGGGGAATGTCCTCTACGCGGGACTGGCGGCTCCTTACGTCCGGGAGCAAGGGCATCTCATGATCTGGCCTCCTGAACACCGTTACCGGTGGGCGGGTGGAGGCAGCACTGGCTGACGAGATCAGCGCCTGAAGATCCTGAGCCATGTGCAAGCAGCAATGCGATGACCGGGGCATACCTGACTGTCAGTCAGGTGCAGTCCATTCCTTGGTCTGCGGCACCATCATCTACAGCGCTGTTGCTGGTGACATCGGCGTTTGTCACGCCGATTGTCACGAGGGGGAATGCCGCAAAGCCTTGTGCGATCAGGGCTGCAGCAGTGGTAGAAGTGCCCGTCTCTTTCCACAGAAAGAGACGGGCACAGGTTGGCGCAATATTCGGCCAAGCGGATAGGTTGCTGCAGGGCAGCGAGGTACGGTGTGTCTGGCGCACGAGGGCCATATGTGTAAGAGCATCCATCACCGGGAAGGTGACCGGGCGAGCTGCCGGATGCGAATCGCCCTTGGGGAGAACCACCGCGAGAGCGGCGTGACCTTAAAGGTTCGGGTCACCTGGGGTGCTGTCATCGACAGCGCTTGCACGGCCAGTTCTACGCCTGTGGATAAACCCGGTCAAGGGCCGAAACTCAGTGCTCTTGGGGACGTGAAAAGCGGTAATCCATCGGTGGAATTCCGTGGTAAATCTTGGACAACGTTGTGGCTTTTAGCTTTTCAAAGTGAGGTCCATCCAAACAGGGCGGCTTTGCAGCCCTGTTTGGATGGACCCGCGTGAAAGAGCAGCCAGCGCCGATCTTTAAGGCTCACCCACGATTGAATGCGCCATGGCCATTTGGCAAGGCGGTGACGTTATCGCCTACCGGATGGGCAAACTCATGCGGAGTGACATGGCCCGATCTGTTGGCATCGATGTAGTTACTCCACCACGCCATGATCAACCGACGCTGCTCCAGAAATTGGGCCTTGTGGATGTACGCAGCGCGCACGCAGTTACGCTCCTGATGGCTCATCTGCCGCTCAATCGCCGCGTCCGTCCACAGCCCCGATTCGAGCAAGGCGCTACAGGCCATGGTCCTGAAACCATGCCCGCACACGTCCTTGGTGGTGTCGTAGCCCATATTGCGCAGCACCTGGTTAACCGTATTCTCCGACAAGGGTTTCCAGTACCTGTGATCACCGGGCAACACCAGTTCAGAGAACCGATTCAAGCTGCGCAGCCGCTCAAGGATCTCGATGACTTGCGGCGACAGCGGCACTATCTGAATGTCCCCACTCATCTTGGTCCCGCGCGTGGAGTAACTAACGCCTTCAATCGGCTTACGGGTATCGGGGATCTCCCACATCGCCCGTTGCAGGTCGAATTCATCCCACCGAGCAAAGCGCAGTTCGCTGGAGCGCACGAACACATGCAGCGTCAGCAGCACTGCGAGCCGAGTCAGCTCGCGACCGGTGTAGTTGTCGATTCGATCCAACAGTTCAGGAAGGCGGTTTAGCGAAAGTGCAGGACGGTGCACGGTACGCGGCGCTTGAATCGAGCCGGCCAGATCGAGCGCCGGGTTTTGAGTGATCTGCCGCGCCCGCTTCGCGCCCCGCATGATCGTGGATAGGTAGCTCTGCACACGCAGCGCAACATCCATGGTGCCGCGATCCTTGATTCGCTGGGTAACCTCAAGCAGATCGTGGGTGTCGAGTTCGGCGATGGGCCGCTGGCCAATCAGTGGAAACACATGGGTGCGCAACCTGCTCAGCACCGTCTTGGCGTGGCCCTCGGTCCAGCGCCGGGACATTTCGACGTGCCACTCCAGGGCAACGGTTTCAAAGAGAAGGCTCGCCCGCTGGGCTGCGATCTTGGCCTTTTGCTTTTCTTCCATCGGATCAAGATTGTCTAGCAACAGAGCCTTGGCCTCATCGCGCTTGGTCCTTGCGACGGCCAACGAGACGATGGGGTACTTGCCGATAATCAGCGTGCCTTCCTTGCCGTTGGGTTTGAAATACCGCAGCCGCCAAGTCTTCGAGCCACAGGGCGTGACGTAAAGGTACATACCCCCGCCGTCGAACAGTTTGTAGGCGCGATCACGCGGTTTGGCCGTGCGGCATTTGAGGTCGCTGAGCGGAATGGCTAGACGTGGCATAAGGGTACGTTCTCCATTCAGGAAAGACGCTGTACCCCAAAAATACCCCCGGTTATTGGGGATTTTGTTGGTTCCCGACGGAGGGTCGTGGAAACGAAAAACCGGCCAAAAGGCCGGTTTAGAGAGCTTCCAAAGCATTCAGCGGAATGCAGTGGAGCTGGATGTGGTGCCGGAGACAGGAATCGAACCTGCGACCTTCGCGTTACGAGTGCGCTGCTCTACCGACTGAGCTACACCGGCGTGTAGCGCAACGTACCACTGCCGCAGCCGTTACGCAAACCCCTGTTTCCCTTCGTTTATTGCCCTACCCTCACGCCCCTTTGCAACCCTTCGGCGCCAGGTCTGCCTCGATGTTGGTGGTGCAGGTCCATCCGGTCGTGGAGCGGGTCAGGGTGATGGCCTTGCCAACCACGGTGGCCGGGGCATCGACCAGGGTGCATTCGATGATCCCGGTGCCGTCAGCAGCCTTGCCTTCAGCTTTGATCGCGCAATGCGCCGTCGCTGGCTGGCCGCCCAGCGACCCTACATCCAGCACGTCCTTGCCTTCGTTCAAGCGCAGGTCCATGGGGGGCTTGAGTGAGGTGATCTCCAACAGCCCGGCCGCCGACTTGGCGCGGGACTGGTGGTTGGTGTACATCGGGATGGCGATGGTCGCCAGAATGCCGATGATCGCGACGACGATCATCAGTTCGATCAGGGTGATACCGCGTTGCCCTTTCATGAACGTTTTCCTTGTTTATACGCATACACATTTGGGGTCACTCTCGACCCCAGGCTGGCAGCGGCGCAGTAGGCCTGAACAGACACCTTTTGTCACCCCTGCCCGCCTGGGCGTCACCTTCGCTGAACTACTCTAGTGAGCATCAGGGAAGCACGCCCTCTCATGGACACGGCAAGCTGTTTCCAAGCTTGTCGCTCGGGCAAAAAAGGACCTTTGCATGAACCATTCGATACGCCTCTACGCCTGGCAGGGCACCGACGCCAATGGCCTGGCCGTCAGCGGGCAAACACCTGGGCGCAGCCCGGCTTATGTGCGCGCGGGGTTGCTGCGCCAGGGCATTCTGGTGGCCAGTTTGCGGCCGGCTGGTGGGCTGGCGTGGCGGTGGCCAAAGCGGCCGGAGAAGACCGACCCGGCGGGCTTTAGCCGGCAGCTGGCGACCTTGCTGAAAGCCGGGGTGCCGCTGCTGCAGGCGTTCGAGGTGATGGGGCGCAGTGGGTGTGATGCGGCGCAGGCGGCGTTGCTGGTGCGATTGAAACAGGATGTGGCGTCGGGGCTGGGGCTGGCGGATGCGCTGCAGCGCCACCCGGGGTGGTTCGATACGTTGTACTGCAACCTGGTGCGGGTGGGTGAGCAGTCGGGCACGCTGGACCGGCAGCTCGAGCAACTGGCGGGCATGCTGGAACAGCGCCTGGCCCTGCACAAGAAGGTGCGCAAGGCGATGATTTACCCGCTGTTGCTGCTGCTGACGGGGTTGGGGGTGTCGGCGGTTTTGTTGCTGGAAGTGATCCCGCAGTTTCAGAGCCTGTTCGCGGGGTTTGATACTGCGCTGCCGGCTTTTACGCAGTGGGTGATCGACTTGTCCACAGGGCTGGGGCGTTATGCGCCGCTGTTGCTGGTCGGTATGGCGATGCTGGGTTTGGCTGGACGCCAGCTTTACCGGCAGCATGCGCCAGCGCGCTTGTGGATATCTCAGCGTGTGCTGGGCCTGCCGGTGTTCGGCGCGCTGCTGAGGCAGGCGGCGATGGCGCGTTTTGCGCGTAGCCTGGCAACGTCGTACGCCGCTGGGGTGCCGCTGCTGGATGCCATGGGGACGGTGGCCAAGGTGAGTGGTGGTGAGTTGCATGAACACGCGATTTTGCGGTTACGCCAGGGCATGGCCAATGGGCAGGGGCTGAACCAGGCGATGGCCACCGAGCCGCTGTTCCCGCCTCTGCTTGTACAACTGGTAGCCATTGGTGAATCCAGTGGCACGCTGGACACGATGCTGGAAAAAGCCGCCAGCCACTACGAGGACCAAGTCAGCCAGGCGCTGGAGCAGTTGACCAGCCTGCTGGAGCCCGCCATCGTGCTGGTCCTGGGCCTGCTGGTTGGCGGCCTGGTGGTGGCGATGTACTTGCCGATCTTCCAGCTGGGTAGCTTGATCTGAACATGACTTTATGGACCTTCCTGGCTTTGCAGCCGGCTTACTTCATCACCTTGGCGACCGTGCTGGGGCTGTTGGTGGGCAGTTTTATCAATGTGGTGGTGCACCGCCTGCCGATCATGCTGGACCGCCAATGGCAGCGTGAGGCACAGGAGGTGCTGGGGTTGCCGGTGGCCGAGCATGCGCGTTTCGACCTGTGCCTCCCGGCCTCGCAGTGCACCCAGTGTGGGCATCGGATTCGGGCGTGGGAAAACGTCCCCATCCTCAGTTACCTGGCGTTGCGTGGGCGTTGCTCTGCCTGCAAGCAGCGCATCAGCGCGCGTTATCCATTGGTCGAACTGGGCTGTGCGCTGCTGTCGATGGCGGTGGCCTGGCGCTGCGGGGCCAGTGTAGAGGCACTGGCGCTTCTGCCGCTGACGTGGGGTTTGCTGGCCCTGAGCTTGATCGACCATGACCAACAATTGCTGCCTGATGCGATCGTGCTGCCGGGGCTGTGGCTTGGGTTGATCGTTAATTACTTCGGCGTATTGGTGCCCTTGCCCGATGCGGTGTGCGGTGCCGTGGCTGGGTACCTCACCCTGTGGACGGTGTACTGGCTGTTCAAACTGGTGACCGGCAAGGAAGGCATGGGCTATGGCGACTTCAAGCTGCTGGCACTGATCGGTGCCTGGGGTGGGTGGCAGGTGCTGCCGCTGACCTTGCTGCTGTCGTCGGTGGTGGGGGCGTTGGTGGGCGTGTTCCTGCTGCGGATGCGCAAGCATTCCATCGGCATGGCCATGCCGTTTGGCCCCTATCTGGCAATTGCGGGGTGGATTGCTGTGCTCTGGGGTGATGAAATATACGCCTCTTACCTGCAACTGCTTGGATTCTGATGACCACTGCAGCTTTCACCCCCTGGATTCTCGGCCTGACCGGTGGCATCGGGAGCGGCAAGAGTGCCGCCGCCGAGCGTTTCATCGAGCTTGGCGTGCACCTGGTCGATGCCGACCAGGCCGCGCGCTGGGTGGTTGAGCCTGGTCGCCCGGCGCTGGCCAGTATCGTCGAGCGCTTCGGCCCAGGCGTGCTGCTGGCCGACGGCCAGCTCGACCGCAGCGCCTTGCGCCAGCTGATTTTCGCCGACCCGGCCCAGCGCCAATGGCTGGAGGCCCTGCTGCACCCGCTGATCGGGCAGGAGATTTTCAGCTACCTGGCCAAGGCGCAGTCGCCGTATGCGGTGTATGTGTCACCCTTGCTGATCGAGTCTGGCCAGCATCGCAAGACCCAGCGCGTGTTGGTCATCGATGCCCCGCAGGCGTTGCAGGTGCAACGCACCCTGCAGCGGGACAACACCAGCCCCGAGCAGGTGCAGGCCATTTTGCAGGCCCAGCTGGCCCGCGAAGAGCGCCTGCGCCATGCCGACGATGTGGTGGTCAATGACCGCGACCTCGCGGCGCTGCACGAGCAGATCGACCGTCTGCACCACTTTTACCTGACTTTACGAGGAGGCCAGCCATGAGCCAGCCATTGACCGTCGATTGCCCGACCTGTGGCGCACCTGTGGAATGGAACGAGAAAAGCGCGTTCCGGCCGTTTTGCTCTGACCGTTGCAAGCTGATCGACCTGGGGGCTTGGGCGGCTGAGGAGCACAAGATCGCGGGTTCGGAAGAGTCCGAAGATGAGCTGTACTCCGGAGACCTGGAGCCGCGGCACTAAACCTGTGTACTGCCCCCGTGTAGGAGCGGCCTTGCGTCGCGAAAGGGCCGCGAAGCGGCCCCATCACTATCTGTGATGACACTGAAACTGGGGCCGCTTTGCTGCCCATCGCGACGCAAGGCCGCTCCTACAAAGGGCGGGGTTCAGTGTTCATCGTCCTTCCACGGCGCCTGCAGGTACCGCGTGCGGTTGAAGGTTTCCAGCCACTCCGGGCAAAACACCACCAGCGCACTGATCACCATGCCGTTGATGAACGCCTCGGGGAACATCATCAGCCACAGGTAGCCCACAAAGTCACTCAGCCACTCCGGCATGGCAAAACGCCCGTCCAGCCACAAGATACCCAGCCCGGCCAACAGGCACACCAGCACCGTCAGCGCCGCGGGAAAGAACCCTGAACAAAAGATATACACAAACAGGTTACGCGGTTGCGCGCGTTCGACCGCGATGGCGCACAGCTCGGTAATCAGCACCGGCAAGCCAATCAACAGCAGGCCGTTGACGCCGAGTGCCGCCAGGTCCTGACGCCCCAGCGCCAGCAACCCCAACTGCGCCATAAAGCCCCCCAGCACAGCCAGTGGCCAGTCCAGCAGCAGGGTCACAGCCGTCATGCCAATGAAGTGATACGACACGCCCGTATCGAAATCGCGCCTGACCAGCCACAGGGCAAACAGGCAGAACACCGTGCCAAACAGCAGGTGCTGGCGGCGCCGGTCGGTGAACAGTTCCACCCAGCGAGCGCGGCTGGCGGCCCAGAGCAACAGTGGCACGTAACCCAGCCAGCCCAACGTGAGGCTGGTGCCCGACAACACCTGTGCACTGATCACCGGACGAATACCCCTCTCTCCCCTGTGGATAAAGGTGAGTCTACACCCATTCCCCATCTCCTCCCGCTGCTGTAGGCTGGCACCTCCCCGCGCTTAACCTGGCCTGATCTGGCGGCCGCCCTTTCTGCATGCGGATGCTTCTGCCTGGGGTTTGGCGTGGTGCATCTGCTAGGTATCGTGCAGCAGTGGCCGGTGCTGAGCTGATTTCTACGCACAAACAGCATCTTACCGTCATCGATTAGCGACTAAGCTTGTCTGCATGGATGACTCAGACTACCTGCGCCTGCTTACCATCCAGGCCGAACAAGCCAATGCTTTTCTCTCCAATGCACGCAAATGGGAGCGTGAGCGTTGGGTATGCCAACGCCTGCTGCAAGGGTTGAACATTCCCTACCGCAGCGAGGACTTCACGCCAGCCGGCCAGGAGCCGCCAGACGTGCTGTTCCGCGATGCGGCATTCGAGGTGTTTTTCGTGCTGGACGAAGGCCGCCGCCTCAACGATGAGTGGCGCGAAGAACTGCAACGCCGGCGCAGTGCGTTTTCCCTGGCGCAATTGGTGCGCCGTGAAGCACGCCCGCGGCGGATCAGCGCCACCGAACTGCTGGCTCGGCTGGCCCCGACCTTGCGCAAGAAGGCGCACAACTACCGTGAACGTGGGCTGGAGCTGAACGAGCTGGACATCATCGCCTTCGCCAGCCTCAAGCGCGAAGTGCTCGACCTCAACACTCACTTCCCGCCACCCACCGAATACCTGCGCCAGGGTTGGCGCTCGTTGTCACTGGTCGGGCCAACGTTCGCCCGTGTGCTTTTCGCCCACCCGGATGCGCCAGACTTTTTGCGTGGCAACCTGGGGCGCAGCATTGTGTTCGATGTGGGGATCAGTCTTTGAGCCAGTGCCGAGAGTCTTTGCGATGGCGTACACTCGGCGCCAGAGATAGAAAGCATTATCATTTGTTTCAAGCGCTTGCCTGAACGCTGTAGCGTTTGCGCAGTCACAAACGTCTATCTGACGAGGCCCACCATGACCAGCCGCCTGAATCCTGAAGATCAGCGTCGTGTCGATGAGTATCTACGCGCCCCCCAGCACCAAGTTGAGCGCAGGCCCTTCCGGCCATGGCTGCTCCTTGTACTGGTGGTGGCCGTGACCATTGGTCTGGGCCTCATAAGCCGCCTGTTGAGTGGACTGGTGCTATGAGCTGCCTCGCGCTCGCCCTCCCCTCATGCAGTTTGCGGCCAGCCCCCAGGGCCACGAATTCCGTAAACCTTATGAGATATCCCCATGACTCATCGCATCGTGATTGTCGGCGGCGGCGCCGGCGGCCTGGAACTGGCGACCCGCCTGGGTAAAAGCCTGGGCAAGCGCAAGCAAGCCGACATCACCCTGGTCGACGCTAACCTGACGCACATCTGGAAGCCGCTGCTGCACGAAGTGGCAGCCGGCTCGCTGAACTCCTCGGAAGATGAACTGAACTACGTGGCCCAGGCCAAGTGGAACCACTTCAACTTCCAGCTGGGGCGCATGAGCGGCCTGGACCGGGAAGGCAAGCAGATCCAACTGGCCGCAACCCTCGATGAAGAGGGCCGCGAGCTGGTGCCTGCGCGCACGCTGAGCTACGACACGTTGGTCATCGCCGTGGGCAGCAACACCAACGACTTCGGCACCTTGGGCGCGGCGCAGCACTGCCTGTTCCTGGACACCCGCAAGCAGGCCGAGCGTTTCCACCAGCAACTGCTCAACCACTACCTGCGCGCCCACGCCGGTGATGTGGCCAGCGAACAAATCAGCGTGGCCATCGTCGGCGCCGGTGCCACTGGCGTAGAGCTGGCGGCCGAGCTGCACCACGCGGCGCACGAGCTGGCAGCCTATGGCCTGGACCGCATCCAGCCCAAGGACATGCACATCACTTTGATCGAGGCTGGCCCACGGGTTTTGCCTGCGTTGCCCGAGCGCATCAGTGTGCCGGTGCACAAAACCCTGGAAAAACTGGGGGTGAAGGTGATGACCAATGCCGCGGTCAGTGAAGTGACCGAGGATGGCCTGAAAACCAAGGACGGCGAAGTGATCCAGGCCAGCCTCAAGGTGTGGGCGGCGGGTATCCGTGCGCCGGGGTTCCTCAAGGACATCGATGGGCTGGAAACCAACCGCATCAACCAGCTGGTGGTACGCCCTACCCTGCAGACCACGCGCGATGACAACATCTTCGCCTTCGGTGACTGCGCCGCGTGCCCGCAACCGGGTAGCGACCGCAATGTGCCGCCACGGGCCCAGGCCGCACACCAGCAGGCTTCGATGCTGGCGCAAAGCCTGAAGGCGCGGTTGGAGAACAAGGCGCTGCCGACTTATGAGTACAAGGACTACGGTTCGTTGGTATCGCTGTCGCGCTTCTCGGCGGTGGGTAACCTGATGGGCAACCTGATGGGCAGCGTGAAGCTGGAGGGCTGGCTGGCGCGGATGTTCTATGTGTCGCTGTATCGCATGCACCAGATGGCGCTGTACGGGTTCTTCCGCACGGCGATGATGATGCTGGGTAGCAAGATTGGGCGAGGGACAGAGCCGCGGTTGAAGCTGCACTGACAGCTAAGCCCAGCCCCTCAGGCTGGGCTTTTTTGTGGCAGATCACCCAGCCCTTTGGGCTGCGGCAAGCGGCTACCAAAACCTGTGGGAGCCGGCTTGCCGGCGATGCAGGCGCCGCGGTGCATGGCACCGGCTTCGCCGGTGTTCGCGGGGCAAGCCCGCTCCCACAATGCGTCAATTTTTAGAAATTGCGCAAGACAGTTGCTCTTAAAGGGCCCCGCTTAAACAGAAATCTTAACGGGTGCTTTTTTCGTGGGTTAAATTCGAGGCAAAAGAAAAAGGGCATCTCAGTCGAGATGCCCTTTTTACATGGTGGGTCGTGTAGGATTCGAACCTACGACCAATTGGTTAAAAGCCAACTGCTCTACCAACTGAGCTAACGACCCTGAAAATGGTCGGGGTGAGGGGATTCGAACTCCTGACATCCTGCTCCCAAAGCAGGCGCGCTACCGGACTGCGCTACACCCCGAGATTGGCTCCGCGACCTGGACTCGAACCAGGGACCCAATGATTAACAGTCATTTGCTCTACCGACTGAGCTATCGCGGAACTGAACTTCGGTACATCTTTACTACTTCGAAGTCTGTGTTAGCTTCGATCTCTTCAGCTTCTCTGCTTTCGCTTTGTCGCTGCTGAGGCCGGCTATTCTACATTCTTCGTTTTGCTTGTCAACCACTTTTTTTCATTCAACTTACTGATTTCTAAGTTGTTTTGCTAACACCGATGTTCCTGGTGATTCGCTTAGTGCCTGACAACGCGGCGTATATTAGGGGCACTCGATTTTAGATGCAAGCAGAAATTTCAAAATTTTCAGCAAGTTATCAAAAAAACCGGCGAGGCCCCGATTTTACGGTGTTTGCCGGGCCTCTTCGCGGGCAAGCCCGCTCCTGCAGTGGCATCAGGGGCATAAAAAAGCCCCGCAGGTGCGGGGCTATTTTTTTCAGCTGGATCAGGCAAAGACGATTTCGTCGCCTTCCACCTTGGCAGTAATCGCCGACCCTGGCAGGAATTTGCCAGAGAGGATCAACTGCGCCAGCGGGTTTTCGATCCAGCGCTGGATCGCACGCTTCAGTGGCCGTGCGCCATACACCGGGTCGTAACCCACTGCGATCAGCTTGTCCAACGCCTCAGGGCTCAGGCTGAGCGACAGTTCACGTTCCAGCAGACGGCTGCGCAGGCGGCCCAGCTGGATTTCGGTGATGCCGGCGATCTGGTCGCGGCCCAGGGGCTCGAATACCACCACTTCGTCGATCCGGTTGATGAACTCCGGACGGAAGTGCGAACCCACCGCGTCCATCACCGCAGCACGCTGCGCCTCACGGTCACCGACCAGTTCCTGGATCTGTGCAGAGCCCAGGTTGGAGGTCATCACGATCACGGTGTTGCGGAAGTCCACAGTACGGCCGTGGCTGTCCGTCAGCCGGCCATCCTCAAGCACCTGCAGCAACACGTTGAACACATCCGGGTGCGCCTTCTCCACCTCGTCGAGCAGCACCACCGAATAAGGCTTGCGCCGTACCGCTTCGGTCAGGTAACCGCCCTCCTCGTACCCTACATAGCCTGGTGGAGCGCCGATCAGACGAGCCACGGAATGTTTCTCCATGAACTCGGACATGTCGATGCGCACCATCGCCTCTTCCGTGTCGAACAGGAACTCGGCCAGGGCCTTGCACAGCTCGGTCTTACCCACCCCGGTCGGGCCGAGGAACATGAACGACCCACTTGGCCGGTTCGGGTCGGACAACCCGGCGCGGGAGCGACGTACTGCGTTGGCCACGGCGGTAACGGCTTCGTGCTGACCGATCACGCGCTGGTGCAGCAGTTCTTCCATCTTCAGCAGCTTTTCGCGCTCGCCTTCGAGCATCTTGGCAACCGGGATGCCGGTCCACTTGGACACCACTTCTGCAATTTCTTCCTCGGTGACCTTGTTACGCAGCAGCTGGTTTTCCGACTTGCCGTGCTGGTCGACCATCTGCAGGCTGCGCTCCAGGTCCGGGATCACCCCGTACTGCAGCTCGGCCATGCGGCTCAGGTCGCCTTTACGACGGGCGCTTTCAAGCTCTTGGCGAGCCTGCTCGATCTTTTGCTGGATCTGCGCCGAGCCTTGCACTTCAGCTTTCTCGGAGGCCCAGATCTCTTCGAGGTCGGAATACTCACGCTCCAGCCGCTCGATTTCCTCGTGCAGTTTTTCCAGGCGTTTTTTCGCGGCTTCGTCTTCTTCTTTCTTCAGCGCCTGGGATTCCACCTTCAGCTGAATCAGACGACGGTCCAGACGGTCGAGCACTTCAGGCTTGGAGTCGATCTCCATGCGAATGCGGCTGGCCGCTTCGTCGATCAGGTCGATGGCTTTGTCCGGCAGCTGGCGGTCTGTGATGTAGCGATGGCTGAGCTTGGCCGCCGCAATGATCGCGCCGTCGGTGATGGCCACCTTGTGGTGCACTTCGTAGCGTTCTTTCAGGCCGCGCAGGATGGCAATGGTGTCTTCCTCGCTCGGCTCTTCTACCAGTACCTTCTGGAAGCGACGCTCCAGGGCGGCGTCCTTTTCGATGTACTGGCGGTACTCGTTGAGCGTGGTGGCGCCAACGCAATGCAGCTCGCCACGGGCCAGGGCCGGTTTGAGCATGTTGCCCGCGTCCATGGCGCCCTCGCCTTTACCGGCGCCGACCATGGTGTGCAGTTCGTCGATGAACAGGATGATCTGGCCTTCCTGTTTGGACAGCTCGTTAAGCAGCGACTTCAGGCGCTCTTCGAACTCGCCGCGGTACTTGGCACCGGCGATCAGCGCCCCCATGTCCAGCGCCAGCAGGCGCTTGCCTTTGAGGCCATCGGGCACTTCGCCGTTGATGATGCGCTGGGCCAGGCCTTCGGCGATGGCGGTTTTACCCACGCCAGGCTCACCGATCAGCACCGGGTTGTTCTTGGTACGCCGTTGCAGCACCTGCACGGTACGGCGGATTTCGTCGTCGCGGCCGATCACCGGGTCCAGCTTGCCCTCTTCGGCACGCTTGGTCAGGTCGACCGTGTACTTGTCCAGAGCCTGGCGCGACTCTTCGGCGTTGGCGTCGTTGACTGCCGCGCCGCCACGCAGGTTATTGATGGCGTTTTCCAGGGCCTTCTTGGTCACGCCCTGGCTCAACAGCAGCTTGCCGAGCTTGCTGTTCTCGTCCATGGCGGCCAACAGCACCAGCTCGCTGGAGATGAACTGGTCGCCCTTTTGCTGGGCCAGGCGGTCGGCCTGGTTGAGCAGGCGCGCCAGGTCCTGGGACATGTTCACGTCGCCCGTGGGGTTCTGGATTTTCGGCAGTTGGTCGAGTTCTTTCACCAGTGCCTGACGCAGGCTGTTGATGTCGAAGCCGACCTGCATCAGCAGCGGCTTGATCGACCCGCCCTGCTGTTCGATCAGGGCCTGCACCAGGTGCAGGGGCTCGATGGCAGGGTGGTCCATGCCTACGGCGAGGGACTGAGCGTCGGATATTGCTAATTGAAGCTTGCTGGTCAAACGGTCTATTCGCATGGGAGTACCTTCCTGTTAGGGCAGGTCGGAGCGATGGACAGCGCCTTTAATGAAGAAACCTGCCAGAGATGACCAATAGATATGGGTGATTCTGGAAGATTCAAGCGTAGCGGGGTTGACCGAAGTCAACCTGATGGATTAGTGGTGGCTGCGTTGAGGGCTTGCCCGCGTAGAGGCGTGATACGTCAGCGAGGGGCTAGCCAGACCAACGAGGCAAACCGCCCACCTTGGGGCGTGCGGCGATACGAGAAGAACCGTGAGTCGCTGACCGTGCAGAAACCACCGCCATACACCGCTGTCACGCCACGCGCCGCCAGGCGAATACGCGCCAGCGCATAGATGTCGGCCATCAGCTTGCCCGGCCGCTCACCGTCGACAAAGGCCTTGGCAGCCTCCGGGTGCACGGCAGTAAAGGCATCGCGCACTTCCAGCCCCACTTCGAAGGCCTGCGGGCCAATGGCCGGGCCCAGCCACACCAGCACGTCTTCAGGCGGCAGGGCCAAACGGTCGAGGGTCGCTTCCAGTACCCCGCCCGCCAACCCGCGCCAGCCAGCATGGGCTGCAGCCACGCGGGTACCCGCACGGTCACAGAACAGTGCGGGCAGGCAATCGGCAGTCATTACGGTGCAGGCGATACCGGGCTGATCAGTCCAGCTGGCGTCGGCCTCGGCCACCACGGCCGGGTCGGCATCCGCCACCACCAAGCCATGCACTTGCTTGAGCCAGGCAGGCTGGATAGCAAATTCATCGCTCAGACGGCGGCGGTTTTCGGCGACTGCGACAGGGTCATCACCCACGTGATCACCCAGGTTGAACGCTTCATAGGGCGGCAGGCTGACGCCGCCCTGACGCGTAGTGACACAAGCGCGAACCGAGGCCGGGGCCGGCCAGTCAGGAAACAGCAGCGCCTGCGTCAGACCGTTCATCCGATAAAGCTCTCGCGGTCTTCGTTCAGCAGTGTCAGCAACCAGAGGAAATCATCAGGCAACGGCGATTCCCACTTCATGATTTCACCGGTAATCGGGTGGGCCAGCGCGAGGAAACGCGCATGCAGCGCCTGACGCGGGAAGGTCTTGACCGCCTCGACCATGGTTGGGCTGGCAGCCGGCGGAATGCGGAAGCGCCCACCGTACGTCTGGTCGCCGACCAGTGGAAAGCCCACATGGGCCATGTGCACACGGATCTGGTGGGTACGGCCGGTTTCCAGCTTGACCCGCACGTGAGTGTGGGAGCGGAAGCGCTTGAGCACACGGTAGTGGCTGACCGCCGGCTTGCCGCCGTCGGTTACCGCCATGCGCTGGCGCATGCCGCCGTGGCGACCGATCGGGGCGTCGATCTTGCCGCCGGAGGTCACCACACCAATCACGATGCACTCATAGATGCGGCTGACCTTGCGGCTTTGCATTTGCTCGACCAGCCGGGTCTGCGCCTGCAGGGTCTTGGCCACCACCATCAGACCGGTGGTGTCCTTGTCCAGACGGTGGACGATACCGGCGCGCGGCACGTTGATGATGTCTGGCACGTGGTGCAGCAAGGCATTGAGCAGGGTACCGCTGGCATGGCCGGCGGCCGGGTGCACAACCAGCCCGGCAGGCTTGTTGATCACCATGATATGGTCGTCTTCGTAGACGATATCCAGCTCGATGTCTTCTGCGATCCACTCGCCCTGGGCCTCTTGTTCGGCCTGTAGGGCAAGCAAAGAGCCACCATAGACGGTGTCTCGAGGGCGCACGACGGCACCATCGACCGTCAGGCGGCCCTCTTTGATCCACGTAGTAAGCCGCGAACGCGAGTACTCGGCGAACAATTGGGCGGCGACCTGGTCGAGGCGTTGACCGCCCAGATCGGACGGTACCTCTGCGCTAAGTTGAATGATCTCGGACATGCTCGATTCGGCGGGCGCACAGCCTTTGGTTTCGGCTGCGAGCTTGTGGTTAAATACGGCTTCTTTTGTCCCGGGGTTGGCCGGGGCGCTCATCATAACAGGACGGCACCGCCCAAGACAGCGGCCGTCAAAGGGACGCAAGCCGCCATGCAAGTGAAACACCTGCTGCTGATCGCCATCCTCGGGCTTACCGCGGCCTGTTCCTCTAACAAGGAAGTCATTGACGAGAACCTCAGCGAAGCCGAGCTGTACCAGCAGGCCCAGGCTGACCTGGACAATTCCAGCTACACCAGCGCCGTGAACAAGCTCAAGGCCCTGGAGTCGCGTTACCCGTTCGGCCGTTACGCCGACCAGGCGCAGCTCGAACTGATCTACGCCAACTACAAGAACACCGAGCCGGAGGCCGCCAAGTCCGCCGCCGAGCGTTTCATCCGCCTGCACCCGCAGCACCCGAACGTCGACTACGCCTACTACCTCAAGGGCCTGACGTCGTTCGACCAGGACCGTGGCCTGCTGGCGCGCTTCCTGCCGCTGGACATGACCAAACGTGACCCGGGTGCCGCCCGTGACTCGTACAACGAGTTCGCCCAGCTGACCAGCCGCTTCCCGAACAGCCGCTACGCGCCGGACGCCAAGCAGCGCATGATCTACCTGCGCAACCTGCTGGCCTCCTACGAGATCCACGTGGCCGACTACTACCTGGGCCGCCAGGCTTATGTGGCTGCCGCCAACCGTGGCCGCTACGTGGTCGAGAACTTCCAGGAAACGCCATCGGTCGGTGACGGCCTGGCAATCATGGTCGAGGCGTACCAGAAGATGCACCTGGACGAACTGGCTGCCACCAGCCTGGAAACCCTCAAGCTCAACTACCCTGACCACCCGAGCCTGGTCGATGGCGAGTTCCAGCCCAAGCAGACCGAGTCTGACGGCCGTGGCTGGCTGTCCAAGGCGACCCTGGGCCTGATCGAAACCGACGCCCCGCTGCCGCCGGGCGAAACCCGCGCCAACCAGGACGTGGTCAAGCAGTTCCAGGACGCGCGCTCCGAGATGCCGCAAGAGCTGCTGCCGAAAGACGAAAACGGCGACGTGATTCTGCCGCCCGGCCCGAAAGAAGCCGAGCAGGACCGTTCGTGGTTCAGCTACATGACCTTTGGTCTGTTCGACTGATTGATCGCAACACAAGAAAGGGAGGCCTTGGGCCTCCCTTTTTTATTGGCTGCGTCCTAGACTGTCGGCTTCTTCATTCGACAAGCTGGACACCATGGTTCGCCTACTTTTCTGGATCGCCCTGATCGCCGCCGCGTTCTGGCTGTGGCGCAAGTTCAAGATCAGCCAGCAATCCCACCCTGAGCCCAAACTCGACGACCCGCTGAAGATGGTGCGCTGCGCCCATTGTGGCGTGCACCTGCCCAATGACCGGGCGTTGCAGCTGGGCAAGGAGTGGTACTGCAGCCAGGCGCACCTTGAGCAGGGGCCTGGGCAATCGCGCTGAGGCGGGATTCGCTGAATGGGGGCGCTGCGCGCCCCAATCGCGACGCGAGGCCGCTCCTACAGAACAGCGTCATCGCCTGTAGGAGCGGCCTTGTGTCGCGAAAGGCCCGCAAAGCGAGCCCGGCACTCTCAGCCCAAGCGCCCTGCGGGCGCATACGGCGCCGGGTCGATGATCGGCTCAGCTCCGGTCAGCAAATCGACGAACAGCTGGCAAGACGCGGGCGCCAGCACCAGCCCATTGCGGTAATGCCCGCAATTGAGCCACAACCCATCATGCCCAGGCACCGGCCCGATATACGGAATACCTTCCGGCGACCCCGGCCGCAGCCCTGCCCAATGCCCCACCACCGTGGCCTCTGCCAGTTCCGGCAGCAACTCGACCGCCGAAGCCTTGAGGCTTTCCAGCGCCTGCTCGGTCGGGGTTTTGTCGTAACCAGCATGCTCCAGCGTACTGCCCACCAGAATATGCCCGTCACGGCGCGGAATGGCGTAGCGCCCCTTGGCCAGCACCATGCTCGGCAAAAAGTCCTCGGCACACTTGAACAGGATCATCTGGCCCTTCACCGGCTCTACCGGCAGTTCCAGGCCCAGCGTGCGCAGCAGGTCGCCGCTCCACGCGCCTGCGCTCAGTACCACTTCATCGGCATTGATCACGCCATCCGCCGTCTGCACACCGGTAACGCGCTCACACTCATGCCGGAAGCCTGTCACCTGGCAGTGCTCACGCAAGCTCACGTTTGGTAGCGCCAGCAATGCTGCCTTGAGCGACTTCACCAAGCGTGGATTACGCACGTTGGCCACACCCGCCATGTAAATGGCGCGCTTGAAGCCAGGGCCCAGCACCGGTACGGCGTCATAGGCCGCCGAGATATCCACAGCACTGAGCGGGCGTCGCTCGCGCTCGGCCCAGGCCAATGCCTCGGCTTCATCATCCAGGTCCAACCAATACAACCCAGTAGTATGGACTTGCGGATCAATGCCCGTGGTAGCGAACAGGTGCTCGCCCAGTTGTGGATAAAAATCCTGGGACCAATGCGCCAAAGCGGTTACCGCCGGGCTGTAGCGCCATGGGTACAGCGGCGAGACGATACCGCCGCCGGCCCAGGACGACTCGCGGCCGACCTCCCCCTGATCGCAGACCACGACCTGCCCGACGCTCGCCGCCAGGTTGAATGCCGTCAGCAGGCCGATAACCCCGCCGCCGACCACCACTACTTGCTTGCTCATCTGTCGATCCAAACACCTGAAGTAAAACCGCGATGCGCCGGGCATCATTCATTCTTCAGCTTCCCCAGCATCGCTCGCGGCCTTCCAGGCTGCCCGGGTTGCTCTGCACGCCGCTTTGGTCGAGCTGAAAATCACCACAGCGGTCATCGGCCATCAGGCCATTCGGCAGCCGCCTTGCGCTCAGCGTAAAGGTATCGCTGCTGCGCTGGGCCTGCAGGCTGTAATGACGGTTGGCAGTGGGCAAGGCCAGCTCGCCTTCGGCGTATTGGCCCGTGCGCACGCGGTGGCGCTCCAGGCGCAAGGCAGCGTCATGCAGCAGGCCAACCACTTCACTGCGTGCGGCTCGCCGAAGCTGGTCGCTGTAACTGGGGTAGGCAATGGCTGCCAGAATGCCGGTCACGGCCACGACAATCAACAATTCGATCAGGGTCAGGCCTTGCTGCATGTCAAGGTTCCCCCAATCGTTGTCGCCAGAGGATGCGCCGCACCTCATCACCTGACAGGGCATACACCGCTTCAAGTACATGGCGCGACTCGACCTGTCGGCTGACGGCAGTCACCCTGAACAAGGTGGCCTGTTGGCCCTCGGGCAAGTGTGCGACGCGGTCGCTTGTGCCAAGGTTTTGCACCTGAAAATAGCCGCTTTCGATGCGCTGCCAGCTGCCTTGCAAGTCGTGCGGGCGTTGTGGCGGCTGGCAGGGCTTGCACAGCGGGGGCGTAACCAGCGTTAGCTGGTCAACAGCCAGCAGCAGTGTCTGTTCGGCTTCCTCAAGTGCCTTGAGCCCATCACGCCAGTAGCCGGCCATGCGTGTTTCAACCAGCGCATCTCGCAGCGCCGAGGCCGCGATCAGACCAAGCAGCAAGCTCAGCACCAGCGCCAACAGCAACACCACGCCGCGTTGGCGCTTCACAGTTCGGGCACCGGGTTACGCAGCGCCACACTCAGCGCATGCTGCTGTTCGATGCGCAGGGTGGGCTCGTACAGGGTCAGGTGCACATCTACCCGCCCGCCCTGCGGTGTTTCGACGAACGCCACGCGCATCTCGCGCACATGGTCGACCAACGGTTGCGGAGTACCTCGTCGCCGGAACTTCAACGTACCGTCTTCCAGCGCATACACGTGCCGGCTGATAGGGAACGCCAACAGCTGACCGCTGCTTTCAGCTCGCCCCTTGTACACGTGGGCCTCGTCGGTGCAGTTGGTCAGCAGCGTCCAACCTGGAGCACCGCTATGCCCTGGCAGCTCGGCGACCACCAGGCTCAGGCTGGTGGGGCTCACGTGCAGCGGTCGGGCGAATGCCTGAAGTGCTTCCGGGTCGTTGAAATCGCCGGGCTGCAAGCGCAGGCAACCGAACATGCCGGCCATGCGAATATCCTGGGCCATGCGCTGCAAGGCCAGCCGGGCATCATCCTGCAGGCGTGCGGCCACACCTTGCAGCCGCCAGGTTTCATGGGCAGACACGAACAGCTGGCTAGCCGCCGCCAGCAGCCCCAAACCGATGGCGAGCGCCAGTACCCCTTCAAGCAGGCTGAAGCCGCCTTGTGCGCGCTTCAACGCTGCACCTTCCGCGCATCAGCTGCCCTGCTCCGCTCTAGCTGCGTGTGTTTCAACAAGGCGGCCTGCGCGTCGTGCCGTGCGCTGTCGGTTGCCTGCAGTGCGCGCACCTGCAGCGCAGCAGCGGCAAACAGGCCCACCGCCACGACCACCATGGCCAGCAGTACCTCGAGAAGCGTCATGCCCCCTTCCATCGTTCGCATCCCTGCGCCCCCTGCGACTTTTCCTGCAGCTGTTTAATCACTGGGCGACTGGATCAATTGCCCTGCGACGTTGAAGCTGAAGCGAAGCACGTCCAGGGAGAAATGCACGGTGCGGCAACAGGGTGCAACACTGATACAAATGATGTTGGCGCTGGCCATGGCGGCCGTTCTGACACAGCTGGGGATGCCGGCCTACACCGGGCTTTCTGATGACTTACATAGCGCAGCCGCAGCGCGGGACCTGGCGCAGGCACTGCGCAGCGCGCGCAGCCACGCCTTGCTGCAAGGCCAGACAGTGCTGGTGCAGCCGATGGAAAGCGATTGGGGTAAGGGTTGGCGTGTGGTGCTTGAACACAATCAGCAGGTGCTGCGTGAACACCGCTTGTCGCGGCCGCTGAGAATTGCTCACAACACCCCGGGGCAGGTGAGGTTCAGTGCAGTAGGTGTTCCGCTGGGGCGTAGCAATTCAACACTGGAGATCTGCGAACGCGCCTCCCCCACCGGCCAGCATCACGTCGTGCTGTCGACCAGCGGCAGAATCAGCGTGCGCACAGGTGAGCCCGAGCGGGGCTCTCTGTGCGCACGCTCTTGATCAGATCAGCGAACGAACCCGCAGCTCTTTGGGCATCGAGAACGTGATGTTCTCTTCACGCCCATCGAGCTCTTCGGCGCCAGAAGCGCCCCACGCCTTGAGCTGCTCGATCACACCACGCACCAGCACCTCTGGGGCAGAAGCACCCGCCGTGATGCCGATGCGGGCGGCGTCGCCAAACCAGCTGCGCTGCAGGTCCTCGGCACCATCGATCAGGTAGGCCGGGGTGCCCATGCGCTCGGCCAGCTCACGCAGGCGGTTGGAGTTGGAGCTGTTCGGGCTGCCGACCACCAGGACCACGTCACATTCGTCGGCCAGTTGCTTGACTGCATCCTGGCGGTTCTGGGTGGCGTAGCAGATGTCATCCTTGCGCGGGCCACCGATGTTCGGGAAGCGCGCACGCAGGGCATCGATGACACGGCTGGTGTCATCCATCGACAGCGTGGTCTGGGTCACGAAGGCCAGGTGGTCCGGGTCGCGCACCTGCAGCTTGGCAACATCCTCCTCGTCTTCGACGAGGTAGATGGCGCCGCCGTTGCTGGCGTCGTACTGCCCCATGGTGCCTTCCACTTCCGGGTGCCCGGCGTGGCCGATGAGAATGCACTCACGGCCGTCGCGGCTGTACTTGGCCACCTCGATGTGCACCTTGGTGACCAGGGGGCACGTGGCATCGAACACCTTCAGGCCACGCCCGGCCGCTTCCTGGCGCACGGCCTGGGAAACGCCATGGGCGCTGAAGATGACGATGACGTCGTCAGGCACCTGCTCCAGCTCTTCGACGAAGATGGCACCGCGGTTGCGCAGGTCTTCGACCACGAACTTGTTGTGCACCACTTCGTGGCGTACGTAAATCGGCGGGCCGAAGACTTCCAGGGCACGGTTGACGATCTCGATCGCCCGGTCGACCCCCGCGCAAAAGCCGCGAGGGTTGGCGAGTTTGATTTGCATGCTCGGCTCCAGGCTTACAAGGCCTTCACATCGAGGATCTCCACCTCGAAGCTCAGGGTCTTGCCAGCCAGTGGGTGATTGAAGTCGATGGTCACCTGCGCGTCATCGAAGGCTTTGACCACGCCCGGCAGCTCGGCGTTGGCGGCGTCGTTGAAGATCACCAGCAGGCCTTCGGACAACTCCATGTCGGTGAACTGCGAGCGCGGCATCACTTGCACATTCTGCGGGTTCGGTTGGCCGAAGGCGTTCTCCGGGGCCACGGTGACGGTGCGCTTGTCGCCGGCCTTGAAGCCGAACAGCGCGGCTTCGAAACCGGGCAGCAGGTTGCCGTCACCTACCTTGAACATGGCGGGCGACTTGTCGAACGTGCTGTCGACCGTGTCGCCGTTTTCAAGGTGCAGGGCGAAGTGCAAGGTGACTTCGGTGTTCTGGCCAATACGGGTGTCAGTCATGGACAGGCTCCTCGGACTTCTTGCTCTTGAACATATCCAGCGCCAGCATCACCGCACCAACGGTGATGGCACTGTCGGCCAGGTTGAAGGCCGGGAAATAATGGCGGTTCTGCCAGTGCACCAGGATGAAGTCGACCACGTGGCCAAGCACGATGCGGTCATACAGGTTACCCAGCGCACCACCCAGCACCAATGCCAAGGCGACGGCCAGCCAGGTCTCGCTGCGCCCCAGGCGCTTGAGCCAGACCACCAGCACCGCACTGACCACCAGGGCGATCAGGGCGAACAGCCAACGCTGCCAGCCGGAGCTGTCGGCGAGGAAGCTGAACGCCGCCCCGGTGTTGTAGGCCAGGGTCCAGCTGAAGTAGTCAGGAATGACCACGATCTGCTGGTACAGGCTCAACTTGCCTTCGAAATAGACCTTGGTGACCTGGTCAAGGACCAGGACCACCAGGCTCAGCCAGAGCCAGGCAAGGCGCCCGAAGCGCCCCGCAACAGGGTTAGGCATAGTGGCGCACCTCGCCCGAACCGCTCAGGTTGTCGACGCAACGGCTGCAGATTTCCGGGTGCTCCGGGTGGCTGCCAACGTCGGCGCGGAAGTGCCAGCAGCGGCCGCACTTGGCGTGGCCGGACTTGACCACTTTCAGCTTGAGGCCTTCGACTTCGGTCGCCACGGCATCCGCCGGTGCCTGCACGAACGGCACCACGCTGGCAGCTGAGGTGATCAGCACGAAGCGCAGTTCGTCGCCCAGCTTGCTCAGGTCGGCGCTCAGGCCTTCTTCGGCGTACAGGGTAACTTCGGCTTGCAGGTTGCCACCGATGACCTTGGCGGTACGCTGATTTTCCAGCTCCTTGTTGACCGATGCCTTGACCGCCATGACGCGGTCCCAATAGGCACGGTCAAGCTCGGTGCCTGCCGGCAGCTCGCTCAGGCCCTGGTACCAGCCGTTTAGCATCACCGACTCGTTGCGCTCGCCCGGCAGGTACTGCCAGATTTCGTCGGCGGTGAAGGCCAGGATCGGCGCGATCCAGCGCACCAGTGCTTCGCTGATGTGGTACAGCGCAGACTGGCACGAACGGCGCGCGACACTGTTGGCGCCGGTGGTGTACTGGCGGTCCTTGATGATGTCGAGGTAGAAGCCACCCAGCTCCTGCACGCAGAAGTTGTGGATCTTCGAGTAGACGTTCCAGAAGCGGTACTCGCTGTAGTGCTCTTCCAGCTCGCGCTGCAGCAGCAGCGTGCGGTCCACTGCCCAACGGTCCAGGGCCAGCATGTCCTCTGGGGCCAGCAGGTCGCGGGACGGGTCGAAGCCCGACAGGTTGGACAGCAGGAAGCGCGCGGTGTTGCGGATACGGCGGTAGGCGTCGGCGCTACGCTGCAGGATCTGCTCGGAAACCGCCATCTCACCGGAGTAGTCGGTGGCCGAAACCCACAGGCGCAGGATGTCGGCACCCAGGGTGTTGTTGACCTTTTCCGGCTCGATGGTGTTGCCCAGCGACTTGGACATCTTGCGGCCGTTCTCGTCCACGGTGAAGCCGTGGGTCAGCAACTCGCGGTACGGCGCGTGGTTGTCGATGGCGCAACCGGTCAGCAAGGACGAGTGGAACCAGCCGCGGTGCTGGTCGGAGCCTTCCAGGTACAGGTCGGCGACCGGGCCGGTAGCGTGGCCGATGTCGTGCGAGCCACGCAGCACGTGCCAGTGGGTGGTGCCGGAGTCGAACCACACGTCCAGGGTGTCGGTGATCTTGTCGTACTGGCCGGCTTCGTCACCGAGCAGTTCGGCGGCGTCCAGCTTGAACCAGGCCTCGATGCCTTCTTGCTCGACGCGCTTGGCCACGGTTTCCATCAGCTCGACGGTACGCGGGTGCAGCTCGCCGGTCTGCTTGTGCAGGAAGAACGGGATCGGCACACCCCAGTTGCGCTGACGCGAGATGCACCAGTCCGGTCGATTGGCGATCATCGAGTGCAGGCGCGCCTGGCCCCAGGCCGGGACGAACTTGGTTTCTTCGATGGCCTTGAGCGCGCGCTCACGCAGCGGCTCGCCGGTGGTTGGCTGCTTGTCCATGCCGACGAACCACTGCGCGGTGGCGCGGTAGATCAGCGGGGTTTTGTGGCGCCAGCAGTGCATGTAGCTGTGGCTGATGGTTTCGGAGTGCATCAGCGCACCGACTTCGCCCAGCTTCTCGACGATGGCCGGGTTGGCCTTCCAGATGAACTGGCCGCCAAAGAACTCCAGCGACTCGACATACACGCCGTTGCTTTGCACCGGCGTGAGGATGTCGTCGTTGACCATGCCATAGCGCTTGCAGGTGACGAAGTCGTCTTCACCGTAGGCAGGTGCGGAGTGGACCACACCAGTACCGGCGCCCAGCTCGACGTAGTCAGCCAGGTAGAGTGGCGACAGGCGGTCGTAGAACGGGTGGCGGAAGTTGATCAGCTCCAGGGCCGAGCCTTGGGCGGTCGCAACCACCGAGCCTTCCAGGTTGTAACGCTTGAGGCACGACTCGACCAGCTCTTCAGCCAGCACCAGCAGGCGCTCGCCAGTGTCGACCAGGGCGTACTTGAACTCCGGGTGGATGTTCAGCGCCTGGTTGGCAGGGATGGTCCACGGGGTGGTGGTCCAGATCACGATGGCGGCAGGCTTGGCCAGCGAGGCCAGGCCAAAGGCGGCGGCCAGCTTGTCGGCGTCGGCGACCGGGAAGGCCACGTCGATGGTCTGCGACTTCTTGTCGGCGTATTCGACTTCGGCTTCGGCCAGTGCCGAACCGCAATCGAAGCACCAGTTCACAGGCTTGAGGCCCTTGAACACGAAACCTTGCTTGACCATCTCGGCCAGGGCACGGATTTCACCGGCCTCGTTGGCGAAGTTCATGGTCTTGTAAGGGTTGTCCCAGTCGCCCAGCACACCCAGGCGGATGAACTCGGTCTTCTGCCCTTCGATCTGCTCGGCGGCGTACTCGCGGCACAGCTCGCGGGTGCGGTCGGCGGACAGGTGCTTACCGTGGGTGACTTCGACCTTGTGTTCGATCGGCAGGCCATGGCAGTCCCAGCCCGGCACGTAGGGCGCGTCAAAGCCCGCCAGGGTCTTGGAACGGACGATCATGTCCTTGAGGATCTTGTTCAGCGCATGACCGATGTGGATCTTGCCGTTGGCATAGGGCGGGCCGTCGTGCAGGACGAACTTCGGACGATCCTTGCCAATTTCGCGCAGCTTCTGGTACAGGCCAATGCTGTCCCAGCGCTGCAGAATCTGCGGTTCGCGCTGAGGCAGGCCGGCCTTCATCGGGAAGGCGGTGTCCGGAAGGTTTAGCGTGGCTTTGTAGTCGGTCATTTCAGGCTCTTCGTTAGCGGTTGAGCGTGCCAATGTGCACGTGCGGCGGCGATGTCCGCGTCGATCGCCGACTTCAGCGCCTCAAGGGAGGCGAATCGCTGCTCTTCACGCAGCTTGTGGTGGAACTCCACCGTCAGACGCCGGCCATACAGGTCGCCGGCATAATCCAGAAGATGAATCTCCAGGTGCGGGCGCCCATCACCAGCAACGGTGGGGCGCACGCCGATATTGCCGACACCCGGCCAGGCCTTGCCGTCGATTTCGATGCTGGCCAGGTAAACCCCGGACAACGGCACGCGGCGGCGCTTGAGCTGGATGTTGGCGGTGGGCGTGCCAAGTTGGCGCGCGAGTTTTTGGCCGTGCAAGACCCGGCCAGTGATGCGGTACGGGCGGCCCAGCAGGTGCTCGGCCAGTTCGAAGTCGCCTTCGGACAACGCCTTGCGCACTTCGGTGCTGCTGACCCGCAACCCATCTTGGATAACCGTGTTGGCGGCTTCGACGGTGAACCCGTACTTGTCGCCGGCCTCGACCAGGAAGGCAAAATCGCCTGCGCGGTCGCAGCCAAAGCGGAAGTCGTCGCCCACTTCAAGGTGCCGCACGCCCAGGCCGTCGACCAGGATGGCCTTGACGAACTCATCGGCGCTGAGCTTGCTCAGGCGCTGGTTGAATGCCAGGCACAGCACGCGGTCGATGCCTTCGGCGGCCAGCAGCTCGACCTTGTCGCGCAGCCGAGCCAGACGCGCCGGGGCAGTATCGGGGGCAAAGTATTCGCGCGGCTGTGGCTCGAAGATCACCACGCAGGTCGGCAGGCCAAGTGCTTGGCCGCGCTCGCGCAGACGCGCCAGGATTGCCTGGTGGCCGCGGTGAACCCCGTCGAAGTTGCCAATGGTGGCGACACAGCCCCGGTGCTCGGGGCGCAGGTTGTGAAGACCTCGAACCAGCTGCATAACGCGCTTCTTGCTCATAAAGTGGCCGATTATAACCACACCCGGGCGCCGGTGACAGGCAGCAGCGCCCAGGGGTGGCGTGGAATGCGAAAAACCGACGCCTGACGTGCGCTAGGCCTCAGTGCAGGGCCTTGCGGGCAAAATGCCGAGGCCGGAAGCCGCACAGGTACAGGCAGCCGAAATACGTCACGATGCCCGCCAGGATCAGCGCCCCGAGACGCACGAAGCGCTCGAGCATGCCGCCCTGCTCCCAGGCCGGCATGACGTGCATGCCCGCCAGCAATACCGCCGACATCAATGTAACTGCCAATACCAGCTTGAACAGGAAGCGTGCCCAACCCGCTTGCGGCTCGAACAGCCCTTGGCTGCGCAGCTTCCAGAACAGCAGGCCAGCATTGAGGCAGGCACCCAGGCTGATCGCCAGGGCCAGGCCAGCATGTGCAAGCGGGCCGACCAGGACCAGGTTCAACAGCTGAGTGCAGACCAGCGTGAACACCGCGATCTTCACGGGTGTCCGGATATTCTGCTGCGCATAGAAGCCTGGTGCCAGTACCTTGACCAGAATGATCGCCAACAGGCCCACAGAATAGGCCATCAACGCACGCTGGGTCATGGCCGCATCGAACGCGCTGAACTTGCCGTACTGGAACAGCGCCACAGTCAGCGGCTCGGCGAGAATGGCCATGGCCAGTGTGCAAGGCAACACCAGCAGGAAGCACAGGCGCAGGCCCCAGTCGAGGATGCGCGAGTATTCTTCGCGGTCCTTGTTGGCGTAGGTCTTGGCCAACGTCGGCAGCAGGATGGTGCCCAGGGCCACGCCGAGCACGCCGGACGGCAGCTCCATCAGGCGATCGGCGTAATACATCCACGACACCGAGCCGGCCACCAGGAACGAGGCGAAGATGGTGTTGATGATCAGCGATATCTGGCTGACCGAAACGCCGAGGATCGCCGGCAGCATCTGCTTGAGCACGCGCCATACACCGGTGTCGCGCAGGTTCAGGCGTGGCAGTACGAGCATGCCGATCTTCTTCAGTGCCGGCAGCTGGTACAGCAGTTGCGCCAGGCCGCCGGCCAGTACACCCCAGGCCAACGCCATGATGGGCGGGTCGAAATACGGCGTGAGCACCACGGCGAAGAAGATCATCGCCACGTTCAGCAGGGTCGGGGTAAATGCGGGGACCGAGAATCGGTTCCAGGTATTGAGGATCGCCCCCGCCAGCGACGACAGCGAAATCAGCAATATATAAGGAAAGGTCACCCGCAACAGGTCGGTGGTGAGCGCGTATTTTTCGGCGCTGTCGACGAACCCAGGCGCTGTCGCCCACACCACCCAGGGCGCCGCGAGGATGCCAACGGCCGTGACCAGGGCCAGGACCAGGGTCAACAGGCCGCTGACATAGGCAATAAAGGTACGGGTCGCTTCCTCGCCCTGCTGGGTCTTGTATTCGGCCAGAATCGGCACGAACGCTTGCGAAAACGCCCCCTCGGCAAAAATCCGCCGCAGCAGGTTGGGCAGCTTGAACGCGATGAAAAAGGCATCAGTGGCGATGCCGGCACCAAATACACGCGCCAGGATGGTGTCGCGCACAAAGCCCAACACCCTGGAAATCATGGTGATTGAGCTGACTGCGGCCAGGGATTTGAGCAGATTCATCGAAAAGATTCACGTCAGAGACAGAGGACGCTGCAGACAGCGTTCGAATGTGCGATACTCCCGCGCCTTCGCAGGGGAGCCAAAAATTCCCGAGTTTACAGGTCGCGCAGCAGAAAGGAATCTTTCCCTCTTGTTGGCGCACCGCTCGGCGGAACCTTGCAGGTGGCCTTGACATCCGTTCGACTGATCGGCATGATTCGCGGCCTATTTTGTTTGCTATTTACCTAAAGTCTTTCGAGGAGCTCGACGGTGGCCAACACACCTTCCGCCAAGAAACGTGCAAAACAGGCTGAGAAGCGTCGCAGCCACAACGCCAGCCTGCGTTCCATGGTCCGCACCTACATCAAGAATGTAGTTAAAGCCATCGACGCAAAAGACGCTGAAAAAGCGCAAGCCGCTTACGTTCTGGCTGTGCCTGTAATCGACCGTATGGCCGATAAAGGCATCATCCACAAGAACAAAGCTGCTCGCCACAAAGGCCGTCTGAATGGCCACATCAAGGCGCTGAAAGAAGCTGCAGCTGCCTAAGCGACATGCTTGTCAAAAAACCGACCCTAGGGTCGGTTTTTTGTTGCCTGCGATTTTTCATTACACGGGCTTTGTGTAGGAGCAGCCTTGTGCTGCGAAGAGGCCGGTGCAAGCACCTGACATCAAGGGTGCCTGCACCGGCCTCTTCGCAGCACAAGGCTACTCCTACACAAAGCCAGGGCCGCATTGTGCGGCCCTGGCATCCATCACTTGGCTATCTGGATCTTCGGCGCCCACTGCAGCCATTGATCCTCTGCCTTGTCGAACAGGGCAAAGGTTTGTTGCGGCCGTGCCGGGTTGCCCATCTGCTCGCCATCCGGGGTGGCAAAGGCAATACCGCCATCGATCAGTGTCTCCAGCGACTCGGTACGCACCGTAGCGCCCCTCAACAGCCCCCAATCGAAACCAAAGCCACTGCTGTTCCAGAAGCGGCTGCCGCTGCGCACCAATGCGGCATAGCGCGGCTCGATAAGGATATGGATCAGCACGCGGTCGGCGCTCTGGCCCAGCTCGAAGCCTGTCACCTTGCCGACTGCAACTTCACGGTAGGTCACCGGCACACCCGGCTTGATCGAGCCACGCCGCGGTGCACTGAGCGTCAACGGCAAACCGACCTCAGGGCCAGCCACCTCTGGGGCATCTGCCAGGGCAATGAAATCACGCTGCGTGCCTCTGTCTTTGGCCGCCGGCTGCACTTCCAGGTATTGCCCACCAATCAAGGTGTCGAGGTTCTCAGTGCGCACCAGGCCCAGCGCAGGCTTTACCACCCAGAACTGGGTGCCGACCCGGGCAATACGCTCCGCCGCCTCGGTAATACGTGCACGCAACAGCACCGCCTGCAAGTCTGCGGTCAGGTCGACGCTTTCGATACTGCCAACGTCCAGGCCACGGAAGCGGATCGGCGTGCCTGGCTTCAAGCCATCGGCACGGTCGACACGAATGGTGATCAAGGTACCCGCACGATTGACCGCCTCCTCGCTGTCATGCAGGCGGAAGCGTGGAATATGACGCTTGAGCGCCACATCAGGCCTTGGCGTGTCGAAGGCGATACCGCCCGCCATCAGCGTTTGCAGTGATTCACTTTTGATCTTGATGCCCGACAACCCACCGGTCAGGGTAATACCACTGACATTCCAGAAGCGCGACGAGCCGTTGACCAGCTTCTCGTACTCCTTCTCGATGTGCACACCGATCAGGATGCGGTTGCTGTTGTGGGCGAACTGGTAGCTCTGCACGCTACCCACTTTCACCTGGCGATACATCACCGGGCTACCGACTTCCAACGAACCCAGGGTATCGGCGAACAGCACCATGTGCAGGCCCGGTGCCTTGAGGTCCAACGGCGGCGCCTTGGGCCGAGCCTCGAACTCACGCAGCGGCTTGGCGCCCTTCTCGCCGGGGCGAATGGCAATGTAGTTACCTTTTACCAAAGCCTCCAGGCCTGTGATGCCCGCCAGCGAGATGGACGGTTTGACCACCCAGAACTGCGTCCCTTCGACCAGGTAGTCCTCGGTCAGCGGGTCGAGGGTGAGCTCGGCCATGGCGCTGCCGAGGTTATCCTCCATCTTCAGTGCTTTCAGCGAGCCGACCTGTATGCCTTTGTACATCACCGGCGTGCGGCCAGCCTGCAGGCCTTCGTAGTCACTCAGCTTGACCTTGATGCGGATACCGGCCTGGGCAGCATCGAAGTCTTCGTACAGGCGGAACGGCAGGCTTGGGTCGGTCGGCGGGCTGTCCTTGCGGTATTCCGGTGTCGCAAAGGCAATACCGCCGGCGACGATGCTCGAGAGCGACTCGCTGCGCACCTTCACGCCCGACAGGCTGGCATCGATACTGATGCCGCTGGCATTCCAGAAACGCGTATGTTTGCGCACCAGGCTGGCGTAGGCGGGCTGGATGAATACCTTGACCTCGACCGTATCCTGATCATCGGAAAGCCGGTAGCTCTTCACCCGGCCGACCTGAATCTGCTTGTAGAAGACCGGGCTGTCGCGGTTGAGCGACCCCAATCGATCGGCCTTGAGCGTCAGGTGCAAACCGGGCTCACTGTCGGACAAGGGCGGCGCCGTGGACAAGGCGGTAAAGCGCTTGGCCTTCTCCCCTTCGCCAGGGCTGACGGCGATGTAGTTACCCGAGACCAAGGTTTCCAGGCCGGAAATACCCGCCAGGCTGACGCTTGGCTTGACCAGCCAGAAGCGCGTACCGGTTGTCAGGTGTGGTTCTGCCGCCTTGTTCATCTCAATGGTGGCGATCACCCCTTGGTTGTCGCCCTTGGCGTCCAGCACCAGTGACGTCACCTTCCCGACCGGCATGCCCTTGTAGATAACTTCGGTCTTGTTGGCGACGATCCCTTCACCGGTGGTGAAACGAACTTCGATTTCTACACCCGCATCCCGATACGCCTGCCATGCCAACCAGCCGCCGATCATCAACGCAATCAGCGGCAGAATCCAGATGGCCGACCAGTTCGAGGCTGGGCGGGTTTTTGCCGTAGGCAGGTCACTCATGGTCGTCATCCGACTCCGTGTTATCCCAAATCAGTCGGGGATCGAAAGTTAAAGCAGCGAGCATCGTCAGGATCACCACAGTGGCAAAGGCGACAGCACCCAGGTTGGCTTCGACACTGGCTATTCGGCCGAAATTCACTACCGCCACCAGAATGGCGATGACGAAAATATCGAGCATGGACCAGCGTCCGATGAATTCGATGAAGCGGTACATCAGGATCCGCTGGCGCGCAGAAAGCGGCTGTCGGCGTTGAACGGAGTACAACAGCAAGCCGATGCCCACCAGCTTGAAGGTGGGCACCAGGATACTGGCAATGAAGACCACCGCCGCAATGGGCACCATGCCGTGCTTGAGCAGGGTGATGACGCCCGACATGATGGTATCGGGGCTGCCCTGGCCGAGCGTGCTGACGGTCATGATCGGCAACAGATTGGCAGGGATGTACAGAATGGAAGCCGCAATCAACAGCGCCCAGGTACGCACGATGCTGTTGGGTCGACGGCCATGCACGATGGCGCCACAGCGCGTGCATGTCTGCGAGGCGCTGTCGGCCTCCTGCCTGTTCAGTTCGTGACACTCATTGCAGACAAGGATGCCTGCATCAATCGCCCGCATGGAGATCCTCCCCGGAAAGCGCACTCCAGATCTGATGCGGTGACATCACCACTTCAAGCCACACCTGAATCAATAACAAACTGATGAAGCAGAATAGGCCCAACCCGATGGTCAACTCGGCCAGGTCTACCAGTTTGACGATCGCAACCAGCACGCCCATGAAGTAGACCTCGAGCATGCCCCAGTCGCGCAGATGGTGATAGATGCGATAGCACAACAAGCCATAGCTGCGCCCTACATCCAGGCGAATGCTCAGCAGCACCGCTAACTGGCACAGCAGTTTTGCCAGGGGAATGGCCATGCTGCACAGGAAAACCACGACGGCCACGCCACGCATTTCGGAGTTGTAGAGGCCTAAGACGCCACTCCACACCGTATCGTCGGACGTCTGGCCAAGCAGGTGCAGCTGCATGATCGGCAGGAAATTGGCCGGCACGAACAGCAAGAGGGCGGTGAGCACCAGGGCTAGGCTACGGTTGACCACGTTGTGCCGGTGGGCGTAAAGCTCATAGCCGCAGCGCGGGCATTGGGCCTTTTCGTCATGCTGCAGCACGGGTTTGCGCATCAACAGGTCGCATTCGTGGCAAGCAACGAGTTCGTCCAGCGGCAATTGGGCCAGTGCTTCGGGTTCGACAGGGTTGGGCATATCGAGCTTCTGAATGGATGCGTGGGCTCTATTCTAGTGATCTGGCTCAAAATGTGGGAGGCGACTATTGACCGGTGTGCAACTGCAGGTGCCCGCCGGTGTTGAAGCCCGGA
>NZ_WJRS01000036.1:0-42154 GCF_028895205.1 Pseudomonas sp. ITEM 17296 | reverse complement strand
TCGGCGCTGGTGCGGGCCTCTTCGCGGGTGAACCCGCTCCCACAGGGACTGTGCAAATGCTGAATCCTGCGTAGCACCTGTGGCAAACATCACTGACGGAGATCACTCGAGTATTTCCGGCGCTGGTGCGGGCCTCTTCGCGGGTGAACCCGCTCCCACAGGGACTGTGCAAATGCTGAACCCTGCGTAGCACCTGTGGCAAACATCACTGATGGAGATCACTCGAGTATTTTCGGCGCTGGTGCGGGCCTCTTCGCGGGTGAACCCGCTCCCACCGGGACTGTGCAAATGCTGAACCCTGCGTAGCACCTGTGGCAAACATCACTGATGGAGATCACTCGAGTATTTCCGGCGCTGGTGCGGGCCTCTTCGCGGGTGAACCCGCTCCCACCGGGACTGTGCAAATGCTGAATTCTGCATAGCACCTGTGGGAGCGGGTTCACCCGCGAAAAGGCCGGTACAGACAACCACAAGCCCCCTGCCATATCCCGAAACCATCCAACGCACTTTTGCGGTTTCACATCCACTACCTTGGAGAGGTCACTCTTCAAGTAAGAAACCAATGCCTCGGGCTCAATCACACCTGCTTCGACGTGGTCGCTATTCAGAGCTCGGCAGGCTGTACCTGCTTACTACTGTTACCCATCAACGCAAGCCGCTGTTCAATGACTTCCAACATGCCCGATTAGTTATCCATCAACTGCGACAATCCGATCATGACCACGCCTGCCGGTCATTGGCCTGGGTACTGATGCCGGACCATCTGCATTGGCTGATCGAGTTGAAAGGCACGACGCTGGGTACATTGATGCGCAGATTCAAATCCAGATCCAGTCTGGTTTTGCATCAGGCGGGGGTTGAGCATGATCCGGTGTGGCAGCCTGGGTATCAGGACCGAGCATTGAGAAGGGAGGAAAGCATGGTGCATGTAGCCCGGTACATTGTTGCCAATCCGTTGAGGGCTGGATTGGTCAGAAGTGTCCGGGACTATCCACACTGGGATGCGGTATGGCTTTGAATCGGTGCTGGGGTTTTCGCGGGTAAACCCGCTCCCACAGGATGTGTGCAGTTTCTAGAACTGCACTTGCCTGTAGAAGCGGGCTTGCCCGCGAAGAGCTGGGTCAGACCGGCGCAGCTGCTGCCGTCGGGCGCTTGACCTGTGGCTGCGACACGTTCGCCGCAGCCCCTTCTTCGATGGCCTGCTGAATCGCCTTGCGACGGTGCTCTTCAGCCCGGCGGCTGAAGTACCAGACCATGAAGGTCACCAGCGACACCGACAACAGGATCAGGCTGGCCACGGCGTTGATCTCAGGCTTCACGCCCAGGCGCACCGCCGAGAACACTTCCATCGGCAAGGTGGTCGAGCCCGGCCCGGACACGAAGCTGGCCAGCACCAGGTCATCCAGCGACAGGGCAAACGACATCATGCCGCCCGCCGCCAGCGATGGCGCGATCATCGGGATGGTGATCAGGAAGAACACCTTCCACGGCTTGGCACCCAGGTCCATCGCCGCTTCCTCGATCGACAGGTCCAGCTCACGCAAGCGTGCCGACACCACCACCGCCACGTACGCCGCACAGAACGTGGTGTGGGCGATCCAGATGGTGACGATGCCACGCTCTTGCGGCCAGCCGATCATCTGCGCCATGGCCACGAACAGCAGCAACAGCGACAGACCGGTGATCACTTCGGGCATCACCAGCGGCGCGGTGACCAGGCCGCCGAACAGCGTGCGGCCTTTGAAGCGGGTGACCCGGGTCAGCACGAAGGCCGCCAGGGTACCCAGCGCCACCGCTGCCACCGCCGTGTAGCAGGCGATTTCCAGCGAGCGCATCACCGACCCCATCAGCTGGGTGTTGTCGAGCAGGCCGACGTACCACTTGATCGACCAGCCCCCCCACACTGTCACCAGCTTCGAGGCGTTGAACGAGTAGATCACCAGGATCAGCATCGGCAGGTAGATAAACAGCAAGCCGAGCACCAGCATCAGCTTGGAGAAACTGAAGCGCTTCATGCCCTGCCCTCCATTTCTTTGGCCTGGCTGCGGTTGAACAGCAGGATCGGCACGATCAGGATCGCCAACATCACTACCGCCAGCGCGGACGCTACCGGCCAGTCACGGTTGTTGAAGAACTCTTGCCACAGCACCTTACCGATCATCAGGGTTTCCGGGCCGCCTAGCAGTTCTGGGATCACGAACTCGCCTACCACCGGGATGAACACCAGCATGCAGCCCGCGATGATGCCGTTTTTCGACAGCGGCACGGTGATCTTCCAGAAGCTGTTGAAGGTGCTCGAACCCAGGTCCGATGCGGCTTCCAACAGGCTCGGGTCGTGCTTCACCAAGTTCGCGTACAGCGGCAGGATCATGAACGGCAGGTACGAATAGACCACGCCGATGTACACCGCCAGGTTGGTGTTGAGAATCTGCAGTGGCTGGTCGATCAGCCCCAGCCACAGCAGGAAGCTGTTAAGCAGCCCGTTGTTGCTGAGGATGCCCATCCAGGCGTAGACGCGGATCAGGATCGCCGTCCAGGTCGGCATCATGATCAGCAACAGCAGCACAGTCTGCGACTCTTTGCGGGCGTTGGCGATGGCATAGGCCATCGGGTAGCCGATCAGCAGGCACAGCAAGGTGCTGAAGAAGGCCATCTTCAACGAGCCCAGGTAGGCCGAGATGTACAGCTCGTCTTCGGTCAACAGGCCATAGTTGGCCAGGTTGAGCACCAACTGGATCTTGTCTTCGACGTAGCTGTAGATCTCGGTATACGGCGGGATCGCCACGTCGGCTTCGGCAAAGCTGATCTTCAACACGATGAAGAACGGCAGCATGAAGAACAGGAACAGCCAGATGAACGGCACGCCGATCACCAGGTGCCGCCCCTCCGGGGTCAAGCGCTGGAAGGCTCGCTTGAGCTTGCGCAGTTTCATGACCGCAGTACCACGCCGCTGTCGTCTTCCCACCACACGTACACTTCATCGCCCCAGGTCGGACGCGTGCCCTGGCGCTCGGCGTTGGCCACGAACGACTGGACGATCTTGCCGCTCGGCAGCTCGACGTAGAACACCGAGTGGCCGCCCAGGTAGGCGATGTCGTGCACCTTGCCGCGCGACCAGTTGTGCTCGCAGGTCGGTTGCTGGGTAGTGACCAGCATCTTCTCCGGGCGCAGCGCGTAGGTGATGTGCTTGTCTTCGACCGACGTGGTGATGCCGTGGCCAACGTAGATCTTGCGCTCCAGTTCAGGGCTGGCAATGATCGCGTGGCCTTCGGCGTCGTCGACCACTTCACCTTCGAACAGGTTGACGTTGCCGATGAACTCGCACACCAGGCGGCTGGTCGGGGTCTCGTAGATGTCCACAGGCGAGCCGATCTGGGCGATCCAGCCCAGGTGCATGATGGCGATGCGCTGGGCCATGGTCATGGCCTCTTCCTGGTCGTGGGTCACCATCACGCAGGTCACGCCCACGCGCTCGATGATTTCCACCAGCTCAAGTTGCATCTGCGAACGCAGCTTCTTGTCCAGGGCGCCCATCGGCTCATCGAGCAACAGCAGTTTCGGGCGCTTGGCCAGCGAGCGCGCCAGGGCCACACGCTGGCGCTGGCCACCCGACAGCTGGTGCGGCTTGCGTTTGGCGTACTGGGTCATGTGCACCAGCTTGAGCATCTCGGCCACACGGGCGTCGATGTCCGCCTTGGGTAGCTTGTCCTGCTGCAGGCCGAAGGCGATGTTCTGCGCCACGGTCATGTGCGGGAACAGCGCGTAGGACTGGAACATCATGTTGATCGGCCGCTCGTAGGGCGGCATCTCGGTGATGTCGACGCCATCGAGCAAGATCCGCCCTTCGGTGGGGCGCTCGAAGCCAGCCAGCATACGCAGCAAGGTCGATTTGCCGGAACCGGAGCCACCCAGCAGGGCAAAAATCTCACCCTTGCGGATTTCCAGGGACACATCGTCCACCGCTACCGTTTCGTCGAACTTTTTCGTGACCCGGTCGATCTTGACCAGCACCTGCTTGGGTTGCTGGCCACCCTCGAGGGCTTTCTTATAGGCTCCGGAGGCAACTGCCATGAGTGAAACTCCCAACAAGATTTTTGTGCCCGCGCGGCCTGTTCTGCAGGGGCCGCGGCGGGTCTGGATTGTTACTTGCCCGACTTGACCTTGGTCCAGCTACGGGTCATCAAGCGTTGCACCTTGGGCGGCAACTCACTGTTGACGAACATCTTGTCCAGCACTTCCTGCGGTGGGTAAACCGCGGCGTCAGTCCTCACGGCCTGGTCCATCAGGTCGCCAGCCTTGGGGTTCGGGTTGGCGTAACCGACGTAATCACTGACCTGGGCGATAACCTCAGGTTTCAGCAAATAGTTGATGAAGGCATGGGCCTCTTTGACGTTCTTGGCGTCCTTGGGGATCGCCAGCACGTCGAACCAGAGGTTGCCGCCTTCTTTGGGAATCGCATACGCCAGGTTCACGCCCTTCTTGGCTTCTTCGGCGCGGGCCTTGGCCTGGAAGATGTCGCCAGAGAAGCCCGCCGCGACGCAGATGTCGCCGTTGGCAAGGTCGGTGATGTACTTGGACGAGTGGAAGTAGGTGACGTAAGGGCGCACCGCCAGCAGCTTCTGCTCGGCAGCCTGGTAGTCCTTGGGGTTGCTGCTGTTGGGGTCCAGCCCCATGTAGTTGAGCACCGCCGGGAGCATTTCGTCCGCCGAGTCGAGGAAGGCCACACCACACTTGGAGAGCTTCTTCATGTTCTCGGGTTCGAACAGCACAGCCCAGGAATCGATGGTGTCGACGCCCAGCGCAGCCTTGACCTTTTCAACGTTGTAACCAATGCCGTTGGTGCCCCACAGGTAAGGCACGGCGTACTGGTTGCCCGGATCGTTCTTTTCCAGGCGTTTCATCAGCGCCGGATCCAGGTTGGCATAATTGGGCAGCAGGCTTTTGTCGAGCTTCTGGAACGCGCCCGCCTTGATCTGCTTGCCGAGGAAATGGTTGGACGGCACTACCACGTCATAGCCGGTGTTGCCGGCCAGCAGCTTGCCTTCCAGGGTTTCGTTGGAATCGAACACGTCCTGCACGGGCTTGATACCCGTTGCCTTCTCGAAGTCCGCGAGTGTGGTCGGGCCGATATAGTCGGACCAGTTGTAGAAATGCACCGTAGGCGCCGCTTGGACGCTGCATGCCAGCGTCAGGCCCGCTCCAGCCATCAAGGCCTTGCGTAATACAGAAATAGACAAGTGGGTGGTCCTCACAATCAGTGCCTGGGTAGCGGCAATGTGGCCGCACACGCAAAACCGGCGCGCAACTTACCTTCGCAGCTTCGATGCCGCAATCATCAATTGCCTTTCATGGCCTCTGGGCCGGGCAACCCCGGCCCAGAGCGCCTCGCATCGGGCTTACTTGCCCGACTTGATCTTGGTCCAGCTGCGGGTGATCACACGCTGCACAGAAGCGTCAGGCGCAGCGATCGCGTACAGCTGCTTCTTCACTTCGGCAGGCGGGTAGATGCTCGGGTCGCTGGTGATGTCTTTGTCCACGAACGCGGTGGCGGCAGCGTTGCCGTTCGGGAAGCGCACGGCGTTGGTGATCTCAGCCATGATTTCCGGCTGCATCAGGAAGTCCATGAACTGGTAGGCAGCGTCTTTATGCTCGGCATCTTTCGGGATGGCGACCATGTCGTAGAAGGTACCGGCACCTTCTTTCGGAATGACGTAGTCCACTTTGACCTTGTCGCCAGCTTCGTGGGCGCGGGCCTTGGACTGCTCCAGGTCACCCGAATAACCGACGGCTACGCAGATGTTGCCGTTGGCCATGTCGCCGATGTACTTGGAGGAGTGGAAGTAGGTGATCGAAGGACGGATCTTGAGGAACAGGTCCTCGGCGGCCTTCAGGTCTTCCTTCTTGGTGCTGTTGCTTGGCAGGCCCAGGTAGTGCAGCGCGGCCGGGATCATCTCGGTCGGCGCATCCAGGAAGCTCACGCCGCAGCTCTTGAGCTTGGCGATGTTCTCAGGCTTGAACACCACGTCCCACGAATCGATCTTGTCCACGCCCAGCGCGGCCTTGACCTTCTCCGGGTTGTAGCCAATGCCGATAGAGCCCCACATGTACGGGAAGGCGTGCTTGTTGTCCTTGTCGCTGGCATCGCCAACGGCCTTGAGCAGGTCGGTGTCGAGGTTCTTCCAGTTCGGCAGTTTGGAACGGTCCAGTTCCTCGTACACGCCAGCCTTGATCTGCTTGGCCAGGAAGTTGTTCGAAGGCACGACGATGTCGTAGCCCGACTTGCCTGCCAGCAGCTTGGCTTCCAGGGTTTCGTTGCTGTCGAAGACGTCGTACTTGACCTTGATGCCGGTCTGCTTCTCGAACTTGGCGATGGTGTCCGGAGCGATGTAGTCCGACCAGTTGTAGACGTTCAATACCTTGTCTTCAGCCTGAACAGCGGTCGCCATGGCACCCATCAGGGCGGCGGCCAGCAACGTCTTGCCCATTTTCTTCATGCGTCATGCTCCAGATTTTTTTGATTAGCCATCCGTTCAGCTGCCAGGTCCCGCAGTACACGCGTCGGGCGACTGAAACAGTCGCTAGTCTGGCAAGTTACAAGGCGCTGTTTCAAGGAAAGCAGCCCCTTGTAACCAACTAATGTCACAACGCTAGCCTAGCAGGTGCTCATCTGATCGCTTCGAGGGTCAGGTCGAGGCACTTGCGCGCCTTTTCCACCAGCTCGTCGATCTCTGCATGGCTGATTACCAGCGGTGGCGCGATGATCATGGTGTCACCGACCGCGCGCATGATCAGGCCGTTCTCGAAGCAGAAGTTGCGGCAGATCATGCCCACGCCCTTGCCTTCGTAACGGCTGCGGGTGGCCTTGTCCTTGACCAGCTCGATCGCGCCGAGCAGGCCCAGGCCGCGTACCTCGCCCACCAGCGGGTGGTCTTGCAGCTCACGCAAACGCTTTTGCAAATACGGTGCCGCTTCTGTGCGCGCCTGCTCGACGATTTTTTCGTCGCGCAGAATGCGCAGGTTTTCCAGGCCTACCGCGGCCGCGACCGGGTGCCCTGAATAGGTGAAGCCGTGGTTGAAGTCGCCGCCTTCGCTGATCACCTTGGCCACGGTGTCACGCACGATCACACCGCCCATGGGGATGTAACCGGAGGTCAGGCCTTTGGCGATGGTCATCAGGTCTGGCTTGAGGTCGTAGTAGTCGGAGCCGAACCACTCGCCGGTACGGCCGAAACCGCAGATCACTTCGTCGGCCACGAACAGGATGTCGTACTTGGCGAGGATCTCCTTGACCTTCGGCCAGTAGGTTTCTGGCGGGATGATCACCCCACCGGCACCCTGGATCGGCTCGGCGATGAAGGCGGCGACGTTGTCTTCGCCGACCTCGAGGATTTTCTTCTCCAGTTGCTCGGCAGCCCACACACCGAATTCGTCCGGGCTCATGTCGCCGCCCTCACCGAACCAGTACGGCTGCGGAATGTGCACGATGCCCGGAATCGGCAGGCCGCCCTGCTCGTGCATGCCGCTCATGCCGCCCAGGCACGCACCGGCGAAGGTGGAGCCATGGTAGCCGTTGATGCGGCCGATGATGGTCTGCTTGTGCGGTTTGCCCTTGAGTGCCCAATAGTGACGGACCATGCGCAGCACGGTGTCGTTGCCTTCGGAGCCGGAGCCGGTGAAGAACACATGGGTCATGCCTTCCGGCGCCACGTCGGTGATGGCTTTGGCCAGTTCCAGCGCAGGCGGGTGGGCGGTCTGGAAGAACAGGTTGTAGTACGGCAGCTCGCGCATCTGCTTTTCGGCAGCCTGCACCAGCTCTTCACGGCCGTAACCTACCGCCACGCACCACAGGCCGGCCATGCCGTCGAGGATCTTGTTGCCCTCGCTGTCCCACAAATGCACACCCTGGGCCTTGGTGATGATGCGCGGCCCCTTTTCCTTCAGCTGTTTGTAGTCGCTGAAGGGCGCGAGGTGGTGCTCGCCGCTCAGGTTTTGCCATTCACGGGTTTGCGGGTTTTTGACGCTCATGTGCTTCTCCGTTATCCGACAGCCGCGCTCCTGCGGCACCAGGGTTGATCAGACAGCAAACAGCAGGAACTCACGCTCCCAGGAACTGATGACGCGTTTGAAGTTTTCGTGCTCGGCGCGTTTGGTGGCGACGTAGCCGGTGATGAACTTCTTGCCCAGGTATTGGACCAGCGCACGGCTGATTTCCATGCGTTCCAGGGCGTCTTCGATGGTAAGCGGCAGGCGCAGGTTGCGGCGTTCGTAACCGCGGCCCTGCACCGGTGCACTGGCTTCGATGCCTTCGACCATGCCGATGTAGCCGCACAGCAAGCTGGCGGCGATGGCCAGGTAAGGGTTGGCATCGGCGCCCGGTAGGCGGTTCTCGACCCGGCGGTTTTGCGGGCCGGCATCCGGTACGCGCAGGCCGACGGTGCGGTTTTCTTCGCCCCACTCGACGTTCACTGGCGCCGAGGTGTCGGGCAGGAAGCGGCGGAACGAGTTGACGTTGGGGGCGAACAGCGGCAGTGCTTCGGGGATGAACTTCTGCAGGCCACCGATGTGGTGCAGGAACAGCTCGCTCATGCTGCCGTCTTCGTTGCTGAAAATATTTTTGCCGGTGACCACATCAACCACGCTCTGGTGCAGGTGCATGGCACTGCCCGGCTCGCCGGTCATGGGCTTGGCCATGAACGTTGCGGCCACGTTGTGCTTGAGCGCGGCCTCGCGCATGGTGCGTTTGAACACCAGGATCTGGTCGGCCAGGTGCAGGGCGTTGCCGTGACGGAAGTTGATTTCCATCTGCGCCGTGCCGTCTTCGTGGATCAGCGTGTCGAGGTCCAACTGCTGCAGTTCGCACCAGTCATAGACGTCCTCGAACAGCGGGTCGAATTCGTTGGCGGCCTCGATCGAGAACGACTGGCGGCCAGTTTCCGGGCGGCCCGAACGGCCTACCGGAGGCTGCAGCGGGAAGTCCGGGTCTTCGCTGCGCTTGGTCAGGTAGAACTCCATCTCGGGCGCGACGATTGGCTGCCAGCCTTTGTCAGCGTAGAGCTTGAGCACTTTTTTCAAGACGTTGCGCGGCGAAAGCTCGACCGGGTTGCCCTTCTTGTCGTAGGTGTCGTGGATCACCTGCGCCGTCGGCTCGATGGCCCAGGGCACCAGGAACACGGCGTCTTCGTCGGGGCGGCAGATCATGTCGATGTCGGCCGGGTCGAGCAGCTCGTAATAGATGTCGTCGTCGACGTAGTCACCCGTCACGGTCTGCAGCAGCACGCTCTCGGGCAGGCGCATGCCTTTTTCGGCGATGAACTTGTTGGTCGGCGAGATCTTGCCGCGCGTGATGCCGGTCAGGTCGCTGATCATGCATTCGACTTCAGTGATCTTGTGCTCTTTCAACCAATCGGTGAGCTGGTCGAGGTTGTTACTCATAAATACCTCAGGAGGTAAGGTGGTCCGCGCCTTGATTCTGGATGGAGAAGATTGCTAAAGCAAAAACCCCCACGCAGGAGCACAGTGGATACACTGAAAACAAGCGTGTCCGTAATGAGTTTGAAGGGCAGGAAGGCGAATCGAAGCGTGCGAAGCCGCTACGGGGAATGGTCCGGGTGCGCCAAGCGTCAATTATTGCGGCCAGGGCGGCCACACCGTTGACGGTGCGTGCATGAACGACAGGGGTACCCGATGGCACTGCGCAGGCAGTGCTTTCAGGTCGCGACAAGCGGACCATGTGACCCTCGTATTATTGTGTTCTGGGTTGAATCCGAGCTTAGCCTTGTTCATTTTTTTACACAACACCTCCGTAAAAAATAAAACACGGCACGCTTGAGATAGCCCTTCAGGCGGGAAATAGCGGATAATGGTTCGCCCCGATATGCAGCAAATCTGCCGTAGATGTGCCATTTCAGGGCATCATGGGGTTGGCTTGACATCAGTAGGGCTTTTCGATTGACTGGTCTTGCAAGCCCCCCTTGATTGATATTTTTAACAACAAAGGTGTTGCATCATGTCGGTACCCCCGCGTGCCGTTCAGCTTAACGAAGCGAACGCGTTCCTTAAGGAACATCCTGAGGTTCTCTACGTTGACCTTCTGATTGCAGATATGAATGGTGTGGTGCGCGGCAAGCGCATAGAGCGCACCAGCCTCCACAAGGTTTACGAGAAAGGCATCAACCTGCCGGCCTCCCTCTTCGCCCTGGATATCAACGGTTCCACCGTCGAAAGTACCGGCCTTGGCCTGGACATCGGCGACGCCGACCGCATCTGCTATCCCATCCCCGATACGCTGTGCAACGAGCCGTGGCAGAAACGCCCCACCGCACAGCTGCTCATGACCATGCACGAGATCGAAGGCGAGCCGTTCTTCGCCGACCCTCGTGAAGTGTTGCGTCAGGTTGTCAGCAAGTTCGACGACATGGGCCTGACCATCTGCGCCGCGTTCGAGCTGGAGTTCTACCTGATCGACCAGGAGAACGTGAATGGCCGCCCGCAACCGCCGCGCTCGCCGATCTCGGGCAAGCGCCCACAGTCGACCCAGGTGTACCTGATCGACGACCTCGACGAATACGCCGACTGCCTGCAGGACATCCTCGAAGGCGCCAAAGAGCAGGGTATTCCGGCCGACGCCATCGTCAAGGAAAGCGCCCCTGCGCAGTTCGAAGTCAACCTGCACCACGTCCCAGACCCGCTCAAGGCCTGTGACTACGCGGTGCTACTCAAGCGTTTGATCAAGAACATCGCCTACGACCATGAAATGGACACCACGTTCATGGCCAAGCCCTACCCGGGCCAGGCAGGCAACGGCCTGCACGTTCACATCTCCGTGCTGGACAAAGATGGCAACAACATCTTCACCAGCGAGGATCCCGAGCAGAACGCCGCGCTACGTCACGCTGTCGGCGGTGTGCTCGAGACCCTGCCCGCGTCCATGGCGTTTCTCTGCCCGAACGTCAACTCGTACCGTCGTTTTGGCGCACAGTTCTATGTGCCGAATGCACCGAGCTGGGGCCTGGACAACCGCACCGTCGCGCTGCGCGTGCCGACCGGTTCTGCAGACGCCGTGCGCATCGAGCACCGGGTCGCCGGCGCCGATGCCAACCCGTACCTGATGATGGCGGCCGTGCTGGCCGGCGTGCACCACGGTCTGACCAACAAGATCGAGCCGGGTACGCCGATCGAAGGCAACTCGTACGAGCAGCTGGAGCAGAGCCTGCCGAACAACCTGCGCGATGCCCTGCGCGAGTTGGACGACAGCGAGATCCTCAACAAGTACATCGATCCGAAGTACATCGACATCTTTGTCGCGTGCAAGGAAAGCGAGCTGGAGGAGTTCGAGCACTCGATCTCCGACCTCGAGTACAACTGGTATCTGCATACCGTGTAACTGAAAACGCCGCCCACAAGGGCGGCGTTTTTCTGAGACCGGTGTCGCCTGCTTCGCGGGGCAAGCCCGCTCCCACAAGTCCTCCGCATGGCTCAGGCCTAGTGAGATTCCTGTGGGAGCGGGCTTGCCCCGCGAAGAGGCCGGTACAGGCTTACAAGGACTTCTCGAAAATCTTGGAGTTGCGCTGGTAGTTGTACAGCGATGCCCGCGCCGCCGGCAGCCGCTCCACGCCACTGGGCGCAAAGCCCCGCTCGCGGAACCAGTGCGCAGTCCGCGTAGTCAGCACGAACAACGTATTCAGCCCCATCTGCCGCGCACGGCTCTCGATGCGCTCCAGCAACTCATCGCCCCGCCCGCCATGCCGGTACTCCGGGTTCACCGCCAGGCACGCCAGCTCCCCCGCCTCGGAATCGGCAATCGGGTACAGCGCTGCACACGCGATGATCATGCCCTCGCGCTCGACCACACTGAACTGTTCGATTTCCCGCTCCAGCACCTCGCGCGAACGGCGCACCAGGATGCCCTGCTCTTCCAGCGGGCTGATCAGCTCCAACAGGCCGCCCACATCCTCGATGGTCGCCTCACGCACGACTTCGAACTGCTCCTGCGACACCAGCGTGCCGCCACCACCGCGGGTGAACAGCTCGGTAAGCAGCGCGCCGTCTTCGGCATAACTGACGATATGGCTACGCGCCACGCCGCCCTTGCAGGCCTCGGCGGCCGCATCCAGCAATTCGCCCTGGTAGTCGCTGCCCAGGCGCAGCAAATGCGGCGCCACCTGCTGTGGGCGCAGCTCACGCACCAGCTTGCCCTGCTCATCCAGCAGGCCCGGTTCGGCGCCGAACAGCAGCAGCTTGTCGGCACCCAGCTCGATGGCCGCGCGGGTGGCCACGTCTTCGCAAGCCAGGTTGAAAATTTCGCCTGTGGGCGAATAACCCAACGGCGACAGCAATACGATGGAACGCTCGTCGAGCAGGCGGCTGATGCCTTTGCGGTCGACCCGGCGCACTTCGCCGGTGTGGTGGTAGTCCACACCCTCGAGCACACCGATCGGCCGCGCCGTGACCAGGTTGCCGGACGCCACACGCAGGCGCGAGCCCTGCATCGGCGAGGCGGCGATGTCCATCGACAGGCGTGCTTCGATGGCCAGGCGCAGGGCACCCACGGCATCGATCACACAATCCAGGGTCGCCGCATCGGTGATGCGCATGCCACGGTGGTAGTGCGGGGTCAGGCCACGGTCGGCCAGGCGGCTCTCGATCTGTGGGCGCGAGCCATGCACCAGCACCAGCCGCACGCCCAGGCTGTGCAGCAGCACCAGGTCGTGGACGATGTTGCCGAAATTAGGGTGGTCCACCCCATCGCCAGGGAGCATGACTACAAACGTGCAGTCGCGATGGGCATTGATGTACGGGGAAGCATGACGCAGCCAGTTGACGTAATCGGGCATGACAGGGCCTGTGGATAAGTGGACGGAGAACGGCGATACAGGGGGCGTTCAAGATCATCGTCGGAACAGGCTTGCGGTCACGCGCGGTCTCCTCTAGGCAGGAACGAATAAGCTCAATGGACGTTTAGTGCAGGCAATAGTGCCGAATCAAGTCACGCAATAGACGCACGGTAGGCTCGATTCGTGACATTTCCAGGTACTCGCCAGGCTGATGGGCACAAGCGATGTCGCCAGGGCCCAGCACAATGGTCTGGCAGCCCAGCTGCTGAAGATAAGGTGCTTCGGTGCCAAACGCTACCGCTTCGGCGCGGTGACCGGTCAGGCGTTCGGCCACCTGTACCAGCTCGGCGTCCGCCGCCTGCTCGAAGGCGGGCACTTCCGGGAACAGCGGGGCATAGTCGATGCGCACCTCGAACCGCTCCGCCACCGGCGCCAGCTTCTGGCGAATCGCTGCCCGCAGTTGCTCGACATCCATCCCCGGCAACGGCCGCAGGTCGAATTCCAGCGCGCATTGGCCGCAGATCCGGTTGGGGTTGTCGCCGCCATGGATGCAGCCGAAGTTCATCGTCGGTGTAGGCACCGTGAACTGCGGGTTACGGTAGGTTTGCTGCCATTCGCCGCGCAATTGCATCAGTTCGCCCATTGCGGCGTGCATGGCTTCCAGGGCGCTGCGGCCGAGGGACGCGTCCGACGAATGGCCGCTGCGCCCGAGGATGTCGATGCGGTCCATGAGGATGCCCTTGTGCATGCGGATCGGCCGCAGGCCCGTGGGCTCGCCGATCACTGCGGCGCGGCCCAGCGGTTGGCCGGCCTCGGCCAAGGCACGCGCGCCGGACATGGAGCTTTCTTCGTCGCAGGTGGCGAGAATCAGCAGCGGCTGCTTGAAGTCATGCTCCAGCAACGGCACCACCGCCTCGATGACCAAGGCGAAGAAGCCCTTCATGTCGCAGCTGCCCAGGCCAACCCAACGGCCATCGACCTCGGTCAGCTTCAGCGGGTCGCTCGACCACAGCTGCTCGTCGTAGGGCACGGTGTCGCTGTGCCCCGCCAGCACCAGGCCACCCGGGCCGGTGCCACGGCTGGCCAGCAGGTTGAACTTGCCGGGGCTGACCTGCTGGATGTCGCACGTGAAACCCAGGTCACCCAACCAGCCGGCCAGCAGGTCGATGACCTGACGGTTGGACTGGTCCAGCGCAGGCTGGGTACAACTGACCGAAGGTGCGGCGATCAAAGCGGCGAACTGGTCTTTCAGCGTCGGCAACGGCATGCCTGTACTCCTCGGAAGCGTTGCCCATCATAGGACCATCTGCCGTCTGGAATAAACCGTTGACGGCCGACTCCTGTAGACTCTCTGCCAACGAGCCCCTCCTTCGAGCCTGCGATGCACAAAGAAACCGAACTCAAGCTCCGCGCCAGCCGCGAGACCCTTGCCGCCCTGCGTGAGCACCCCCTGCTGAAAAAGCGCAACAAGTCCGGTTGGCAGACCCGTGAACTGCTCAACCAGTACTTCGACACCCCGGAGCGCGAGCTTTCCGCCGCCCGTGTCGCCCTGCGCCTGCGCCGCGATGGTGATGCAATCATCCAGACCTTGAAGTGCCGCGGGCAAAGCGTGGCCGGGCTGTCCGAGCGCAACGAGTACGAGTGGCACCTGGACAAGGTCAAGCTCGACCTGAAAAAGCTCGACGGCACCTGCTGGCCCGAGCAGTTGGCTGCGCTCGACAAGAAAACCATCAAGCCGCTGTTCACCACCGACTTCAGCCGAGAATACGCCGAAATCGCTTGGGGCCGTGGCAAGAGCAAAGTCGTGATCGAGGCCGCGCTGGACCAGGGCTTCGTGATCGCCGGCAAGCGCAAGGAAGAAATCTGCGAGTTGGAGCTCGAACTGCGCGAAGGCGCACCTGAAGCCCTGCTGGAACTGGCCGCCGAGCTCGCCGCCAGCCTGCCGCTGATGCCTTGCGACATCAGCAAGGCCGAGCGTGGCTACCGCCTGCTGGAGCCCGAAAGCTACGAGCTGGGCCTGCCCCAGACCGAGCTGGACGCCGAAATGGCCCTGGACGATGCCTTCGCCGCCCTCGCCTGGCAGTTGCTCGGCAGCAGCCAGCGCCTGGCCGAGCAATACCGCCACAATGGCCACTGGCGCCTGCTGCAGGACTGGGTGCAGTCCCTGGCCGAACTGCGCGCACTGGTCGCCAGCCTGGGCCAGGCCGCACCGCGCGCCACCACCCGCGAACTGCGCGCCAGCCTCGACGCGCTGCTGGAAGACTGGCGCCCACTGGTGCAGGCCGGCAACGATGACGAAGACATCCGCCGCGCTGCGCCTGAGCAATTTGCCGAAGAACTCGAAGACGTGCGTTGGGGCCAGTTCTCGCTGGAAACCTCGCGCTGGCTGCTGGCCCGTGGCTGGACCGTCGAGCGCAAAGGCCGTGGCGAACGCCAGGGCAAGGCGCAGCTGGCCAGCTGGATGGCGCACCTGCTGGGTGAAGAAGGCCGTTCGCTGAAACTGCCGCTGTACACCCAGCGCCCGGAAGACCTGGCCGAACAGCTGCCGCGCATCGAACAGCTGCTCGCCTGGCTGCACCATGCCCGCCAGGTGCTCGAAGCGCCGCAGATGGACCGCCTGTACGGCGACCTGAAAAAGCTGCACGAGCTGGCTGAACTGCCGCTGTCCGAAACGCCCGACGAGCTGCTTGAAGCCCGTATCGAGCAGGCCCGCGCGGTTGATCAAAGCCGTGGCTGGAAGTACCTGCTCAAGGCTTGATCGGCGTCGCTAGCCCTGTAGGAGCAGCCTTGTGCTGCGAAGAGGCCCGTTTTGCCACAGATTTTTTCTGGTCAAACCGGCCCCTTCGCAGCACAAGGCTGCTTCTACAGATCGTGTGCTATCTCGACAGTGGCAGGCTGGTGGTGGATTTGATCTCCGAAAGCGCCACGATCGAATTGACCTCCTGAATCCCCGGCACATTCGACAGTTTTTCGAAGAAAAACCGCTCATACGCCTCAATGTCCGAGGTAACGATACGCAGCAGGAAGTCCACCGAGCCCATCAGCACGTAGCACTCCAGCACCTCCGGAAAACCTCGGATCGCCTCGGTGAACTCGGTGAAATTGGAGCGACCGTGCGCGTTGAGCTTCACCTCTGCAAAAATCTGCGTGTTCAGGCCGATCTTCTTGCGGTCGAGCAACGTCACCTGCCCACGTATCACCCCCTCCTCCTTCAGCCGCTGGATGCGCCGCCAGCAAGGCGACTGCGAAAGCCCCACACGCTCGGCGATCTGTGCGCTGGACAGCGAAGCGTCCTCCTGCAGCAATTCGAGGATGCGCCGATCATAGGCGTCCAGTTCGCTGTGCATGAATAATTCTCCAAATCACGACAATTCGAATAGATCAATCTGCCATACCGGCCAATTAGTCGAATCATAGCGAAAAAATACCCGCCTCAACGTGCAAGAATTTCTCCCACATTTGCGGAGACCAGCATGAACGCACTGCCACGTACCGACGCCTGGGCCGCCAGCAACGCCCACAGCACCGTGCACTACCGCCTGCAGGCCGAGGCCGAGCCCGACAGCTTGTGCCGGGTGCTCAACCTGTTTGCCTTACAGTTTCTGACCCCGCACCACGTGCAGGTCAGCCAACAGGATGACTGGCTCGCCATCGAGATCGGCATTGGCGGGCTGAGCTGGCACCGGGCCGAGGTGATTGCGCAAAAATTGCGCAACTTGGTGTGCGTGGGCGACGTAAGCCTGATGAACCTGGCGCGCGTGGAGCTGGCGGTGGTCTGACACCGCAAGATCCAGAAACCCTTTGCCCGCCGTAAGCGCACCACACCCGGCTAGCCTTCAACAGGACTCCCCTCCTGGCAAGGACGCCGCCATGCATACCCCCGACAACCAAGCCCTCGACCTCAAGCGCCTGCTCCAGGCCTTGCTCACCGACCGGCACCTGGACGCCAGCGACACCCTGCTGGTACTGCAGCAGGCCGCGTCACGGCCGACCTGCCACCCTCTGGAACTCATCGCCGCCCAAGGCCTTGAAGACCGCAAGCACCCCGGACAGCCCTTGGACCTGGACCGCCTCTGCCAATGGCTGGCTGACAAGATCGGCCAGCCGTTCCTGCGCATCGACCCCATGCAACTCGACATGGCCCAGGTCAGCGGGCTGATCTCCCCCGCTTTCGCCCAGCGCCATGGCATTCTCGTCGTCGCCGCCGACCCTTCCGGCGTCACCGTGGCCAGCGCACAGCCCTATCAGGATGACTGGCAAGCGGACTTGGCCAGGAGCCTGGGCAGGCCCATCCGCCGCGTGCTGGCCAGCCCGCTGCAGATCCGCCAGCTGGGGCAGTCGTTCTTCCGCCTGGCCCAATCGGTACAGGGCGCGCAGCACCAGCAGTCAGCCAGCCTGGGCGAGCTCGAACACCTGCTGGAGCTGGGCAAACGCCAGGCCGAAGCCAGCGCCGATGATGCTCACATCGTGCACATCGTCGACTGGCTGCTGCAGTACGCCATCGAGCAACGCGCCAGCGATATCCACTTGGAGCCCCGCCGCGACAAAGGGCAGCTGCGCTACCGCATCGACGGCCTGCTGCACACCGTCTACGCCTTCCCCGCGGGCGTCACCCTGGCGCTGGTCAGCCGCCTCAAACACCTCGGGCGCATGGATGTGGCAGAGAAACGCCGGCCACAGGACGGCCGGTTGCAAAGCCGCCTTGCCGGCGGCGGCGAAGTGGAATTGCGCCTATCGACCTTGCCGACGCCCTTTGGCGAAAAACTGGTACTGCGCCTGTTCGACCCGCAACAGCTGCATGAAGGTTTCGACCGCCTGGGCCTGGAAGGGCAGCAACTGGAGCAATGGCGCGCGCTGCTGGGCCAACGCCAGGGCATCATCCTGGTGACAGGCCCCACGGGCTCTGGCAAGACCAGCACGCTCTACGCCAGCCTCAAGCTGCTGGCCACCCCGCAAGTCAACCTGTGCACCATCGAAGACCCCATCGAGCGGCTGGAGCCGGCCTTCAACCAACTGCAAGTCCAGCCCGCACTGGGCCTGTGCTTCGCCGACGGCGTGCGGGCGATGCTGCGCCAGGACCCGGACATCATCATGATCGGCGAGATCCGCGACCGGGAAACCGCCCTGGTGGCCGTGCAGGCAGCCCTCACCGGGCACCTGGTGCTGTCGACCCTGCACACCAACGATGCCTGCGGCGCGATCACCCGGCTGCAGGAACTGGGCGTGGCTGATTACCTGATCAAGGCAACGCTGATCGGGGTCATGGCGCAGCGCCTGATTCGCACCTTGTGCGGCGATTGCCAGGGTTGTGCCTCGGCAGCCAGCGGTCAGCCCTGCCGCACCTGTCGCGATACCGGTTTTCAGGGCCGTACCGGCCTGTTCGAACTGTTGATACCCAGCGAAAGCCTGCGCGCGCAGATAGGCCCACACACCGACCTGGCGCAGTTGCGACGCCAAGCGCTGACCGAAGGCTTGGTAGACCTACGCCGCTGCGGGGAGGCGAAAGTGGCCCGGGGCCTGACCGCTACAGAGGAAGTGCTAAGGGCCTGCTCCTGAGCAAAAAACCCTTGTATTCAAGGAACTTGCACCCCCTCGGCAGGATCAAATCGCGCATCTTCAACCCTCACCCTTCGAGGTGTTTCAACATGCGTCTCAAAACCGCCATCGCGACCGCTGCCTTGCTTTCGCTGCCAATGGGCTCCGCCATGGCCGATACCTTCTGGCGTAACGTGATTTCTTCCGGTGCAACCACGGCGTCGACCTACCTGACGTCGAAGGATCACAAACTGGTAATGGCCGCGCAGGATGACGCCGGCAGCTTCGTGGCCAGTGAAGGCGCAATCCGCGGGCCGTTCCTGGAATCGGCGATGCGCCAAGTGCGCGCTGAAAACCCAGGGATGCAGGCCAGCGACATGGAACTGGCCAATGCCATCCTGGCCAAAAACGCTGTGTCAGAGTAAACCAGCGTGCTAGTCAGTTCTGGCCTTGACCGAGCCAGAACTGATCTCCAGTTTTCTGAGCCTTGGAGAGGCTCACCATTACAACAATGATCTGACCGATAATTATTTCAGAATCCCCCAATCGACCCACTGCCTGGCAATGGCGGCGGCTCTCTCAGCCAAAGTATTTCTGCCCCTCGAATGGCTTCGACGCGATTATTAAATAGCGCTTGGTCTGCGGCTACTTTTCCTAAACCAAGAAGCGTGCGTTTCCTGTCGGGACTGATTGTTTTTGATTGAAAAACGGCACCGGTAAATGCGCTTAGGCGAAACTCAATTTGCATATTGCTCGCACGGGTAAACAAACCACTAACTTCCTTGAGAGCCTGTTGCCTTAATATTCCTCGATCACCATGCCCTTGAGGCAATTCACCTAAAGCATCAAGTTTCCATCCTGCTTTTAGCAGACCATTATCTATGGTTAATTTAATATTATTCGAAGCCACTTTATAAGCGCGCACACTCAAATCGCGCTCTTGCAAGAGGACGTTCCTCCTTTGCACGCGCTCCAACCTATGATCACGTTGCGCTTGGGCTTGCACTACCCCTCTCCGCCGCCCCGTAGGATCTGAATAGTTGATTGGGTCACCCGCACAATAAGCATAGCTATTGATCCCACCTTCAAAGAAAGGACTCAGGCTATCAGCGCCGCTGAACCTCATTGACCTTGTGTTATAGGCACGAACCCCATTCCCCAACATATAAGAGCTTGCAACGGGTTCTAAAATGGCCCCGGTGAAGCCTGGAGCTAGAAACATGGCATTCACTTCAGGCCGGTATCCATACGCAGTATACGTGCTCTGAACCACAACATCGCCACGAACCACACCGATTACAGAACCGTTCAAGTCAGTGGTCACGAGCCTAGGAATGCAATGTCCAGATATGCCCTGGCTTTCACTTAGAAACACCCCGCCAGCAAATAGCAATGTCTGGCTAGCTTTGCCTTTAATTTGAGTCACCAACTGCTGCCCCTGATAAAACAACCTTCGTACGTCAGGCTGCTTCTCCATTGAAACCTCCAGTTGCTGGTTCAGATGCTTCAGACATGGATGCTGCAGGAAACGTTGCCAACGCGAAACTAGCAGAATTGTCAGTCCGCCTCTGCGTAGCACCTATTCTGAAACGCCCGTTTCGTCCCTACCGATAAGCCTCCACCGGCACACATGCGCAGAACAAGTTCCTGTCCCCATACACATTGTCGACCCGGTTCACCGCTGGCCAATACTTGTGCTGGCGTACGTGTGCGCTGGGGGCGATGCCTTGCTCCAGGCTGTACGGCCTGTTCCACGGTGCCAACACGTCAGCCAAGGTATGCGGCGCATGCTTGAGCGGGTTGTCTTCAGCCGGCCAGTTGCCTTCCTGTACCTGAGCGATTTCTGCACGGATCGCCAGCATCGCTTCGACGAAACGGTCCAGCTCGGCTTTCGACTCACTCTCGGTCGGCTCGACCATCAGCGTACCCGGTACCGGGAATGACATGGTAGGGGCATGGAAGCCGTAGTCCATCAAACGCTTGGCCACGTCTTCCTCGCTGATGCCGGTCTGCGCCTTGAGCGGCCGCAGATCGAGAATGCACTCGTGGGCCACGCGCTGGTTACGCCCGCGGTAAAGCACCGGGAAAGCCCCGCCAAGTTGGCTGGCCAGGTAATTGGCCGAGAGGATCGCCACCTCACTGGCATCGGCCAGTTGCGGGCCCATCATGGCGATATACATCCAGCTGATCGGCAGAATGCTCGCGCTGCCCCAAGGCGCGGCACTGACCGCGCTGTTGTTCGGGTCCAAACCCGGCACCGGTACCACCGGGTGGCTGGCGACAAAGGGCTTGAGGTGGGCGCGGATACCGATCGGGCCCATGCCGGGGCCGCCGCCCCCGTGGGGGATGCAGAAGGTCTTGTGCAGGTTCATGTGCGACACATCGGCGCCGATGTCGGCTGGGCGCGTCAGGCCGACCTGGGCATTGAGGTTGGCGCCGTCCATGTACACCTGGCCACCGTGCTGGTGCACCACGTCGCAGATTTCACGAATACCCTCTTCATACACCCCGTGGGTCGAGGGGTAGGTGACCATCAGGCACGACAACCGATCCCCGGCCGCTTGCGCTTTGGCCTTGAGGTCCGTGAGGTCGACGTTGCCGTCGTCGTCGCAATCGACGATCACCACCTCCATGCCGGCCATCTGCGCCGAGGCCGGGTTGGTGCCGTGGGCCGAGGACGGAATCAGGCACAAGGTACGCTGAGGCTGGTGGCGGCTGCGGTGGTAGCGGGTGATGGCCATGAGGCCGGCGTATTCGCCCTGCGCGCCGGAGTTGGGCTGCATGCAGATGGCGTCGAAGCCGGTGATGGCACATAACCAGCTTTCCAGCTCGTCGATCATCGCCTTGTAGCCCACTGCCTGGGCAGCAGGGGCGAACGGGTGCAACTGGGCGAAGGCTGGCCAGGTGATGGGGATCATCTCGCTGGTGGCGTTGAGTTTCATGGTGCAGGAGCCCAGCGGGATCATTGACTGGTTCAGCGCCAGGTCCTTGTTTTCCAGCTGCTTGAGGTAGCGCAGCATCTCGGTTTCGCTGTGGTGCAGGTTGAAGACCGGGTGCGCAAGGATCGGCGTGCGCCGCACCAGCCCCGCCGGGATGCCTTCTGGCAGCGCCAACTGGTCGAGCGCGGCAATGTCCAGGCCGTGATCGACGCCGAGGAAAATATCCAACAGGCGCAATACGGTCTGCTCGTTGCAGGTTTCGTCCAGGCTCACGCCCAGGTGCCCGCGCCCGAGGATGCGCAGGTTGATACGCGCGTGCTCGGCACTTTCGATGATCGCCGCCTGCGCGCCGCCCACCTCCAGCGTCAAGGTGTCGAAGAAATGCTGGTTGAGCCGCTTGATGCCCTTGGCCTCCAGGCCGGCCGCCAGAATGAAGGTCAGCCGGTGCACCCGCTGGGCGATGCGCTGCAAGCCTTCTGGGCCATGGTAGACGGCGTAGAAGCCGGCGATGTTGGCCAGCAGCACCTGGGCCGTGCAGATGTTGGAGTTGGCCTTCTCGCGGCGGATGTGCTGCTCGCGGGTCTGCAGGGCCATGCGCAGCGCGGTGTTGCCCCGGGCATCGCGCGACACACCGATGATGCGCCCCGGCATGGCCCGCTTGAAGTCGTCGCGGCAGGCGAAATAGGCGGCATGAGGGCCGCCATAGCCCATCGGGACGCCAAAGCGCTGGGTCGATCCCAACACCACATCGGCGCCCAGCTCACCGGGTGGCGCCAGCACCACCAGGCTGAGCAGGTCGGCGGCGACGCAGGCCAAGGCATGCTGGCTGTGCAGATGATCGATCAGCGGGCGCAGGTCGCGTACCTCGCCGTGGGTGTCCGGGTACTGCAGCAAGGCGCCGAATACCGCGTGCTTGGCCAGGTTATCCACAGAATCGACGATCAGGTCGAAGCCAAACCCTTCGGCGCGGGTTTTCAGCACCGAGAGGGTTTGCGGGTGGCAGTGCTCGTCGGCGAAAAACGCGTTGCTCTTGTTGCGTGCCACGCGCTTGGCCAGGGCCATGGCCTCGGCAGCGGCGGTGGCCTCGTCGAGTAGCGAGGCGTTGGCCAGGGTGAGGCCGGTGAGGTCGATGACCATCTGCTGGAAATTCAACAACGCTTCCAGCCGGCCTTGGGCGATTTCGGGTTGGTAAGGCGTGTAGGCGGTGTACCAGCCAGGGTTTTCCAGCACGTTACGCAGGATGACGGTCGGCGTGACGGTGCCGTGGTAGCCCATGCCGATGAGGCTGGTCCAGACCTGGTTCTGTTCGGCATAACCGGCGAGCTTGGCCAATGCGGCCTGTTCGTCCAGCGCCGGCGGCAGGTCGAGGGGGCGATCGAGGCGGATCCCCGGCGGGACCGTCTGCTCGATCAGCTCGCTGCGGCTGGCAACACCCAACGCGCTGAGCATGGCCTGCTGCTCCGAGGCATCGGGGCCCAGGTGGCGACGCAGGAAAGGGTTGAGCTCTTGCAGTTGATGCAGGGACGGCGACTGGGACATGACGACGCTCTCTTCCTAGACCAGGCCTCATGGAGACTTATAAGTCTAGGAAGGATTGCCGATTGTGCGGGGAAACTTGCTTGCAGGCCCGGCCTCATCGCGGGTAAACCCGCTCCTACAGGGGTATCAGCTGCCGTGCAGTACCTGTGGGAGCGGCTTTAGCCGCGAAGAAGGCGACGCGGTATTACTCGCCGATAGCAGCCTGATAACCCGCAGCATCCAGCAGCTTGTCCAGCTCAGCCTTGTCGCTTGGCTTCAGCTTGAAGATCCAGGCACCGTAAGGCTCTTCGTTGAGCAGCTCTGGGCTGTCGGCCAGTGCTTCGTTGACCGCGATCACTTCGCCACCGATCGGGGCGTAGATGTCGGAAGCAGCCTTGACCGACTCGACCACGCCAGCCGCGTCGCCTTGGGCGAACACCTTGCCGACTTCCACCAGTTCGACGAACACGACGTCACCCAGGGCTTCCTGTGCGTGGTCGCTGATGCCAACGGTCACTGTGCCGTCGCTTTCCAGGCGTGCCCACTCGTGGCTTTCGGCAAAACGCAGTTCGGCGGGGATATTGCTCATGTCTTGAATTCCTCGATTGGCTCAGCGGTCGGCCCGCCGGTTAAAAATTATTCAAATCAGGATTTTGCCGTGGCGCACGAAGGTCGGTTTGACCACCCGCACCGGGTACCACTTGCCGCGAATCTCGACCTCGGCGCGGTCGCCGGTGGCCATGGGTAAACGCGCCAGGGCAATAGACTTGCTCAGCGTAGGAGAGAAACTACCACTGGTGATCTCCCCTTCGCCAATGCCGGCAACGCGAACCACCTGATGGGCACGCAAAACGCCGCGTTCTTCCAGCACCAGGCCAACCAGTTTTTCCTTCACACCTTGCTCGATTTCCGCCAGCAGGCCCGCGCGGCCGATGAACTCGCGTTCAGCCGGCTCCCAGGCGATGCTCCAGCCCAGGTTGGAGGTGAGTGGGGTATGGGTTTCGTCGATGTCCTGGCCATAAAGGTTCATGCCGGCTTCCAGGCGCAGGGTGTCACGGGCGCCCAGGCCACTGGGGGCGATGCCGGCGCCGACCAGGTCGTTGTAGAAAGTAACGGCCTCGTGGCCTGGCAGGATGATCTCAAGGCCGTCTTCACCGGTATAACCGGTGCGGGCAATGAACCAGTCGCCGTCGGCAATGCCTTCGAACGGGCGCAGCGCGCGAATCAGCGCGGCGCGCGAGGCGCTGAGCAAGGCGGCGACCTTGTCACGGGCCTGCGGGCCTTGGATGGCAAGAATGGCCAGGTCCGGGCGCACCTCGAAATCGACCGAGAACTCGCTCTGCTGGGCCTTGAGCCAAGCCAGCACCTTGGCGCGGGTAGCGGCGTTGGTGACCAGGCGGTAGCCGGCTTCGGTGCGATAGGCGATGAGGTCATCGATGACCCCGCCCTCTTCGTTGAGCAGTGGGCTATACAGCGCCTTGCCGACACTGTCGAGGCGGGCAACATCGTTGGCCAGCAAATGCTGCAACCAAGCGGTAGCATCACGGCCACTGATGTCGATCACGGTCATATGGGAAACATCGAAGACCCCGCAGTCACTGCGCACCTGATGGTGCTCCTCGACTTGCGAGCCATAGTGCAGGGGCATGTCCCAACCGCCAAAATCGACCGTCTTGGCGCCGAGCGCCAGGTGCAGGTCATACAAAAGCGTGCGCTGTCCCATGGGTTTCTCCTTCCGGGCGTGGCGAAGCGGCGGCGGTCGATGACGTTTGGTCGTCAGCTCTTCTTGTAGGACCCGCCGCGCGAGTGCCGCGCATTGTAGCCGCATGGGCGCGGGCTGGCATCCTTACTGTCAGTGACCGGGGCGCCGAGCTGAGCGGCGAATCAGCCCGATGACCGGCAGCAGGCCCACCAGCACCAGGGTCAGGGCAGGCAGCGAGGCACGCGCCCACTCGCCCTCGCTGGTCATCTCGAACACCCGTACCGCCAAGGTGTCCCAGCCGAACGGGCGCATCAGCAAGGTGGCCGGCATTTCCTTCAACACATCGACGAATACCAGCAGGGCAGCACTCAGTGCACCGGGCACCAGCAACGGCAGATACACCTTGAAAAACAATGCCACGCCGCCGACGCCCAAGCTGCGCGAGGCCTCCGGCAACGAGGGCCGGATACGCTCCAGGCTGCTTTCCAGCGGCCCGTAGGCCACGGCGATGAAGCGCACCAGGTAGGCCAGCAGCAAGGCCGCAAGGCTGCCCAGCAGCAAGGGTTTGCCAGCGCCGCCCAGCCACGTCGAAATCGGCACCACCAGCCGGTTATCGAGGTAACTGAAGGCCAGCATGATCGACACGGCCAGCACCGAGCCTGGCAAGGCATAACCAAGGTTGGCCAGGCCGACCCCGGCGCGGATACCGCCGGTCGGCGCCTGGCGCCGGGCGAAGGCCAGCAGCAGCGCCACGCTCACCGTGATCAATGCGGCCATGCCACCCAGGTACAAGGTGTGCAGCACCAGGCCGACATAACGCTCGTCCAGGTCATGCCGCCCGCGCTGCCAGCACCACACCAGCAGTTGCAGCAGCGGTATGACGAAGGCACAGGCGAACACCAGCAGGCACCAGCCGCTGGCCAGCAGCGCCTTGGCCCCACGCAGGTGATAGAGCGCCTTGCCGCGCGCGCGCTCATTACCCGTGCGGCTCGCGCCGCGGGCACGGCGCTCGCCGTACAGCACCAGCATCACTGCCAACAGCAGCAGGCTGGCCAACTGGGCCGCGCTGGACAGGCTGAAGAAGCCGTACCAGGTCTTGTAGATGGCGGTGGTGAAGGTGTCGAAATTGAACACGGCCACCGCACCGAAGTCGGCCAGGGTTTCCATCAATGCCAGGGCGATACCGGCACCGATCGCCGGCCGCGCCATGGGCAGTGCGACGCGCCAGAACGCCTGCAGCGGTGACAGCCCCAGTACCCGGGCCGCCTCCATCAGCCCCCTGCCCTGCGCCAGGAAGGCTGTGCGCGCCAGCAGGTAGACATAGGGGTAGAACACCAGCACGAGCACGATGATCACCCCGCCCGTGGAGCGCACGCGCGGCAGGCGCATCGGCCCGAACACTTCGCGCAGGGCGCTTTGCACCGGGCCGGCAAAATCCAGCAGGCCGACAAAAACGAACGCCAGCACGTAGGCGGGGATGGCGAACGGCAGCATCAGCGCCCAGTCCAGCCAGCGCCGGCCAGGGAATTCGCAGAGGCTGGTGAGCCAGGCCAGACTGACCCCCAATACGGTCACGCCGATGCCTACGCCTACTACCAGAGTCAGGGTGTTGCCGAGCAGGCGGCTCATCTGGGTGTCGAGCAGGTGTGACCAGATCTGCAGGTCGATCGACTGCCATGACAGCAGCAGGACGCTCAGGGGCAACAGCACCAAGGCGGCGACCAGGGCGACCGGGAGGTACCAGCGACGTTGGGGGGTGTGGGGCAAGTTCAGAACTCTCGGTTGCGATTGCGACCGCTGCGCGGTCGTTCGCGGGCAAGCCCGCCCCCACAGGGTTTACACACGCTTCAGTGGAAAACCTGTGGGAGCGGGCTTGCCCGCGAAAGGGCCCTTGCAGGCCCCGGAAGGATAACTTAGTTCCAGCCAGCCCGATCCATCAAGCGAATCGCTTCGGCCTGGCGCTTGCCAGCGATTTCGACCGGAATGCTGTCAGCCTTGAAGCTGCCCCAGGCGGCTACCTCGTCCGATGGCTTGACCTTCGGGTTGGCCGGGAACTCCTGGTTGATGTCGGCGAACAGCTTCTGCGCGTCCTCACCCGTCATCCATTCCACCAGCTTTTTCGCAGCCTCAGGGTGCGGTGCATGCTTGGTCAGGCCAATACCCGACAGGTTGACGTGCACACCGCGGTCACCTTGGTTGGGCCAGAAGATCTTGACCGGCAACGTGGGGTTTTGTTTGTGCAGGCGCCCGTAGTAGTAAGTGTTGACCACGCCCACGTCGCACTGGCCAGCTTCGATGGCCTGGATCACGGCGTTGTCATCGGAGAACACGTCGGTGGACAGGTTATTCACCCAACCTTTGACGATGGCTTCGGTTTTCGCCTCGCCGTGGTTCTCGATCAAGGTGGCGGTCAGCGACTGGTTGTAGACCTTCTTCGCAGTGCGCAGGCACAGACGCCCTTCCCACTGCTTGTCGGCCAGGGCTTCGTAGGTGCTCAACTGCTCCGGTTTGACCCGGTCGGTGGAGTAGATGATGGTGCGCGCGCGCAGGCTCAGGCCGGTCCAGTCATGGGACGAGGCCCGGTATTGCGGCGGGATGTTCTGGTCGATGATGTCCGATTTGATCGGTTGCAGGATGCCCATCTGCTCGGCCTGCCAGAGGTTGCCGGCATCGACGGTCAGCAGCAGGTCGGCCACACCGTTCTCGCCCTCGGCCTTGATGCGTTGCATCAGCGGGGCTTCCTTGTCGGTGATGAACTTGACCTTGACCCCGGTCTTGGCGGTATAGGCGTCGAACACCGGCTTGATCAGCTCATCGATGCGCGAGGAGTACACCACCACTTCTTCCGCTGCCTGGGCAGTGCCGCCGAACAACGTCAGGGCCAGGGCGGCCAGTAGGGGCTTGCGTGGCAACATGAAATGCACTCCTCGGATCGTATGAGAGGCGCAAATGGTAGTGAATCCCATTTTGTCCCTCACCCTCGGAGCCGTTACCGGATGTTGCAGCCCCTGCCCGGGCCTCCTGTAGGAGCAGCCTTGTGCTGCGAAGAAGCCACAACGGTGCTCGTCATACCGGCCCTTTCGCAGCGCAAGGCTGCTCCTACAGAGGCCGTGCTAACGTCAGGGTTTGGCCAACTCCGGTAGGTCCCCAGTCAGCCCCAACGCTTGGCGCACGAACAATGCCTTGGCCTCCGGCATCTGCTCCACCAGCTTCAAGCCACTGTTACGCAACCAGCGCAACGGCAGCGGATTGGCCTGGAACAGCCGCTCGAACCCTTCCATGGCGGCCATCAGCCCCAAGTTGTGCGGCATGCGCCGGCGCTCATAGCGGCTCAGCACCTTTACATCCGCCAGCCGTTCGCCGCGCTCGCTGGCATTCACCAGCACCTCGGCCAGCACGGCGGCATCAAGGAACCCCAGGTTGACGCCCTGCCCGGCCAACGGGTGAATGGTGTGCGCGGCATCGCCGATCAACGCCAGGCCCTCAGCCACATAGCGCTTGGCATGGCGCTGACGCAGCGGCACGCACACGCGTGGGTCGGCCTGTAGCACCTCGCCCAGGCGCCCCTCGAAGGCCCGCTCCAGGGCCTTGAGGAAGGCCGGCTCGTCCAGCGCCATCAGTTGCTCGGCATGCTCTGGCGTGGTCGACCAGACGATCGAGCACCAGTCCTGCTGGCCCTCACGTGTCAGCGGCAGAAACGCCAGCGGGCCCTCGTCGGTAAAGCGCTGCCAGGCCGTAGCCTGGTGCCCCGCACTGCAACGTACGCTGGTGACGATGGCGTGGTGCAGGTAATCCCACTCACGGGTTTCGCAGCCGGTCAGGCGGCGTACCGCCGAGTTGGCGCCATCCGCCGCCACCACCAACGGCGCCCGCAGTTGGCGGCCGTCGGCCAGGGTCAGCAGCCACTCGTCACCGGAACGGCGCAGTTGCTCGAGCCGCGCGTTGGGCAACAGGCCGATGTCGCTGTCATGCAGACGCTCCAGCAAGCCATCCTGCACCACCCGGTTTTCGACGATGTGGCCGAGCACCTGGGCATGCACGCTGGCCGCCGAGAAGTGGATCTGGCCCGTACCGCTGCCATCCCAGACGTGCATGTCGGTATACGGCGTGGCCCGTCGCCGGGCGATGCCATCCCAGGCGCCTAGGCGCTCCAGAATGCGCTGGCTGGCCGCCGACAATGCACTGACGCGCGGCTCGAACGGCGCTTCGGTATCGAAGGGTTTTACCGACAGCGGGCTGCCGTCGAGCAGGAGAATGTCCAAGCCACTGTGGCGCAATGCCAGGGCCAGGGCGCTGCCGACCATTCCGGCACCGACAATCAACAGATCTGCGCGCATTTCCATGCCTTACGCCTGCCTCGCTTGCGGCTTGAGCCGCACGTATAGGGTTTTATCGACCCGCGCTACCAGTTCGCCGGCGCCGTCGCGGATGTCCACCTGCAGCCGCGGCAGGCACTTCTTGCCGGTGGCGGTCTGCTGGCGAATGTCGTCGAGCAGGGCGTCATCGAGGTGGAACTCGGCGTACACGGGGCCTTTGCCCGGCGAGATGAAATCGATGCTCGCCGCCTTGTCCCAGACGATGTACTCGCGCCCCAACTGCTCAATCAGCAGCAGCATGTAGAACGGGTCGACCATCGAGTAGAGGCTGCCGCCGAACTGGGTACCGACGTAGTTGCGGTTCCAGCGGGTGAGCTTCATGCGGACCTTGACGCTGCGCATGTCCGGGCTGATGTGCTGCACGCGGATACCGGCGCCCAGGTACGGCGGGTAAAGGTTCAGTAACCAGCGCAACATGCGGGCCCGGCGCGCCAGTCTGCGCGGATTGCTCATGCCTGGCCCCGCGGATCGGGGCGCGTACCCAAGCCCATGGCCTGGCGGGCAAACCAGCTTTTTGCCGGCGGCAGCAGGTCGAGCCCGAGCAGGCCAATGTTGCGCCCGGCAGCCAGCAACGGCTGGTTGCTGCCGAACAGGCGGGTGACCTGGTCGGAGAAGCCGATGGTCAGCGCCTGGTCCAGGCGCTGACGCTGATGATAGGCCCGCAAGGTGCCAAGGTCACCGGGGTGCTGCGGGCCCGCCAGCAGCGCGTGTGCAAGCACCTGGACGTCACGCAGCGACAGGTTGAAGCCCTGGCCGGCAATGGGGTGCAGGCTGTGCGCAGCGTTGCCCAGCACCACCAGGTGCGGGCGTACCTGCTCTTCGGCCTCGACCAGTGCCAGCGGGTACAGATGCCTTGCACCCACTTGGCGCAATGCCCCAAGACGATAGCCGAAGGCGTCCTGCAGCTCGCGCAGGAAGCTGCGTTCGTCGATTTCGGCCAGGCGCTGAGCGTCCATGCCCTGACGGGTCCAGACCAGCGCACAGCGGTTTTCCGGCAGTGGCAGCAGGGCCATCGGGCCGGTTTCGGTGAACCGCTCGAACGCCTGGCCGCGGTGGGCTTCGCCAGGCGTGATGTTGGCGATCAGGGCGCTTTGCTCATAGGGCGTGCGGCGCACATGAATACCCAGCTGCTCACGCAGGCCAGAGCGGCCGCCATCGGCCAGCACGGCCAAGTCGCATTCCAGGCTGGTGTCGTCATCCAGCTGCAGGCGATAACCGCCTTCGATGGCGTGCATCGCCCTCACTTCGGCGGGGCAACGCCAGCTCACCACCTCAGGGTCCAACCCCTGCCACAGGCACTGCCCGAGCCAGGCGTTTTCCACCACGAAACCCAGCGCTGGCACGCCTTCTTCGTGGGCATCGAGGCGCGTGGCACCGAACCGGCCACGGTCCGATACCTGAATCTGCAGGATAGGCTCGGCGCGCTGGCTGATGGCCTGCCACAGCCCCAACTGCTGGTAGATCTGTTGCGTGCCATACGACAACGCCGACGAGCGTGCATCGTAGCTGGGCTGGAAACTGTGGCCGGGTGCGAACGGCTCGATCAGCAGGATCTTCCAACCCCGCGCCTTGGCCCCGGCCTGCAGGGCCAACGCCAGGCTCGCGCCGACCAGGCCGCCCCCGATGATCGCCAAGTGGACCCGGTTCATGCCGCGTCCTTGCGCGCAGCCTGCATCAGCGCCTCGATCTCGGCGACTGTGCGGGGTACACCCGACGTCAGAATTTCACAGCCCTGCCTGGTCACTACCACGTCGTCCTCGATCCTTACGCCGATGCCGCGCCACTTCTTGGCCACCGCCTGGTTGTCGGCGGCGATGTAGATGCCCGGTTCGACGGTCAGCGCCATGCCGGGCTCCAGCACGCGCCACTGGCCGCCCACTTTGTATTCGCCCACATCGTGCACATCCATGCCCAGCCAGTGCCCGGCGCGGTGCATGTAGAACGCGCGGTAGGCTTCGCTTTCGATCAGCCCCTGCACATCGCCCTTGAGCAACCCCAGTTCCACCAGGCCCTCGGTGATGACCTGCACGGTCGCCTCGTGGGCGTGGTTCCAGTGCTTGCCGGGGGCGATTTCGGCGAAGGCTGCGGCCTGGGCCTTCAGCACCAGCTCGTAGATGGCCTTCTGCTCGGGCGAAAAACGCCCGCTGACCGGGAACGTACGGGTGATGTCGCTGGCATAGCAGTCGATTTCGCAGCCCGCGTCGATCAACACCAGGTCGCCGTCCTTGAGCGGGGCGTCATTCTGCTGATAGTGCAGGATGCAGCCATTGCGCCCGGCCGCGACGATCGAGCCATAGGCCGGCATTTTCGCGCCACCTTTGCGGAACTCGTAATCCAGCTCGGCTTCCAGGCTGTACTCATGCAGCCCGGCCCGGCAGGCCTGCATGGCACGCACGTGGGCACGGGCGGAAATGTCTGCGGCAACGCGCATCACCTTCACTTCTGCCGCCGATTTATACAGGCGCATGTCGTGCAGCAGATGATCCAGCGCAACGAACTCGTTCGGCGGCTGGGCACCCAGGCGCGCCTTGGAGCGGATCACGTTGATCCAGTCCATCAGCCGGCGATCGAATTCCGGGTTGCTGCCCATGGCGCTGTACACCCGCTCCCGGCCCTCGATCAGGCCCGGCAGGATCTCGTCGATGTCGGTGATCGGGAAGGCATCGTCGGCGCCAAAATCACGCACCGCACCTTCCTGGCCCGCGCGCAGCCCTTCCCACTGCTCGCGCTCAGGGTTGCGCTCGCGGCAGAACAACACGTACTCGCCATGTTCACGGCCCGGGATCAGCGCAATCACCGCCTCGGGCTCGGGAAAGCCGCTGAGGTACTGGAAATCGCTGTCCTGGCGGTACACGTGCTCGACGTCGCGGTTGCGAATGGCAACGGCGGCGGCGGGCAGGATGGCGATGCTGTTGGGGACCATCTGCGCCATCAGCGCCTTGCGCCGACGGGCATACTCGGCCTTGGGAATGTGGCTCATGGGCAGACTACCCCCGGTTGATCAGTGCAACGATGGCTTGGACGCAGGCGCGGCCGGCTTGGCCAGCTCGGAGAACAGCAGCAGCGGCGCGACGCGCAGGTATTCCATGACTTCCATGTAGTCGCTCTCGCCGTCTTCGGATTCTTCGAGGGCTTCTTGTACCTGGGAGATTGCCACCAGGTCCTGCAGCACGTCTTTGGCTTCGGTGGACAGGTCCTTGCCACCGGCGTTCAGGCCAAAGCCCGTGATGAAGCCTTGGCACCACTGGCCCAGCGCCGCAGCACGGTCAGCCAGCGCGGCATCATCGGTCGGCAGCAGCAGGACGATGGCCATGTCATCGCTGGTGAGCTCGCCCTTGACCATCTCTTGCAAGCCGATCAAGGCGTTGCGGACGGTGTCACCGGGTTCGTTTTCCAGCAGTTGGGCGGCGTCGGCCAGCCAGGCGTCGGCATCGAAGCCGGCACCGGCGCAGCTGCGCCCGACCAGCAAGCCGTGCAGCTCGGCAGGAGTGACAGGGTGGCCGTTGCTGGCAAGCAGCATGGCGAAGGCAATGTAGGGCGATTGGGTATTGGGCATGGGCAACTAGGCGCCAGACGGCGCAATGACTAGAATGGAGACCTTGTATCCTAGCACCGGCAGGCGCGCCAAGACCATCGGCACTGGCCGTCGCGGCCCGGGGAGAGGCATCATCGCCAGGTGACTCAACGACGGAGCGATTCGAGTGCAACCCACGCAAGAGAACGACCTGCAAGCGCTGATGAGCCGATTCGAGTTGCTGATCGAACGTGTCGAGCAACTAAAACGGCAAAATGCACTCCTAGTAGCTCAGGAAAAATCCTGGCGCGAAGAGCGCGCCCACCTCATCGAAAAGAACGAGATCGCAAGGCGCAAGGTCGAGTCGATGATTTTACGCCTCAAGGCTCTGGAGCAAGACTCATGAGTTCAAGCAATAGCGTCACCGTGCAGATCCTCGACAAGGAATACTCGATCATCTGCCCGCCGGAAGAGCGCAACAACCTGGTCAGCGCCGCGCGCTACCTGGACGGCAAGATGCGCGAGATCCGCAGCAGCGGCAAGGTGATCGGCGCCGACCGCATCGCGGTCATGGCTGCGTTGAACATTACCCACGAGATGCTGCACCGCCAGGAAGACCGTAGCGCTGCCCCGGTCGCTGGCACCAACCGCGAACAGGTGCGCGACCTGCTGGATCGGGTCGATAAGGCTTTGTCCGACGACACGGATACCAAAATCGGCTGAGATTGGTATACTGGCGCCACTCCCTGGGGGATGCGCCAGTCGGTTATGTCCCTGAGCCGATACGCACAACCACGGGGGTTGCACGCTGGGGCCGGTGTGCATGTCCGCTCGACGGAAAGCCTTAACGCCCCCTGCAATCTCCACCTTGAACTTTCGGGTTCAAGGGCTACACCGATAGCGGTCTTATCGGGGAGCCTTATTTTTTTGTCCGCCCTTGCTGCGGGCATACCCCTACCAGTCGCGACAACTGGGAACGCCTGTGCCATGACCGACACCGCGCCGCTCACCCGCCCCCAGCTTCGTCGCCTGCTCCGCAATGCCCGCCGCGCACTGACGCCTGCCCAGCAGCGCCAAGCCGCCCTTGGCCTATACCGCCAGCTGGCGCAAGACCCGCTGTTTCGCCGCGCCCGGCACATTGCCCTGTACTTGCCCAACGACGGCGAAATCGACCCCTACCTGCTATTGCGCGAAGCTCAGCGACGCGGCAAACGCACTTACCTGCCGGTGCTGCACGCCTGGCCGCGCACACGCATGGTGTTTCAGCGTTTCGAACAGGGTGAAAAACTCAAGCGCAACCGTTTCCGTATTCCAGAGCCACTGACCGACCGCAAACGCCAACGCCCGATCTGGGCCTTGGACCTGATCCTGCTGCCGCTGGTGGGTTTCGATGAAGTGGGTGGCCGCTTGGGCATGGGCGGTGGTTTCTATGACCGCAGCCTGGCCTACCAGGCGCGCCGCAAGACCTGGAAGAAACCTTTGCTATTGGGGCTGGCGCATGAATGCCAGAAGGTCGAGCGGCTGGCACAGGCCAGTTGGGATGTACCATTGCAAGGCACGGTCTCGGACCGCGATTGGTACCTGGCGCCGAACTGAGCGGCGCCAGCGGAGGGCATCAACGTTGCGGCTGGCTGGCGTCGACCGGCATTTGATAGGCGGTGTCCAGCTTGCGCTCCAGGAACCCCTGCGCATAACCAGTGGTGACCACACCCAGGCCAAAAATGAACACCAGGATCCACAGCAGATCCGGCTTTTTGCGTTGATTCATCGAAGATTGCCCCCCAGGCAAACTGTTTCGGCTTGGCGATTTTCTGAGTATCGCCAGAGCATCTCGCTTTAAACGGGGCGCATTTTCCGACAACCTGCGCCGACACGCAAACATTGGCGCCAACCGGCTGTCGGTTTCGTGCAACAGGTTATTTCAAACCTTTTCAGGAGCAGCATGCATGGCCTATTGGCTGATGAAATCCGAGCCCGACGAGCTCTCGATCGAAGCCCTTGGCCGGCTGGGCGAAGCGCGCTGGGACGGCGTGCGTAACTACCAGGCGCGCAACTTTTTGCGGGCCATGAGCGTGGGTGACGAGTTCTTCTTCTACCACTCCAGCTGCCCGCAACCGGGCATTGCTGGCATCGCCCGCATCACTGCGGCGGCCTACCCGGACCCGACCGCACTGGACCCAGAAAGCCACTATTACGACCCCAAGGCCACCGCCGAGAAGAACCCGTGGAGTGCGGTGGACGTGACCCATGTGAAAACCCTGCCCAAAGTGCTCGACCTTGGCCGGCTCAAACAACAGGCCGCGCTTGCCGAATTGCCGCTGGTGCAAAAAGGCAGCCGCCTGTCGGTGATGCCGGTTACCCCCGAACAATGGGCGGCCATTGTCGCGCTGAAGTGAAGGTGGGCTAGGATCAAGGGGTTTGACCGATATCAACACGCCATGGATAGCCGCACGCCACGATAGGGGCGTGCATTGAGCAGGATGCTGACTGATGAATCGATATGCCCCCAGGGTCTTCGCCACTGCGTTGATCGCCCTTCTGGCGACCGCGGCAGGGCTGGGTTACTGGAAGTCGCTGCATGACCAGCTGCCCGAAGGCCTGAGCATGGGCAACGGCCGTCTTGAGGCGACCGAAGTGCAAATTGCCACCAAGGTCCCCGGGCGTTTGGCTGAAGTGCGGGTCGACGAAGGCGACAAGGTGATCCGTGGCCAGCTGCTGGCGCGTATCGACACCCGCACAATGGAAGCCCAGCGCAACCAGGCCGAGGCCGAAGTGCTGCGCGCCCAGGAAAACTACGCGGCGGCCCAGGCCAGCGTGCAACTGCGCCAGAGTGAGCTGCTGCTCGCCGGGCAGGAACTCAAGCGCGTGCGCGAGATTTTCAAGCGCAACTATGCCAGCCAACAACTGCTCGACCAGCAGCAGGCCCGCTTCGACACCGCGAACGCGGCGGTGGTTGCGGCGCGCGCCCAGCTGGCAGCCGTCAAAGCCGCCATCGGCGCGGCCCAGGCCCAGGTCGCCCAGCTGACCAGCGAGATCGACGACAGCAGCCTGCGCGCGCCCATCGACGGCATCATCCAGCTGCGCCTGGCCGAGCCGGGTGAGGTGTTGGGCGCTGGCGGTCGCGTGCTGATGCTGATCGACCCGAGCGACCAGTACATGAACCTCTACCTCCCAGCCTCCACCAGCGGCCGCCTGACCGTTGGCGATCAGGCACGCATCGTCCTCGACGCGCTGCCCGATCAGGCGTTGCCGGCGAAGGTAGCGTTTGTCGCAGCCAAGGCGCAGTTCACCCCGAAACAGGTCGAAACCCGCGATGAGCGGCAGAAACTGGTGTTTCGCGTAAAACTGCGCCTGAGCGACCCAAGCGCCGTGCCGCAAGCCAAGCCGGGCATGCCGGGCGCTGGCTATGTGCGCACGGCTGACGTGGACTGGCCGGCCAACCTGCAATGAACGCGCCGGCATTGCTGGCCGAGGGCATCAGCCACCGTTATGGCGACCTGATCGCCTTGCAGACGCTGGGTTTCAGCCTGCCCAGCGGCACCCGCTGTGCACTGATCGGGCCTGACGGGGCCGGCAAATCGACCCTGCTCGGGCTGATCGCCGGCGTAAAACGCCTGCAGCAGGGCGAGTTGCAGGTGCTGGGCGGCTCGATCCGCCAACGACGCCACCGTGCTGCGCTGTACCCCAAGGTCGCGTTCATGCCCCAAGGGCTGGGCAACAACCTGTACCCCGAGCTGTCGATCAGCGAGAACATTCGTTTTTTCGCCACGCTGTTTGGCCTGGGCCGGCACGAATGCGAACAGCGCATGGCCAACCTGCTGCAGGCCACCGACCTGCATCGCTTCGCCGAGCGCCCGGCCGGCAAGCTGTCGGGCGGCATGAAGCAGAAGCTGGGCCTGTGCTGCGCGTTGATCCACGAACCTGACCTGCTGATCCTCGACGAACCCACAACCGGGGTCGACCCCCTGTCGCGGCGACGCTTCTGGGAACTGGTCGAGCAGGTACGCGCACAACGCCCGCAATTGACGCTGCTGGTGGCCACTGCCTATATGGAGGAAGCCGAGCAGTTCGAGCATTGCCTGATGCTCGATGGCGGCCGGCTGATTGCCGCGGGCCCCAGCCACACATTGGCGGGCGTCACGCCCAGCGGCAAACTGGACGATGCCTTCACCCATTTCCAAGGGGCAGGCAGTACGCAACCTGCGCCGTTGACTATCCCGCCACGCTCGGCAAATGACGGCCTGGTCGCCATCGAAGCGCATGACCTGACCCTGCGCTTTGGTGACTTCACCGCGGTCAACAAGGTCAGCTTCGCCATTGGTCGTGGGGAAATTTTTGGTTTTCTCGGCTCCAACGGCTGCGGCAAGACCAGCACCATGAAAGTGCTTACGGGCCTGGTACCCGCCAGCGAGGGCAGTGCCAGCCTGCTGGGCCGCCCGGTGGACGCCAGCGACCTGGCCACGCGCAAGCGGGTTGGTTTCATGTCGCAGAGTTTCTCGCTGTATGGCGAGCTCAGCACCCGTCAGAACCTCACGCTGCATGCGCGCCTGTTCGACCTGCCCAATGTCGACAGCGCGCAGCGCATCAGCGAACTGATCGAGCGCTTCGGCCTGCGCGACATCGCCGACCAACCGTCAGGCGCCCTGCCCCTCGGCCTGCGCCAGCGCCTGTCACTGGCGGTCGCGGTGCTGCACCGCCCTGAAGTGCTGATCCTCGACGAGCCGACTTCCGGCGTCGACCCTGCCGCCCGCGATGACTTCTGGCGACTGCTGGTGGAGTTGTCGCGCGAGCAGGGCGTGACCATTTTCCTCTCTACTCACTTCATGAACGAAGCCCAGCGCTGCGACCGCATTTCGTTCATGCACGCCGGGCGCGTGCTGGCCTGTGACACGCCTGATGCCCTGCAACGCCAATACGCCGGCGAAACCCTGGAAGACGCCTTCGTGCGCTGCCTGGAGCAAGCCCAGGAGGCCGTACCCCAGGCCCCGCAAAACACTGTGCTGGAGCAGCCTGCAGCGGCCACACCGCCGTTGCGCCAAGGTTTCAGCCTGCGCCGCCTGCTGGCGGTGGCCAGCCGGGAGGGCAAGGAGCTGCTGCGCGACAAGGTGCGCCTGGCCTTCGCCCTGCTCGGCGCCGTGTTCATGATGGTGATCTTTGGCTATGGCATCTCGCTGGATGTAGAGAACCTCGCCTTCGCCGTTCATGACCAAGACCAAAGCCCGCAAAGCCGGGCCTACCTCGAAGCGTTTCGCGGATCACGGTATTTCGCCGAGCAGGCGCCGATTCGCGATACCCGTGAGATGCACCAACGCCTGCAACGTTCCGAAATCAAACTGGCGCTGGAAATCCCACCCGGCTTTGGCCGCGACCTTTACGCCGGTCGCCAGCCGGTGGTGGCCGCCTGGCTCGACGGCGGCATGCCGTTTCGTGCGGAGACCAGCCGCAACTATGTCGAAGCAGTGCACCAGGCGAACCTCGAACAATTTGCCGCGGCCAGCCAGCAACCGGTGCAGCGCCAAGACCCGGTGCGCTTGGAAACACGCTTCCGCTACAACCAGGACGTGGTCAGCGTGAATGCCATCGGGCCCGGCGTCATGGCGCTGATCCTGGCGTTCATCCCGGCCATGCTCACCGCCCTGGGCATCGTCCGGGAAAAAGAACTTGGCTCCATCACCAACTTCTACGCCACGCCCCTCACCCGGCTGGAGTTTCTGCTCGGCAAACAGCTGCCCTACCTGGCCGTAAGCCTGGTCAACCTGGCGTTGCTGGTGGCGATGAACCGCTGGTTGTTTGCCGTACCGCTCAAGGGCAGCGTGCTGGCCCTGGCCTGCGGCGGCGTCGCCTACCTGCTGGCGACCACCAGCCTGGGCTTGCTGATCTCGGCCTTCACCCGCACCCAAATCGCGGCCATCCTGGGCACCATGATCATCACCAGCCTGCCGACCATCCAGTTCTCCGGTTTGATCGTGCCACGCTCGTCGCTCGATGGCGCCGCGGCAGTGATGGGCCAGCTGTTCCCGGCGGGTTACTTCCTGGACATCGCGGTCGGCACCTTCACCAAAGCGCTGGGCCTGCGCGAGCTGTGGCCGCAGTGCCTGATCCTGCTGAGCTTCTTCGCCGTGTTCACCGGCCTGAGCCTGGCCATGCTGAAGAAGCAGGAGGCCTGACATGTCGCGCCTGAACCACACCCTGCGCCTGGGCCTGAAAGAGCTGACCAGCCTGCGCCACGACAGCGTGCTGCTGCTGTTTTTGCTGTATGCCTTCAGCGTGGCGATCTACATGCCGGCGGCGGGCTCGGTGATCGGCGTGCACAACGCCAGCGTTGCCGTGGTGGACGAAGACCATAGCCAGCTCTCACGCAAGCTCACCGAGTCACTGCAACCACCCGAGTTTCAACCTGCCGTGCCCCTGCCCCCGGACCGCCTGGACCAGGCCATGGACAGCGGCCAGTACACCTTCGTGATCAATGTACCGGTGAACTTCCAGAGCGACCTGCTGGCCGGGCGCTCACCCGAGCTACAGATCAACGTCGACGCCACGGCCATGAGCCAGGCGTTCATGGGCGCCGGCTACATCGGCCGGATCTTCGAGCGTGAGCTGCTCGACTATGCCCAGCGCACCACAACCCAGAGCCCCGTGCTGATCAACCCCAAGGCACTGTTCAACCCCAACCTGGAGGGTGGCTGGTTTCTGGCCGTGATCCAGATCATCAACAACATCACCATCCTGGCGATCATCCTCACCGGCACGGCGCTGTTGCGCGAGCGTGAGCACGGCACCCTCGACCACTTGCTGGTGCTGCCGTTGACCGCCCTGGAAATCATGCTGGCGAAAATCGCCAGCAACGCGCTGGTGGTGGTGCTGTGTACCTGGGTTTCGCTCATCATGGTGGTCAAAGGCGCCCTGGGCGTGCCGCTGTCTGGCTCCATCGGACTGTTCCTGGCCGTGACCGCGCTGTACCTGTTCGCCAGTACCGCCTTGGGCATCTTCCTCGCCACCCTGGCGCGCTCGACGCCTCAATTCGGCCTGCTGGCGATCCCGGTCATCATCCCGATGCTGTTGCTGTCTGGCGGCAGCACCCCGCTGGACAGCATGCCGCAGTGGCTGCAGTGGGTCATGCAGGGCTCGCCGTCGACGCATTTCGTCAGCCTCGGCACCGCGATCCTGTTCCGCGACGCCGGCGTGGTCGTGGTATGGCCAGACATCCTGGCCCTGGCCGTGATCGGCCTGGTGTTCTTCAGCGTGGCGCTGGCGCGCTTTCGGCGGACGCTGGCGTCCTGAGAGAGTGTCGCTGGGGAATATGAGAACGACACAAAGACAAAGGGCGCCTTCCGGCGCCCTACTCACAGACAGGTCGGCTTGTCATCGCCATCTACCTGCCCGGCTCTGTGATTGCTGGTTAACCAGGATCCGCAGAGTCTTACAAGCCCCTTACGGGAACAGGATGGATTATCACGCATCAGGTGCTTTATTGACAACAGACTGCACTGTTGCTGGATGTGTGAAGCCCAGCGTGAAGCAAACGGCGGCCCTAACGGCGGCAAAATGCTCGGGCTGCATTGTAAAAGTCATATATTCCCGGCCACCTCCCTGCCGCGACTTGACGCGGCATCTGTCCAGCCTGGAGGTTGCAACCGTGTAGATCATGTCGCACTTGGCCCAGCATGTCAGATCACGGCCAGGCAAATAACTCGGCAGGACAACGTGATGCCTGGCCAAGTGATCAGGAGCAGTGGTGCTCAACGGGATTATCGTCACCAACTGGCGATTTTGACTGTGCTTGCGAAGAACGACGACGGGCCGCACCTTGATCATTTCAGGTGCTTGAAATCCTGAAAAATCGCACATCAGTACAGTCGCCTCATTCGGTTGGTACTTCAAAGGCATTGCCAATACTCTCGAGCAACTGAAGACGAGGCACAATTTAACGCGGCCATCGCATCAGAAACTGTAAATTGGCGGACGTACAAGGAAGACAGAAAGGTCCTACGACTAGGGTTAGTCTGAGCTCGTTTCAGACACAAATGACGAGGCCCTGCTGGAGGCCTGCGCCCTAATAGAAGCCGCTGTCGCCGGCTTGCCGGCGATGGGCCCCAAGGGTTTCAGGTCACTGCACGATCAGGTTGTTGAACAGCAGGTCTTCGACAATCGGCTTGCCCTCTTCCGCTTCCATCACCTGCTGCACCTGCTTCAAGGCTTCCTGGCGCAGTTGCTCCTTGGCGTCGACGTTGCTCATCTTGTCAACGGTCTGCTGGGTGAACAGCGCCACCAGCTGGTTACGGATCAGCGGCTCGTGGTGTTTCACGGCCTTGGCGGCTTCATCACCGGTCACGCGCAGGGCCACGTCGGCTTTATAGACACGCAGCTTGGGGCTGCCGTCGAGGGCATAGTTACCGACAAAGGGTGGGCTCAGGGTGATGTAGGCGACCTTGGGCGCCCCTTCCTTGGCTTCTTCGGCCACGGCCGCAACTGGCAGCATCAGGGCCAGCACCATCAAGATCCACGCTTTCACGAATTCGCTCCTCAATACAATTGGCGCCAGCTTACCCAGCACACCGCTCAAACCCAAGCCCTGGCTTATGCCGGCCCATCAGGGTAGGCCATGCTCGTTGACCCGGCAGGTGGCCCTCCTACACTTATCGGCCACTACCTGCAAAGGAATAGCCCCGATGAAAGCTGTGTTGTGCAAAACCTTGGGCCCGGCGCGCGACCTGGTACTGGAAGACGTCGCCAGCCCCGTGCCGAAAAAGAACGAGATCCTGCTGGATGTGCAGGCAGCAGGCGTCAACTTCCCCGATACCTTGATCATCGAAGGTAAATACCAGTTCCAGCCACCGCTGCCGTTTTCCCCAGGTGGCGAGGCGGCCGGTGTGGTGGCTGCGGTCGGCGAAAAGGCCGGTGCGTTCAAGGTGGGCGATCGGGTCATGGCCCTCACGGGGTGGGGTGCGTTCGCCGAACAGGTGGCGGTGCCCTTCTACAACGTGATGCCGATCCCCGAGCACATGGACTTCACCACCGCCGCCGCCTTCGGCATGACCTATGGCACCTCGATGCATGCACTCAAGCAGCGCGGTCACCTGCAGCCGGGTGAAACCCTGCTGGTGCTGGGGGCCTCAGGGGGTGTGGGCCTGGCGGCCGTGGAAATAGGCAAGGCCATGGGCGCCCGGGTGATCGCTGCAGCCAGCAGCGCCGAAAAACTGGCCGTGGCCAAGGCTGCCGGCGCCGATGAGCTGATCGACTACAGCCAGGCCAGCCTCAAGGACGAGATCAAGCGCCTGACCGGCGGCCAGGGCGTGGACGTGATCTACGACCCGGTGGGTGGCGAGCTGTTCGACCAGGCGGTAAGGGGCCTGGCCTGGAATGGCCGGCTGCTGGTGGTGGGGTTTGCCAGCGGGGCGATCCCACAGCTGGCGGCGAACCTGGTGCTGCTCAAGGGCGCAGCGGTCGTGGGGGTGTTTTGGGGGGCGTTTGCCCAGCGTCAGCCGGAGCAGAATGCAGCTAACTTCCGTCAGCTGTTTGCCTGGTATGGTGAAGGCAAGCTGAAGCCGCTGGTGTCGGAGACTTATCCACTGGCTGAGGCTGGGGCTGCCATTGAGAAGCTGGGGCAGCGGCAGGCTGTGGGTAAGTTGGTGGTGCTGACTAGCTAGCGTCTGGCTGCTTGGTTGCCTGCTCGGGCCTCTCGCGGGGCAAGCCCGCTCCCACAGATTATCCACTGCCCTTAAGTCGGCTCGGGTGCC
>NZ_WJRS01000035.1:0-48545 GCF_028895205.1 Pseudomonas sp. ITEM 17296 | reverse complement strand
GTACGCTTTCCTCATTTGCTGTCAAGTGTTTATTTTGAAGATTTTCGCGAGAAACTCGTTTAGCTTCAAACACTTGACTCGCTGCGATCTCTCGTAGCGGGAGGCGAATCATACAGCGTTTAGAAGCGCTGTCAACCACCTTTTCAACCGCTGACGATCTTTCGATCGAAGCCCTTACAGCACTACCTGATTCGATTAACCCGTTGATACTCAAGGAGTTTCTCGTTCCAATCACGCTGGAAGTGGGGCGCATTATAAGGGGATTCGAAACCCCGTCAACCTTTAATTTCAAAAGCGTGACATCTTGCCCTCTGCCCACGTAAGTGCGCACTATAGTGCACACCCCTACCCGCCCAAGGATCGCCGCGCAGAGATGAACACCCAACCCCGCAGCCTGGCCGCCACCCTCTTCCCTATCGGCCTGCTGCTGATCGCCATGGCATCCATACAGTCCGGTGCGTCACTGGCCAAAAGCATGTTCCCCATCATCGGCGCCCAAGGCACCACAGCCCTGCGCCTGATCTTCGCCAGTATCATCATGCTGCTCATATTGCGCCCATGGCGCGTCCGCATGACCGCCACCACTCTGCGCAATGTCATCATCTATGGCATGGCACTTGGGGGCATGAACTTCCTCTTCTATATGGCACTACAAACAGTACCTATCGGTATCGCCGTGGCACTGGAGTTCACAGGGCCACTGGCGGTGGCGATCTTCTCCTCGCGCCGCCCTATCGACTTTCTCTGGATCGCGATGGCGATCGCCGGGCTGCTGCTGTTGCTGCCAGCAGGCGATGGCGGCCAAGCTTTGGACCCGGTAGGTGCTGCGTATGCCTTGGGTGCGGGGGTGTGCTGGGCGCTTTATATCCTGTTCGGGCAGCGCGCCGGTGCCGAACACGGCATCCAGAGCGCCGCACTCGGCGTCGTGGTCGCCGCGCTGTTCGTTGCCCCCATCGGGGTGATTCATGCCGGCAGCGCACTGCTCACCCCAGCGGTCATTCCGATGGCACTGGGTGTCGCGATACTGTCCACCGCCCTGCCCTATAGCCTGGAAATGGTTGCCCTGACCCGCATGCCTGCACGCACCTTCGGCACCCTGATGAGCATCGAGCCGGCGTTTGGCGCACTTTCAGGCCTTCTGTTCCTCGGCGAAGTATTGAGCACCACCCAATGGCTCGCGATTCTCGCCATCATCGTCGCGTCGGTAGGCACCACGTTGTCAATGCGCCAGACGCCAACCCCACCCGTCGCCGCAGACTGATATGAGAACTATTTTCATTTGAGACGGGATTAGTGATTGTAGCGGCCCGTCTCGCTGATTAAGCTGTCACACAGAATCAATAACTTTACGCGATCTGGTGGACCGAAGACGGACGCTGGGGATTTTCAGGAAGACAGCAGTGACAACGACAGGGCCCGACAAATGATCCGCCCTGCATTTAAGGAAGGGAATGAAACGTATTTTGCTCATTCTGGCCATTTTGGCTATTGCTGGATGTGCCGCCACGGCCAAGACTGAGGTCAAAAAGGGGAAGAAAGGCCTGCATATCAATTGCTCCGGCCTCTCCTCATCGTGGGATAACTGCTACAGCAAGGCCGCCACCTCCTGCAGCACCCGCGGTTACAAAGTCATTGCTCGCTCCGGCGATACCGACGAAGAGCAAGGCGATTACCTGTTCGGTATCAATCCGGCTGGCTATACCAGCCGCAGCATGATCGTCATCTGCAAGTGATGACCACCAGGCATTGAGTTCAAAGGGGCAGCGCGAGCGCTGCCCTTTTTATTCGTCATCACAGCGGCGCGGTACGCGCCTGTAGCCATGCCAGGGCCTCGCCCTTCAACAGCGGCGCAAGACGCTCATGCACACTCGCGTGGTAACCGTTCAGCCACGCCAACTCTTCCTTGGCAAGCAACTCGGGCAACAGGCAGCGTGTGTCGATCGGGCAAAGCGTCAAGGTCTCGAAGTTCAGGAAATCGCCGAACACACTCTTGCCCGCTTCCCGGCTAACCACCAGGTTCTCAATGCGCACGCCCCACTCACGCGGCCGGTAAGTACCCGGCTCGATCGAACTGATCATGCCCGCCTGCATGGCCGTTTGGGGCGTGGGCGACGCCTGATAGGCAATCACCTGCGGCCCTTCGTGTACGTTCATGAAGTAACCCACGCCATGGCCGGTGCCGTGGCCATAGTCCACCTGATCGGCCCAGATCGGTGCCCGGGCAATGGCATCGAGCAGCGGCGAGAGGATCCCGCGGGGGAAGGTAGCGCGCGATAACGCAATCATGCCCTTGAGCACACGCGTGCAATCCTGCTTCTGCTCGAGCGTAGGGTTACCCACCGGCACCATCCGGGTAATGTCGGTAGTCCCCCCCAGGTACTGCCCCCCGGAATCGATCAGCAGTAAACCGTCACCTTCGATGACCGCATGCGATTGCTCGGTGGCGCGGTAATGAGGCATCGCGCCATTGCCATTAAAGGCGGCAATGGTCGAGAAACTCAACGACACGAAGTCTGGACGGCGAGCACGGGCGGCGCTCAATCGCTCATCGACCGTCAGCTCGGTAATGACCTCATGGCCCAGAGACGCCTCGAACCAGGCGAAAAATTCGCACAAGGCGGCGCCGTCCTGCTCCATGGCCCGGCGAATATGCACAAGATCATCCTCACCCTTGCACGACTTGCTCAGCGTGGTGGGGTTAACCCCCTCGACCAGCTCAACGCCTGAGGGCAGGTTTTCCAGCAAACCGCAGGTGACACGCGCCGGGTCGAGCAACAGGCGACTGCCTGAAGGCACGGCGCCCAGGGCCTGACCGATTTCGGCATAGTCACGCACCTCAATGCCGTCAACCGCCAACACTTGGCGCAGATGCTCATCGACCTTGTCCTGGCCCACAAACACCGTCGCCTGCTGCTGACTGATCAGGGCAAAGGAAACAAAGACTGGGTTGTAGGACACATCGCTGCCACGCAGATTGAAGAGCCAGGCGATGTCATCCAGGGTGGCTATGAAATGCCAGTCAGCGCCCTTGGCCTTCAAGGTCTCACGCAACTGGGCGAGTTTGTCTGCCCGGTTCTGCGTGGCATGCGGCGGCAAGTGTTGGTAGACCGGGTTGCTCGGCAGCCGCGGGCGCCCCTCCCAAACCTTGCCAAGCACGTCCTTGTCCGTCACCAGCCGCACATCCCGGGCCTTCAGACGCTCACCCAGCAAACGCGCCGACGCCAAGGCCATGACAGCACCGTCCACTGCCACGACGCCCTGTGGCTCGACATGCTCACCCAGCCATTCCAGCGCGCCTGGCTTGCCTGGCAGCAGCTTCATCAGTTCGATGCCGCTGCCTGCTAGTTCGTACTCGGCCTGCTCCCAATAGCGGCTGTCAACCCAGAGCCCGGCAAACCCCGCCGTGACCACCAGCGTGCCGACCGAACCCTGGAAACCGGACAGCCATTGGCGCCCCTGCCAGAAGCCGGGCAGGTACTCGGAAAGATGAGGGTCGGCCGAGGGCACCAGCAGCGCATCGACCCCCTCTGCGGCCATGGCCTGACGCACCCGCGCCAGGCGCTCCGGCACAGCTTGCTCAATCGTGGTCTGAACGTTCATGCGCACTCCTGCGAAAACATCTCTACTGATTTCAGACTATCGATAATGGTACAGCCACCCCTGCCCTGCAATCACGGCGACCGGCCTGCGGCATGCATTGCCCATCACGCCCTCTGCAATCAGGACATTTCCTACAGCAGAACCAGGACCACCGATCACATCCTGCTGAACTTCCCAAAAACCCCGGCTTCACACCAAGTACATTCATTGCAGACAGGCCACCCCCTATGCCCGCTGCCGGTGACGCGAAAACCGCCGTTGTGCTGCTCGACACCCGCCAGCACACGCCTGACCATGAACATGCTGTACACCTCAAGCTTGCCGATGGCCTGGCGCAATTGCTGGGTTGCGCACACGTGCATCTCGACCCGCCCTCCACGCCCAGCGACCGCTACTACTACCTGCCGACCGAAACGCTGATCGACCCGCAGCGCCATGCAGCCTTGGGCATCCGCACCGAACAGGACCTGTTCGGCGGGCTGGTCGCTTTTCCTTATATGGCGACCAAGGCGATTTCCCACCCGCTGCCGGCCGCCGCCAGCTTCCCCCCAGGCTGGACCGACGCCTTCGCCCTTCAGGCCGGTGATGCGTTGTTGCGTGGCTATACCGTATTCAGCAAGGCCGACGCTCGCAATGCCGCACACTTGCTCCTGCTTGATGGCCCTCTACGGATCAAGCCGGTGCTGGCCTGTGCCGGGCGGGGGCAGCAGGTCATCGACACACTGGATGCGCTGGAGCCGTTGCTGGCCGACTTGGACGACCAAGACCTGGCCGTCTGGGGGTTGGTGCTCGAAGAAGACCTGAGCGAGGTGCAGACCTTCAGTGTTGGCCAAGTGCGTGTCGCCGGCCTGACCTGTAGCTACCACGGCACTCAGCAACTGACGCACGACCACCAGGGCACAGAGGTCTATGGCGGCTCCGATCTGGTCGTAGTGCGCGGTGATTACCATGCGTTGCTGCAACTGCCGTTGGAAGACCACCTGCGCCTGGCGATCAACCAAGCCATGGTCTACGAACGTGCCGCAGAGCAGCACTTCCCAGGCTTCGTGGCGTCAAGACGTAACTACGACATTGCCCGCGGCACCACCGCCCAAGGCCATGTACGCAGCGGCGTGCTTGAACAATCCTGGCGTCTGGGCGGTGCCAGCAGTGCAGAACTGCTGGCCCTGCAGGCCTTCGCCGCTGAGCCGACACTGCAGCGGGTGCGTGCTTCGACCCATGAAGTGTTCGGCACGCCCGACCTGCCCACTGACGCCACCCTCTTCTACCAAGGAATCGACAGTGAACTCGGACAACTCAGCAAATTTGCGCGGATTCGCGAACATGAGCATTCAGAGTGAGACCATTGAGCTGCACGTCGAGAACGACAGCATCGTCGGCACCCTGGTCAGCCCTGGCAGCAAGATGCCCGGCATACTCTTCGTCCACGGCTGGGGCGGTAGCCAGCAACGCGACCTGGCCCGCGCCCGGCACATTACCGGGCTGGGGTGCGTGTGCATGACCTTCGACTTGCGCGGGCATGAAAAGACCGAAAGCCAACGCCTGACCGTCACCCGCGAACAGAACCTCAACGACCTGCTGGCAGCCTACGACCGCCTGGTCAGTCACCCCAGCGTGGACAGCAACTCTATCGCCATCATTGGCAGCAGCTATGGCGGTTACCTGGCCACCTTGTTGACGCGGTTGCGGCCAGTAAGGTGGCTGGCAATGCGGGTGCCTGCCCTGTACTGGGACGATGAGTGGGAAACCCCCAAGCAAACCCTCGATCGGCAGCGGCTGAACGCCTACCGCCAGCGCCAGCTTGGCCCGGCGGATAACCGCGCACTGGCCGCGTGCGCCGAATTCGGCGGCGATGTGTTACTGGTGGAGTCCGAACATGATGACTATGTACCCCACAGCACACTGATGAGCTACCGCTCGGCATTCATCAGCGCCCATTCGCTGACCCACCGCATCGTCGACGGTGCCGACCACGCGTTGTCCAGCGAAGAAAGCCAGAAAGCCTACAGCTCGATTCTCGCATCATGGATCAGCGAGATGGTCATTGGCGCACGCCTGGACCGCTACCCACACTACGCGCCCTGGTATGCCTAAGGCTCACCGACCTGGCAGTGCAGGCCACCGTCAGCATTGCGGACCAGACTGCGCAGTGTCTGGTAGGCCGCGAAGTTGACGCCCCGCGCCTGGTGCTGGCACAACAGGTCGAGAAAGGGTTCTTCAACGAAACGGTCTGCGGCCGCCGCCCAGGCCTGGCGCGATTGCCATTGCAGGTACTGGAGGACCCGGCTGCCATCATCACTGGCCTGGATGCTCACGCCCTGCAAGCCCTCACAACCTGCGGCCAATGCTTCGCTGCGTACCACCAGGGCCTGGGCCAGCGCCACTTGCTGCAGCGCAGGCACTTCGTATTCGATCATCTGGGTAAACCACAGAGAATGAGGCGTTGCCGTCATGAAAAGTCTCCTTGCTCCGGACGCCAACGGCGTGATGGTGAGCAGGGTAAAACCTCAAGTTAAGTCAAGGTCAAGTGTTTTTTGCTGCCGCACGAGCGGTCGCTGGCTCAACCTGAAACTGCAAAGCGTCGTCGATATTCACTGGGCGTCAAACCGGTGATGCGCTGAAACACTTTGCGGAAAGCGCCCGGGTCCTGATAACCCACACCCCAGGCGATCTGTTCGACATTGCGCCGGGTAAATTCCAGCAACCGACAGGCGCGCCCTACCCGTACTTGCTGGCAATACTCGGTCGGGCGTAAACCGGTGGCAGCTCGAAAGCGCCGTAGAAAGGTCCGCTCCTCAAGGCCTGCACAAGCGGTCATGGCGGCCAGGTCGGCATCCTGCCCACCATTGCCCTGTAACCAGTGCTGCACTTTGAGCACTGCCTCATCGCCATGGTCCAGGCGGGGGTTGAACAATGCCCCCGGCAACGGCGCCGCCACGGGTTCGACAGCCAGGTAGCGAGCCGTCTCGCGCGCCACCGTCGCCCCCATAAACCGCTCCAGCAGGCGCAAGCCCAGCTCGGTCCAGGCCATCAGCCCGGCCGACGTCATGATGTCACCGTCGTCCAGCAGCGGCTGGTTCGCCTCCACCCGCACCAGGGGAAAACGCTGTGCAAGCGCTTGCACGTAGTTCCAATGGGTACAGGCCGGGCGCCCGTCGAGCAGCCCACTGGCCGCGATGAAAAACACGCCGATGCACACCGACGCCAGCACCGTGCCGCGCCCATGGAGCTGATTCAAGGGCAGGCAATGGCGCGCAAGCAGCTCAGCGTGTGGCGCCGAGTCCAGGCTTGGCGGAATGATCATCACCCTCAGCGCCGTGGCCGCCTCAGAGCCGCTATCCTCAACCCACTGCAACAACCCCGCTTCATCGACCTGCCAGTGGCTGACGCGGATCTGCGGCAGCTCGACAGCGCCCAACTCGGCGGCAACCCGGTTGGCCACCGTGAACAGGTCGGTCAGGCCATGCACGGCCGCACGCTGCGCCCCTGGGTAAAGCAGCAGGCCGATGTCCAGGCGCGCAGGGTTGTCAGTTTTTGCCCTCATTGTGTCGGTCGTGCCAATCCTCAGGTCGAAGCGCACAGCCTATAACTATCGTCATTCAACGACCACTGCCGCAGGAGGCAACATGAGCAAGCAAGCCCTGATCATCATCGACATCCAGAACGACTATTTCCCCGGTGGCAAATGGACCCTCGACGGCGCAGACCAGGCAGCCGACAACGCCGCCCGGCTGTTGGCGGCCGCGCGTGAGCGGGGCGACCTGGTGGTGCATGTGCGGCATGAGTTCGAAAGTGCCGATGCGCCGTTCTTCGCACCGGGCTCCCCCGGCGCGGCCATCCACGCCAAGGTGCAACCCAAGGCCGGTGAGCCGGTGGTGCTCAAGCACAAGGTCAATGCGTTTCTCGGTACCGACCTCAAGCACACGCTGGACCAGCAAGGGGTCGAGGCACTGACCATCGTCGGCAGCATGAGCCACATGTGCATCGATGCAGCGACCCGCGCCGCCGCCGATTATGGCTACGACGTGACTGTGGCTCACGACGCCTGCGCGACCTTGCCGCTGGCGTTCGATGGCAAACAGGTACCGGCGGCCCATGTACACGACTCGGCAATGGCGGCCCTGGCGTTTGCCTACGCCAAGGTGGTGAAGACCGATGAGCTGCTCGGCAAATGATCGCGCCCCGCCTTTAAGGCGAGTGTCAGATCACTACATTGCGCACAAAGCGCACCGCCACGGCGCCATCGTTGCGGTAGGCGTAGCGGCAGTTACTGGGGAAGACATGAAACTGGCCAACCTGCAGGCAATACTCGGCCTGTTCGATGACTAATGTGAGCTGCCCTTCAGCCACGTAGATCTGCTCGCTCCAGCCATCGGCATCGGCCTCGCTGACATAGCACTCGCCCGGTGCGAGGGTCCACTCCCAGAGTTCGACCTCACGCCGGGCAGTGCTGCTACCCAGCAGCACTGCCTTGCTTTGCGGATGCTCACCGGCCCAGGCCAGTTCGTCGATGCGGCTGGGGTCGCGCCGCTCGGGCGCCTGGATCAACGTACTGAACGCCACCCCCAAAGCCTCGGCGATCAAATCGAGCGTGGTAAGGCTGACATTCTTCTCACCCGCCTCGATCGCCACCAACATGCGTCGGCTGACGCCAGAACGCTCGGCCAAGGCAGACTGGCTCATACCCGCTGCGTGACGCAGGCTGCGTACGTTGAGGCTAACATGCTGTAACACCGATGCCCGGTGCGTGGAATTTTTGTGCACTGTATTGCTCGCTGATCGTGACTGCGCAGTATACTGCCCACTTTGCGCAGATTGTGCGCCGCCCCCTCCGAGTGCGCAAGACCATGAGCCAACCCACCTGCAAGCCCAATACACGCGTTTCTTTGCGCCTGAGCAAAGCCGAACTGATGCTGGTGTTCATCACCATGCTGTGGGGTGGCACCTTCTTGCTGGTGCATAACGTGATGACGGTCAGCGGCCCGATGTTCTTCGTCGGCCTGCGCTTTGCTGCGGCGGCGTTGTTCGTTGGCGCGATCTCGGCACGCGCGCTGTCGGGGCTGACCTTTACCGAACTCAAGGCGGGCGTACTGATCGGCGTCTCGATCATGCTCGGCTACGGCTTGCAGACCATGGGCCTGCAAACCATCAGCAGCAGCCAGTCCGCGTTCATCACCGCGCTGTATGTACCCTTCGTGCCGTTGTTGCAATGGCTGGTGCTTGGCCGTCGCCCCGGCCTGATGCCGAGCCTCGGCATCTGCCTGGCATTCCTTGGCCTGATGTTGCTGGCAGGGCCGGAAGGCGGCAGCTTGCACTTCAGCGAAGGCGAGATGGTGACCCTGGTCAGCGCCATCGCCATCGCCGGCGAGATCATCCTGATCAGCCGCTATGCCGGCCAGGTCGATGTGCGCCGCGTGACCGTGGTGCAGCTGGCCACCGCGTCGTTGCTGTCATTCCTGATGATCGTGCCGACCCAGGAGCGCCTCCCCGACTTTTCCTGGCTGTTGGTGATGAGTGCGGTGGGGCTCGGCGCCATGAGCGCAGTGATCCAGCTGGCCATGAACTGGGCACAAAAGTCGGTTTCACCCACCCGCGCCACGCTGATCTATGCCGGCGAGCCTGTGTGGGCCGGGATCGTCGGGCGCATCGCCGGCGAGCGTCTGCCCGGTGTGGCGTTGATTGGCGGGCTGCTGATCGTGATCGCCGTGGTGGTCAGCGAATTGAAGGTGCGCCGCCCCCGCGAAAGCGCCACAACGCGCGAAGCGCAGGATGAAGCCGAGCACCAAACAGGCCTGTAAACCGGCCAACTCCAGCTATGCTTTGTAAAAAACTGTTATAAAAAAATACCTTGTAACACCGTATTTGTACGATTCTGCGACAGCTTGCGTGTTGGTGATCAACTGCTCGGCACGTATGATCCTTGGCAAACCTCTCCAGAATAGAACGCTATGTCCTTGATAGTGCTATTGCTTCTGCCGTTCGTGGGCAGTTGCCTGGCAGCCGTGCTGCCGCACAACGCACGAAACGCCGAGTCCATACTCGCCGGGCTTGTCGCCTTGGTCGGTACGGTCCAGGTAGCACTGCTGTACCCCCAAGTTGCCCACGGTGGCGTGATTCGCGAGGAATTCCTCTGGCTGCCCAGCCTGGGGTTGAACCTTGTATTGCGCATGGACGGCTTCGCCTGGCTGTTCTCGCTGCTGGTACTGGGCATCGGCACACTGGTGTCGCTGTACGCCCGCTACTACATGTCGCCGCAGGATCCGGTACCGCGCTTCTTCGCCTTCTTCCTCGCGTTCATGGGCGCGATGCTGGGCCTGGTAATATCCGGTAACCTGATCCAGCTGGTGTTCTTCTGGGAGCTGACCAGCCTGTTCTCGTTCCTGCTGATCGGCTATTGGCACCACCGCGCCGATGCCCGCCGCGGCGCCTACATGGCGCTGATGGTCACCGGTGCCGGCGGCCTGTGCTTGCTGGTCGGGGCGCTACTACTGGGCCATGTGGTCGGCAGCTACGACCTGGACAAGGTCCTGGCTGCCGGCGACCTCATCCGCCAGCACGCGCTGTACCCGGTGCTGCTGCCTTTAATCCTGATTGGCGCCTTGAGCAAGAGTGCGCAGTTCCCCTTCCAGTTCTGGCTGCCCCACGCGATGGCAGCACCCACGCCGGTCTCGGCCTATCTGCATTCGGCAACCATGGTCAAGGCCGGGGTGTTCCTGCTGGCGCGGCTTTGGCCTGTGCTGTCAGGCAGCGAGGAGTGGTTCTGGATCGTCGGCGGCGCCGGCGCCATCACACTGCTGCTCGGCGCCTTCGCCGCGATGTTCCAGAACGACCTCAAGGGCCTGCTGGCTTACTCCACCATCAGCCACCTGGGCCTGATCACCCTGCTGCTGGGCCTCAACAGCCCGCTGGCAGCGGTCGCCGCGGTGTTCCATATTCTCAACCATGCCACCTTCAAGGCCTCGCTGTTCATGGCCGCCGGCATCATCGACCACGAGAGCGGCACACGCGATATCCGACGGCTTAGCGGCCTGATCCGCCTGGTGCCCTACACCGCGACCCTGGCCATGGTGGCCAGCGCTTCGATGGCCGGCGTGCCGCTGATGAACGGCTTCCTGTCCAAAGAGATGTTCTTCGCCGAAACGGTATTCATCAGCTCCACCGCCTGGGTCGAAACCGCCCTGCCGGTAATCGCCACCCTGGCCGGTACATTCAGCGTGGCCTACGCCCTGCGCTTCACGGTCGATGTGTTCTTCGGGCCACCTGCCCAGGACCTGCCCCATACCCCCCACGAACCGCCGCGCTGGATGCGTGCGCCGGTCGAGTTGCTGGTGCTCACCTGCCTGGTGGTCGGTATTTTCCCCGCGCAGTCGGTAGGCCCGCTGCTGGCGGCGGCAGCCCTGCCGGTGGTGGGCGGTACGTTACCGGAATACAGCCTGGCCATCTGGCACGGCTGGAATGCACCCTTGATCATGAGCCTGATCGCCATGAGCGGCGGGATCGTGCTGTACCTGCTGCTGCGCAAGCAGTTGCGCCTGGGGCGCTTCCCTTATCCGCCGCTGATCGAGCGCTTCAATGGCAAGCGCCTGTTCGAGCATGGCCAGGTCCACCTGATGCTGCTGGCCCGGCGAATTGAAAACCTGCTGACCACGCGCCGCCTGCAATCGCAGTTGTTCATGCTGGTGCTGGCGGCGTTTCTGGCCGGCCTCACGCCCATGCTCTACAGCGGCCTGACCTGGGGCGAGCGCCCGAAAATTCCGGGCTCCGGTGTATTTGTCGCACTCTGGCTGATCGCCATCGCCTGCGCCATCGGCGCCGCCTACCAAGCCAAGTATCACCGCCTGGCCGCCTTGATCATGGTCAGTGTCTGCGGCCTGATGACCTGCATCACCTTCGTCTGGTTCTCGGCGCCCGACCTGGCCCTGACTCAACTGGTTGTGGAAGTGGTCACCACCGTGCTGATCCTGCTCGGCCTGCGCTGGCTGCCGCGCCGTATCGAGGGCGTGTCGCCGCTGCCCGGCAGCCTGGAGCGCGCCCGCATGCGTCGCCTGCGCGACCTGTTGCTGGCCGTGCTGGTGGGCGGCGGCATGGCGATTCTGTCCTATGCCATGCTGACCCGGCCGACCCCCAACGACATTTCTTCGTTCTACCTGAGCCGCGCCCTGCCGCAGGGCGGCGGCACCAATGTGGTCAATGTGATGCTGGTCGATTTCCGTGGCTTCGACACCCTCGGTGAAATCACCGTGCTGGTCGCCGTGGCCCTGACCGTATTCGCCCTGCTGCGACGCTTCCGCCCACCCAAAGAGAGCATGCAGCTACCCGCCCAGCAACGCCAGCTGGCGCCCGACGTGGTCACCGACCTGATCAACCCGCGTCACGCTACGGACACCGCGCTAGGCTTCATGATGGTGCCTGCAGTGCTGGTGCGGCTGTTGCTGCCGATCGCCCTGCTGGTATCGATGTACCTGTTCATGCGTGGCCACAACCAGCCGGGCGGCGGCTTTGTCGCAGGCCTGGTGATGTCGGTGGCGTTCATCCTGCAGTACATGGTCGCCGGTACCCAGTGGGTCGAAGCGCAGATGAGCCTGCGCCCGCTGCGCTGGATGGGCACCGGCCTGCTCTGCGCGACCCTGACCGGGGTAGGCGCCATGCTGCTCGGCTACCCCTTCCTGACCACGCACACCGCCCACTTGCACCTGCCCGTGCTGGGTGATGTGCATGTGGCCAGCGCGCTGTTCTTCGACGTCGGCGTGTACACCGTGGTGGTCGGCTCGACCCTGCTGATCCTCACTGCCCTGGCGCACCAATCGGTGCGCGCCTACCGCCCGGGCAACCCGTCGAAATCCAGCCAAGCAGGAGCCGCCTGATGGAAGAAGTCATTGCAGTCGCCATCGGTGTACTGGCCGCCTCCGGGGTGTGGTTGATCCTGCGCCCACGGACCTACCAGGTGATCATGGGCCTGTGCCTGTTGTCGTACGGGGTCAACCTGTTCATCTTCAGCATGGGCAGCCTGTTCATCGGCAAGGAACCGATCATCAAGGACGGCGTCACCCAAGACTTGCTGCACTACACCGACCCGCTCCCGCAAGCCTTGGTGCTCACCGCCATCGTCATCAGCTTCGCCATGACCGCGCTGTTTCTGGTCGTGCTGCTGGCCTCGCGCGGCTTGACCGGTACCGACCACGTCGATGGCCGGGAGCGTGACGAATGAGTGGTATGAGTCAACTGATCGTCGCGCCCATCCTGCTGCCCCTCATCACGGCGGCAATCATGCTGTTGCTGGGCGAGAAACACCGGCGGATCAAGGCGCGGCTTAACCTGCTGTCCACCTTCGCCGGCCTGGCCATCGCGGTCAGCCTGCTGCTGTGGGTCCGCACCCAAGGCCAAGCCGAATCGATCGGTGTCTACCTGCCGGGCAACTGGCCTGCACCGTTTGGCATCGTGCTGGTGGTGGACCACCTGTCTGCCTTGCTGCTGACCCTGACCGGCATCATCGGCTTCAGCGCCCTGCTGTTTGCCCGGGCCCGTTGGGACAGTGCCGGCGCCAGCTTCCACGCGCTGTTCCAAATCCAGCTGATGGGGCTGTACGGTGCCTTCCTGACCGCCGACCTGTTCAACTTGTTCGTGTTCTTCGAGGTGCTGCTGGCCGCGTCCTACGGTTTGCTGCTGCATGGCTCGGGGCGTGCCAGGGTCAAGGCGGGCCTGCACTATATCGCCATCAACCTGTTCGCTTCGTCGTTGTTCCTGGTGGGCGCGGCGATGCTCTATGGCGTGACAGGCACCCTGAACATGGCCGACCTTGCGCTGAAGATCCCGCTGGTGCCAGAGGCCGACCGAGGCCTGCTGCATGCGGGCGCCGCCATCCTCGCCATGGCGTTTCTGGCCAAGGCCGGTATCTGGCCGCTGAATTTCTGGCTGGTGCCGGCCTACGCCTCGGCCAGCGCACCGGTTGCCGCGCTGTTCGCGATCATGACCAAAGTCGGCCTGTATGCCGTGCTGCGCCTGTGGACGCTGCTGTTCTCCGGGCAGGCCGGCGCCTCCGCGCAGTTTGGCGGCGAGTGGCTGGTGTACGGGGGGCTGGTCACACTGGCCGTGGCCGCGGTCTCGATACTGGCCGCACAGCGCCTGGAACGCATGGCTGCCCTGAGCATCCTGGTGTCCGCCGGCACCCTGCTCGCGGCCGTCGGCTTTGCCCAGCCGGCGTTAACGGGTGCGGCCTTGTTCTACCTGGTCAACTCGACCCTGGCGTTGTGCGCGTTGTTCCTGCTCGCCGAGCTGGTCGAGCGCTCGCGCTCAGCCAATGAAGCGCCGCTGGATGACGAAGAAGATGCCATGCCTTCTCCCCTGGAATCGCTGCACCCACCCAAGGGCATCAACCTCGATGATGAACAAAAGGTGGTGATCGGCCAGATCATCCCCTGGACCATGGCCTTCCTCGGCCTGAGCTTCATCGCCTGCGCGCTGCTGATCATCGGCATGCCGCCGCTGTCGGGCTTCGTCGGCAAACTCAACCTGATCAACGCGCTGTTCAACCCGCTGGGGCTGGGTATCGCGCCGGAGCAACCGCTGACAGCGGCAGGTTGGGGCCTGGTGGCACTGCTGGTGCTGTCCGGCATGGCGTCGCTAATCGCCTTCGGCCGCGTGGGCATCCAGCGTTTCTGGAAGCCCGAAGAGCGCCCCTCGCCGCTGCTGCGTCGTTATGAATGCCTGCCAATCGTCATCCTGCTGGGCCTGTGCATCATCCTCAGCCTCAAGGCCGAGCCGCTGCTGCGCTACACCCAGGACACGGCGGCCAGCCTGCAGGCACCCGATACCTACATCAAAGCGGTGATGGCCGCTCGGCCCATTCCCGGCCCGACCTCCCTCGACGTGGAGGTGTTGCCATGAAACGCCTGTTTCCCGCCCCACTGCTGTCGGTCTCGCTGTTCGGCCTGTGGTTGCTGCTGAACCTGTCGGTCAGCGCCGGCAACCTGCTGCTGGGTGCCATCCTCGGCATTTTTGCACCTCTGCTAATGGCCCCCCTACGCCCTCAGCACGCCCATGTGCAGCGGCCTTGGGTGATTGCCAAGTTGATTGGCCGGGTCGGCCTGGATGTGATCGTGTCCAACCTGCTGGTGGCCCGTGGCGTTCTGCGTGCGGGCAAGCAGCCGCCGCGCTCGGCATTCGTGCACATTCCGCTGGCCTTGCGCGATGCCCATGGCTTGGCTGCCCTGTCGATGATCACCACGGTGGTACCTGGCACGGTCTGGTCCGAACTGGCGCTGGACCGCAGCGTGCTGTTGTTGCATGTGTTCGACCTTGAGGATGAAGCCGCCTTCATCGAGCATTTCAAGCACACCTACGAACGCCCGCTGATGGAGATTTTCCAATGACAGGCCTGCTCGCCAACGCTGTACTCGCCAGCCTGTTCATCTTCGCCCTGGCCATGGCCCTGGCACTGATCCGGTTGTTCCGCGGCCCGTCCGCCCAGGACCGGGTGCTGGCACTGGACTACCTGTACATCCTGGCCATGCTGACGATGCTGGTACTGGGGATCCGTTATGCCAGCGACACCTACTTCGAAGGTGCCCTGCTGATTGCACTGTTCGGCTTTGTCGGCTCGTTCGCCCTGGCCAAGTTCCTGCTACGTGGTGAGGTGATCGAATGACCGAAGCGCTACAACTGCCCTTCTGGCTTGAACTGGTCACCGCTGCGCTGCTGCTGATCGGCAGCCTGTTCGCCCTGATCGGTGCCGTGGGCCTGGTGCGCCTGAAGGATTACTTTCAGCGCATGCACCCACCCGCGCTGGCCTCCACCATTGGCGCATGGTGTGTTGCCCTGGCCTCGATCATCTACTTTTCGTGGCTGAAAGAAGGGCCCGTTCTGCACGCTTGGCTAATCCCGATCCTGCTGTCGATCACGGTGCCGGTCACCACACTCTTGCTGGCCAGGGCTGCGCTGTTTCGCAAGCGGATGTCCAAAGAGGCGGTACCTGAAGAAGTCAGTAGCGGTAGCGACCGCGGCCATTGACCGGTTGCAGCCTCAGCCCTGGCTGAGGCGCTGCAGCTCACGCCGCACCATGGCGGCATACGGTGGCGGGCTGAGTCGATAGAGCTCGCCTGCCACCCAGTTCAGCCAAGCGCCTTGCAGCGCTTCACGTTGGGCCAACAGCCGTTCGGCTTGCGCCAGCGCATCCGCCTGGTGCTGGTGATGAAACTCGGCACGCGACACAGGCGTGTTGTCGCGCTCGGTCATTCACTGGCCTTGAACGTGGTCAGCTCACCCTTGCGCCACTTCGCGACTTTGCCAGTCACTGCCTTGAGCAGCTTACCCAGCCCTTCCTGCACTTGCTGTTGCGCAGCAAAGACCAGCATCACGCCATTGCCTTCGCGCAACACGACGCCCTCGCCTTCAGGCACGGAAACAAAGGCGTAGTCGCCAACACCGTAGACGTTGAACTTGATGTCTCGAAAGCGCATTTCCAGCTTGCCACCCTCGCGGCTGGGCAATACCGCAGCGCGGAAGTGATCGCCAACCTTCAGTTCCAGACGCTGTTTGTCATCGACCACCAATGCGCTTTCGGTGTCGATTTCGGCCATGTACAGGCCTTCAGGACTTTGTTCGGTGACATAAACAAAGCGGCCCTGGAACAGCTGGGCCAATTTACCGCGCAAATCGCCCAAGGCGAACAAGGCGTGGGTATCAAGTGTGCTGACTGCCAATGAAGTGATCCTCAATCGGTTACATCCCGCCCCCACACACGCTCGGTGAGGCACGGCCATTACATATCGATAGGCGAAAAGAGTAATAAAGCGATGCGCTGATGTCTGTATCCGCTGGCACTGCAGCCTGCAGGAATCTTTACTCTGGCTTGCCAGATATGGCCTAAGTGCAGGTTTTCGGCAAATTCCCAACGCGGGAAGCGTAATGCCTGACAACAAACCCGCCAGAAAAGATGCGATAGGTAGTTGCAGAGCGCTCGACAGAACGGGCTCTGAAATCCATCAGCGCATTACTGAGGAAGGAATATGCACGAAAACACCGAAATCCGTCGAGAGGCAAAGAACATTTCTTACATCACCAGCACTCATGCAGCGCCACGTTACGTTGTCATACCGGCAGGTATCCGCTTCTTTCATGTCACCGAAAGCGCCACGGGCCGGGTCAAAGGGTTTCGCTGCCGGCATCAGGACGCGTGTGAGCTGGCCCGCCATCTGGAGCAATGACGGCCGTCAGGCGGCCAGGCCTTTTCTGAGTTGCTGCATCCAGGCCGCCTGGCACTCCAGCGCCTCGTCACGGGTGGCGAACGCCGTGCCACGGCGCTCGCCATTGACCAGCACCACCCAACAAATACGCTTACCCAACGCCTGCAGAGTGGCAGGTACCCCCGAGCCAATCATCACGGCTACATCGACACGGCTATTCATCATCCCCTCCGGAATTTAATTAGCACCCTAACGATAAAGCCATGATACGCCTGCCTGCACGTCGGAAACAGCGCATCTCGGTACAGCAGTGTTACGCCACAGGCAACAAATCTGGGCATATCACGCACAAACGCAAAAAGCCCCAGGGATTGCTCCGTGGGGCTTCACGCACTGCGCGCGATCAGACCTGACGCTGGTGGCGGTCGAGCTGCTCGTGGCGTTCCTGGGCTTCGATGCAGTACTTGGTGGTCGGGCTGATCAGCAAACGCTTCAGGCCAATCGGCTCACCACTGTCATCGCACCAGCCGAAGCTCTCGTCAGCGATACGGTCCAACGCCATTTCAAGCTGTGGCAGCAAACGCTGGTCGCGGTCGATGGCATTGACCAACCAGCTACGCTCTTCTTCTACCGAAGCCACGTCAGCAGGGTCCGACGGAGTGTCCAGGCCCTCGATGGTGGCACGGCTCAACTCGATGCGCTCATGGGTTTCGACTTTCATCGACTGCAGCAGGCCAGTGAAGAAGGCGAGCTGATCAGCGTTCATGTAGTCATCGGCCGACATGGCCAGCAACTGTTCCTTGGTCATCGATTTCTCTATGAAAAATGTGCATTTGGGCGATTCGGGTGCCGCCGACGCCAGTGCATCGGCAGCGGAATTCTTCAAGCGCCAACCGGCACTCTTTTACAGGGGGCGGCAGTCTAAGGCGCCACGTCGCGTGGAGCAACTGCAATCGGAGGCGAATTTGATTCGATTGAGCAGAATCCGCTGGTCGGTGCTCGGGTGGCAGGGGTTGCGGGCGCGTCTGGGCTGATGGGCGCCTGCCTTGGGTTATGCATAGCCCATGAGATCGAGCGCCGCCCGCGCGGCGCATCGCGAGCAACGCTCGCTCCTACGTTTGTTTAGGGCCAGTGACGCCTGTGCCAGCGCGCGCGACCGCCTTGTTTGTACGGCTCAGTGTTGAGGCGTGCACCAAGGGGACGCGCGCCAATGCCCCAGAAATAATTGGCCCGAAACAAACGTAGGAGCGAGCGTTGCTCGCGATGCGCCGCGCGGGCGGCGCTCGATCTCCCAGACGCCACCCTCCTCACGCCATACCCTACAGGCGGGATCAACGATCCTTGAACTGTGCCTCGCGCTTGGCGATAAAAGCGCTCATGCCTTCCTTCTGGTCTTCAGTGGCAAAGGCCGCATGGAACACCCGACGCTCGAAACGCACCCCCTCACTCAGGGTCACTTCAAAGGCCCGGTTGACACTTTCCTTGACCATCATGCTCACCGGGATCGACTTGCTGGCGATGGTCGCCGCCACCTTCAGGGCTTCTTCGACCAGCTCGGCCTGCGGTACCACACGCGCCACCAGCCCGGCACGTTCGGCCTCCTCGGAGCCCATCAAGCGCCCTGTCAGGCACAGTTCCATGGCCTTGGCCTTGCCCACCGCGCGGGTCAGCCGCTGGGTGCCGCCCATGCCCGGCAACACCCCAAGGTTGATCTCAGGCTGGCCAAACCGGGCATTGTCCGCTGCCAGAATGAAGTCGCACATCATCGCCAGCTCACACCCCCCGCCCAGGGCAAAACCCGACACCGCCGCAATGATCGGTTTGCGCCGATTGGCAATCCGGTCTGCGTCACTGAACAGGTCGTCGACGTAGATCTGAGGGTACTGGAGGTCGGCCATTTCCTTGATATCGGCACCTGCGGCAAAGGCCTTGGCCGAGCCGGTCAGCACCACGCAGCCGATGTTCGGGTCACGCTCGAGCTGGTCCAGGGCCTGGTTGATCTCGCCGACGATCTGCGCATTGAGCGCATTGAGCGCCTGCGGCCGGTTGAGGGTGATCAGGCCGACCTTGCCGTGGATGTCCAACAGGATGGTTTCGAATGCCATGCAGACTGCTCCTTCAAAGATTGCGCGCAATGACCATGCGCTGAATGTCGCTGGTGCCTTCGTAAATCTGGCAGACCCGAACGTCGCGGTAGATCCGCTCCAGCGGGAAGTCACTCAGATAGCCATAACCGCCCAGGGTCTGCAAGGCGTCCGAACAGACCTTTTCGGCCATTTCCGAGGCAAACAGCTTGGCCATCGACGCCTCCGTCAAGGCCGGCCGCCCGGCATCACGCAAGGCCGCGGCGTGCAGCACCATCTGCCGGGCCACGGCAATGCGCGTGGCCATGTCGGCCAGGCGGAAGGCCACGGCCTGGTGCTCGATCAGCGGCTTGCCGAAGCTCTGCCGCTCCTTGGCATAGTCGCGGGCCACCTCGAAGGCCGCCCGGGCCATGCCGACCGACTGCGACGCAATGCCAATACGGCCCCCTTCAAGGTTGGCCAGGGCAATCTTGTAACCCTGCCCCTCTTCGCCCAGGCGATTGGCGACCGGCACTCGCACATTGTCGAAGACAATCTGGCAGGTGTCCGAGGCATGCTGGCCGAGTTTGTCCTCGACCCTGGCAACCTGGTAGCCCGGCGAATCGGTCGGCACGATGAACGCCGTGATGCCACGCTTGCCCGCCTCCGGGTCAGTGACCGCGAAGACGATGACCACGCCAGCATTCTGGCCGGAGGTGATGAACTGCTTGCTGCCGTTGAGCACGTAGTGGTCGCCGTCCAGGCGTGCGCGGGTCTTCAGGCTGCTGGCATCGGAGCCGGCTTGGGGCTCGGTGAGGGCGAAGGCGCCGATCATCGCGCCGCTGGCCAGCGGGGCCAGAAACTGCTGCTTCTGCTGCTCGGTGCCGAATTTCAGGATGGGCACGCAGCCCACCGAGTTGTGCACGCTCATGATGGTCGAACAGGCACCATCGCCTGCGGCAATTTCTTCCAGGGCCATGGCGTACGCCACATAGCCCGTGTCACTGCCGCCGTACTGCTCCGGCACCAGCATGCCGAACAGGCCCAGGGCGGCCATCTCGTCGATGGCTTCCCGCGGGAAGCGGTGGGCCTTGTCCCATTGCTCAGCGAACGGGCGCAGGCGCTCCTGGGCAAAGTCACGCACGGCGTCGGCGATCTGTTGTTGCTCTTCAGTTACCAACATGGTTCACCTCAATACAGGCATTCGACGGCCATGGCCGTGGCCTCGCCACCGCCGATGCAGATGGCCGCCACGCCGCGGCGCAGGTTGTTCTGGCGCAGGGCCGACAGCAAGGTCACCAGAATGCGCGCGCCTGAGGCGCCGATCGGGTGGCCCAAGGCGCAGGCACCGCCATGGATATTGACCTTGTCGTGTGGCAGGTCGAGGTGTTTCATGGCCGCCAGGGTCACCACGGCAAACGCTTCGTTGATCTCGAACAGGTCCACCTCGGCCAGGTTCCAGCCGGTGCGCTTCATCAGTTTGTCGATGGCCCCGATCGGTGCGGTGGGGAACAGCGCGGGCGCATCGGCAAAAGCGGCGTGGCCATGGATCACGGCCAAAGGTTTCAAGCCGCGCTTTTCGGCTTCGCTGCGGCGCATCAGCACCAGCGCAGCAGCGCCGTCGGAAATCGAGCTGGCGTTGGCGGCCGTCACCGTACCGCCTTCACGGAAGGCCGGTTTAAGCTGCGGGATCTTGTCCAGGCGCGCCTTGGGCGGCTGCTCGTCATCCTTGATGACGCGTTTTTCCTTGCCCTCAGTGACTTCCACTGGAACGATCTCGGCGCTAAAACGGCCCTGCTTGATCGCGTCCTGAGCACGGGTCAGCGAGCTGATGGCAAAGGCATCCTGGGCTTCGCGGCTGAAAGCGCCAGCCTGGGCGCAATCCTCGGCGAAGGTGCCCATCAAACGGCCTTTGTCGTAGGCGTCTTCGAGGCCATCCATGAACATATGGTCGATGATCTTGCCATGGCCCATGCGGTAGCCACCCCGGGCCTTGTCCAGCAGGTAGGGCGCGTTGGTCATGCTCTCCATGCCGCCCGCCACCACCACATCGGCGCTGCCGGCCAGCAGCAGGTCATGGGCCATGATCGCGGCCTGCATGCCAGAACCACACATCTTGTTCAAGGTGGTGCAGGTGGTGTGTTTGTCCAAGCCGGCGCCCAGCGCTGCCTGGCGCGCGGGGGCCTGGCCCAGGCCTGCCGGCAGCACGCAACCGAACAGTACCTGTTCGACGCTGGTGGCTTCGATGCCGGCGCGCTCGACGGCGGCGCGGATCGCCGCGGCCCCCAGCTGCGGTGCGGTGAGGCTCTTGAGGTCGCCCTGCAGGCCGCCCATAGGCGTGCGCACGGCGCTGACGATGACAATTGGGTCGTTGGCGAGGGTCATGTTCATTACTCCTTACTTGGCAGCCATGCGCAGCGCGCCGTCGAGGCGGATCACCTCGCCGTTGAGCATGCTGTTCTCGATGATGTGGCGGGCCAGCGCAGCGTATTCCTGAGGGCGGCCCAGGCGCGGCGGGAACGGCACCCCGGCGGCCAGCGAGTCACGCACTTCCTGGGTCATGCCGGCCATCATCGGGGTTTCGAAAATGCCCGGGGCGATGGTCATCACGCGGATGCCGAAACGCGCCAGCTCACGGGCCGTTGGCAGCGTGAGGCTGGCAATGGCGCCCTTGGAGGCCGCGTAGGCGGCCTGGCCGATCTGCCCGTCATAGGCAGCGATAGAGGCGGTATTGATGATCACCCCGCGCTCGCCATGCTCATCCGCCGGCCCCTCGGCCATCGCTGCCGCCGTCAGGCGCAGCAGGTTGAAGCTGCCGATCAGGTTGACGTTGATGACCTTGGCGAAACTGGCCAGGCCATGCGGGCCTTGTTTGCCCAGGACTTTCTCGGCGCCGACGATACCGGCGCAGTTGACCAGCCCATGCAGGCTGCCAAACGCGCTGACGGCGGCGTCGACCGCAGCCGTGGCGGCCTGCTCGTCGCTGATGTCGGCGACCGCGAAGCGGGCGTTGTCACCCAGCTCACGCGCCTTGGCTTCAACCGCCTGGGCATTGAGGTCGACCAGCATGACCTTGGCACCGGCCTCGATCAGCATCTGTGCGGTGGCGGCACCCAGCCCGGATGCGGCGCCACTGACGATAAAGTGTTTGTTGGCTATTTGCATGGTGTCGTTCCTTTAGGCACTGGCGTGAGCGGCCAGTTGGGCCTGTTGTTTGGCGATTTCCTGGTTGCGCAGGATGAAGCGTTGCAGCTTGCCGCTCGGGGTCTTGGGCAGCTCGCTGACGAATTCGATTTCGCGGGGGTAGGCGTGGGCGTACAGCCGCTTGCGCACGTGCTGGCGCAGGGTTTCTTCCAGCTCGGGGGTGCCCTCCACGCCTTTGGCCAGTACGACGAACGCTTTGATCAGCTCGGTACGTTCAGGGTCGGGCTTGCCGACCACCGCCGCCTCGACCACTGCCGGGTGCTCGATCAGCGCGCTCTCCACGTCGAAGGGGCCAACCCGGTAGCCGGAGGTGGTGATCACGTCGTCGCTGCGGCCCACGAAGCTGATGCTGCCATCGGCATTGAGTTCGACCGTGTCGCCGCTGAGGTAATACTTGCCGACGAAGGCTTTGGTCGGCACGCCGTGGTAGCCACCAAACCAGCACAACGGCGACTGCTCGCGGTCCACGGCGAGGATGCCGGGCTGGCCAGGCGGCAGCTCCGCGCCCTGCTCGTCCAGCACCACGATGCGGTGCCCGGGGATGGCGAAGCCGGCAGACCCCAGGTGCACCGGGTGCTCCAGGCCATGGTGGTTGCACAACACCATGCCCAGTTCGGTCTGCCCATAATGGTCGTGGATGGTTACCCCTAGCTCGTCGGCAAACCAGCGGATCACCTCTGGGTTGAGCGGCTCGCCGGCGCTGCTGACCACCCGCAGGCGGCCTTTGATCGGTGCGGAAAATTCGCTGCCTGCCGCGATCAACAGGCGGTACGCGGTCGGCGAGCCGGCCAGGTTGGTAATGCCAAACTGGTCGATGATCCGCGCGCAGCTTTCAACGCTGAACGGGCCATCGTAGAAGGTGGTGGCATGGCCCAGCGCCAGCGGGCCGGTGACGGCGTAGTAAAGCCCATAGGCCCAGCCCGGGTCGGCCAGGTTCCAGAAGTTGTCTTCCGGCCGCAGGTCGATGGCGTCGCGCATGTAACCCTGGAAGGCGACGATCGCGCGCAGCGGCACTTCGAGGGGTTTGGCCGGGCCTGTGGTGCCGGAAGTGAACATCAACAGGAAAGGGTCATCGCCCGAGCGCATGACCGGCGGGCAGTGCTCATCGGCATTGTCCAGGCTCTGCTGAAAGTCCAGCTCACCGGCGCGGGCCTGCACGCTGATAATCGTCGGGCAACCGTGCACCTCATCCAGCTTGGCGCGGTTCTGGCTGTCGGTGACCACCACCTTGGCCCCGGACTGCTCCAGGCGATGCTCGATGGCCTTGGGCCCGAACGCAGTAAACAGCGGCTGATAGACAGCACCCAGGCGCCACGTGGCAAGGATGGTCACCAGCAACTGCGGGGTGCGCGGCATCAGGCCGGCAACGCGGTCTCCCGCTTTTACACCCTGGGCCTTGAGCACGTTGGCAAAGCGCGCGGCCTGCTCGCACAGCGTATCGAATGTGAACGGCTGGCTTTCGCCGTCGCGGTTCACCCACAGCAGGGCAAGCTTGTCGCTGCCCACATGGCGGTCGCAGCATTCGACGCAGGCGTTGAGCGCAGACAGATCGCCCTGCAGGGCATCAGCGGCGGCCTGGGCATGGTCGAAGGCACGAGCGGCCTCGGCGTAGTTACGCATCATCAGACTCCTGGCTTTTTATTGTTGGAGTGCACCCGTTATCTGACGATGGTGTCGCTACACCTGCCGCTCGGCAATGGCCTAATTGCTCAATCGTGATGAGCGGTTTGGCCTGAGGCCTGTTCGCTCAGGGCCTTGCGCGTCGAGCGCAGGATCAGCCGGCGTTCAGCCTCAAGGTAGGCATGCTGGATCTGCATCCCACGTGCCTCATCAAGCGGGCTTTCTGCCTCCATTTGCTCATCGAACGGTTGCCTGATCTGGACGAATTCATCGTCATGGCGTGCCCGCAGGTATCTGACCCAGAAATCCCGATCACTGATGTAATTCACCAGTGCATCGGTACTTTCCGCCCAGCGCACTGAAGCCGCAGCATTGTCGAGCTGCTGCTGGTTGACGCCACCCAGTGCCTCGAACTGCATGGTTTTTGGCTGACCCGGCAGGTTCAACACACGTGCCAGGCCAATTCGGTAAGCCAAGCTGACCTCAATCTCATCCACGCTGTCACGGGCGCGCTGTGCCGCATCAGCCTCGGCCAACCCGGCGTTGCGCAACCTGTCCTCCTCCAGCGCCACGCGTCGCTCGATATCCAAACGTGCCTGGGCCTCGACTTGCTCCAGCCGGAACAGGCCTGAAGCCAGTTCAAGCAAGGCGCCTTGCTGCGCCGGAGCCCCTTCGGCGCGCATCGCCTGCGCCACCATGACGCCCACCTCCTGCGCACTGAAACACGAGATCACGCTGTCCACACAGCCACGTGAAGAGGCCGTTTCAAACAGCTCATCACGCAAAGCAGCGTCCTCGCTGGCCGCCGCGATCACCGTCCATACCCGGCGCGCCAGGTCCTGGGGTTCGCGCCGGAAGTCGCTGGTCAGGGTCAACGCCCTCAGCAAGCTGAAAAACTCAGAACTTTCATCAAGGGCCTGCAATGCATTCCACTGCAGCTCGCGGCCAGCCCTGGCGGGCTCATCCAATTGCTCCAGCCATTGCGCCCGGGCTTGCGCAAAGTTCTCGGCAGGCTCAGGCGGTAGGGCCGGCAATGGGTTGACGGCATGAAAACGTTCACGCTCGGCCAGTGCCAGCGGGTTGTTCTCCAGCAGTACCGCGCGACGACGCTGCAAGGGCATGGCGAACATGCTTTGCCGCACGTGGGCGATGTGGTTGTCACGCAGGTTGGCCGACTCCAGCTGTACACACCGCTCAAGCCCGACGGGTACGGTCTGCAGGTTGGTCCGCCGCACGTTCAGCACCCTGAGGTGTGCCAACTCACCCAATTGCAGGCTGACGCTACCCAAGCGGTTGAAACTCAGGTCCAGCGTATCCAGTTGCGACAACCCGCCCAGGCTGGTCACTACCGCCTCAGTCAGGCGGATCCGGTTATGCGACATTCGCAGGCTGCTCAGCAGGTTCAACTCGGCGATCTCCGCCGGTACCGTGGTCAGGGCATTGTTACTCAGGTTGAGCGAGCGCAACCCCGTGAAGCAGCTGAGAAAACCTGGCGGCAACGTTTGCAGGCGCAGGCCGATCAAGCCCAAGTCGTTGACATGACTGAACCGCGTACCGGCAGGTAATGCTGGCAAGCTGCCGACCTCACACCCGACCAGACTCAAGCGTCGATATTCCCGGCTCACGCTCTGGGCATTGATGCGCAACCCTTCTAAGCGCCAGCTGCGGCGCAACTGGGTGGCCACGTGATGACGGGCGCCACGCAAGTTGCCTCGCGGTACTTCCAGCATCCATGCATGCAGTGCCCGGTCCATTTCCATGTACTCCCTGTACAGGCCGATCATCGTGGCATAGGCACTCTCCGGCGACTCGAGCAATATCGACACATAACGGTCCACTTCCACCGCGCGGAAGGATGGGAACAAGTCCCCCACCGCACCGGCCAGATCCTCTCGGATCGAATCAGGTAGTTCTTCACGCCCGTTGAGCAGGTAACCCACTCGCCCATCGGCAAGCCGTCGCAAAGGGCTGCGTGAAGGTTTAATCTCGCGCAAGCCAAGCAGACCGGCCAATGCTTCACGCTCGCCAGGCAACCAGCTGCGCAGCGCCGTACGGATCTGTTCGGGCGCCTGGCTGCCGTCCCAGGTCAGCCGCGCAAGGTCACTACCGGCCAGGTGCCTGGCCAGTACATCGGCAATATCGACGGGGTCACCCTGGTCGACATCCAGCTCGCGCCCTTGTCCGTCATAGCACTTGAAACCGCCAGGACGCCTCACCAGCACCGTGGTGACATACTGTGAGCTCTTGTCAGGATGCAACCGCGCCAGCAGCCGACCGACATCGGAGCCTGCGCGCAATTCCAGGTCGACCGCCCCCGTCAGCCCTGCGTGCTTGCGTAACAGCGCGAACACCAGTTTGACCGTATCGGCGTGGTAGCTGCCCTTCAGGTACAGGCCTTCACGCACGCGCGTCAGTCGCGCCAGCTGCAAATGCTCACGGGCCCTTTCAGCGACGGGTAGTGGTATGCGGTCTTCCCTGAGCATCCACTGGCGCTCGGTGTCGGTTGCCGACTTGAGCACATCGAGCGCGTAGGCGTCAGGCAGGCCTTTGAAGTCCCTCTGGATCAACTGCAACAATGGGTCGGTTGCCAGGTATTGGCACGAGAAATGTTCCAGCAGCTGCTCCCGCAGTTCTGCAGCGTCATCCAACAGCTCCAGGCGTTGCTCCTCCAACGACATTGCCTCGATCCGCAAGCTGTCCATGCACCACTGCCACAGCGGGGCATCTGCGGGCTGGCCTTCGGCCAATTGCGTAAAGAACGCCTCGATTCGCGCCTCAACGGCAAACCGTTCGACCGTGTCACGCAACGCCACCGGTAACGGCCGCGCCTCCACCAACAGCCCGCGCAGGTGCTCCTGGTCGATATCGGCCACTTTGAGGATCTGCTCGATACGTTGCTCGCTCAGCGCTGTCGCCGGCGGCCAAAGGCGACTCAACAGCAGCCCCTCCCCTTGCCACGCCAGTGGTCGCTCGGTCGGCAAGCGCCAGCTGCGTTCGCCATTGAACTCCAGCACCGGACCGAAAGTTGCCTCACGTTGCGGGTGGCACAGCTGCCAGGCACTGCGCCCAGGCACCGGCCTGACCTGGTAGTAGGTATCGCCGTTGCGCCACCAGCGCCCCTCCCCCTTGGCGAGCAAGCCGTTGTCCAGGGCCAGCAGATCGGTGGGCGGCGCCTTGTCCTCGAAATGGCTGATATCCCCGTTCCACAGCCGCGGCGCTCCGCCATCGTTGAGGACCGGCAACAATTGATCGACCTGCGCGCTGCGGGTGAAGCCTAGGGCGACCACGGCTGTACCGCCAGCCAAGGCAGCGCCGACCGCCAGCGTTTCAGCGACGCCCAGCAGGTGCTCGATGGCTTCATGGCGATGCCCCTGATGCCAGTCCTCGACCCCCTCGCACACCTCCTTCAGCGTCTGGCCGATCATGTCGGCCGCCAGCACCTCACCGATCACAGGCACGAACAGGCCGGCCAGGTTGAGCAGGCCCATCCCTATCGCTTCCAGCGTTTTCAGGCGTTGGGCGCTGACCCGGGCATCGACCTGCGCGGTGGGCACCGCGATAAACCCCGCGTTGTCGCGAATCCGCTGCAACTGCTGGGCTGCCAATGTCGCGAACAACGCCTCATGGATCGCCTCGCAGTCGCACTGGGCATCGGTCTTTTTATCGGCCAGGCGTTTGCTCAAGGTGGTGAGGTACTCAGAGCGGTCGGCTAACGCGATGCGCTGGCTAAATGCCCGCTGATAGCCGGGCTCGCGCAAACGCCTGCCAAGGTCCAGGCTGGCCTCGCGCCAAGTGCCATAGGCACGCAGCGACTGTTCAGGGTCGTCTGGCAGATACACGATGACACCGGTCACGACGGAAGACCCAGAGCCGACCAAGGGGGCGACATCCCTGCACTCGAATGCCATAGCGCCCTCTACCCGACAGCCCAGCACGGTCAACGCACCTACATAGGCGCGGTTACTGCGGGCGTGCGTCGGTGGCTTGCCTTGCAAGATCCGCCGCAACATCGCCAGGTCATCGTCCGGTAGCTGCTCTTTCAACGCCGCGATTTCGATCGCCAAGGCCAGTTGCAAGCGCTTGTCTTCGGCAATCAGGGCCGTACAGTCGGCATCGAGCAGCGTGTCGAGGTGCTGCTGGTACTGTTTGCCAATATCCAGCACCCGGCAGGTCTCGACCAGTGTGTCAGCCGAGGTGGTCAACACCTCCTCCGCATCGCCCGTTACTGGATCGTGCGGGTACACCAGGCCAGTATCTGGATAGAACGAATCTCCTGCCCTGAAGTTCTGCATGAATCTTTGCAATGCCGGCTGGCGCAGGAAGTAGGATTCGAACTGCCTGGCAGGCGCCTCGTCAACTTTCTTGAAGCGCTCCTCTCGCCACTGCGCCTTGGCCAGCGTGATGTTCAGTGCCATGGCGACGCGCAATCGCTCTTGCAGCAACGCGGTGGCGAACGTATCGATCGGCTGCAGTTGGGCAAACGTCTGCTGAATCTTCTGTTGGCTCTGGATGTGCGCGTCAAAGCTGCTGCGCAGGGCCAGCAACTGATCGTGATCAGCGTTTTTCAGCCAATCAGGCAGCGTTTGCGCGATGAACGCATCGGTTGCCTGTTGGCGCGGGAGGTCTGGGGTCGGTTCGGTCATGGTGGTGATCACAGTGGTGGATGAGCCGCTAACTCTGCGGCTCACCACCCGCTGCCTGAACCCGGAAAACCGCCCCTGCAGGCACGTTCAAGGGCTGATGGCGCAGCTAATGTCAGCCCTGGCGGGCCAGGTTGGTCCTCAGCTCGAAGCGCGTCAGTGCCACGCTGTGACGGTGCAGGGCTGACTCGTGCTCGATTTCCAGGTTCTCCAGGGCCTGCGCACGCACTGGCGCAGGTGCGTCTGGCTGCTCGGCATGGAACCGGCGGACACGCTCGCCATGAGCACGCTCCAAGGCGAGAAAGTCTTCCGCGTGTTGGCTACGCAAGTAGCGCTGCCAGAACGCACGTTGGCTCAAATCTTCGGCGAACGTCTCGATATCGCCCACCCGTTCGATACGTTGCCTGGCATCGTCTATCGATGCCTCACTGACACCCAGCGCCTCGGCGTCACGCAACGTGTGGGGTTGGCCAGGCAGGTTCAGGGCCTCCCTCAGCCTGACACGAAAGAGCAAGTCGATGTCCCGGACATCGACATCCGCCAAGCCCATCAACGCGGGGTCATCCAGCCGGGCGATTTCCCGCTGCTCATTCACCTGTGCGGCCGTCTCCCGTGCAATCACTGCCAGGAAGTCCAAACGAAACAGGCTGAGCCCCAAGCCGATATGCTCGTTGATGCGCTCGAGCCGGTGGGCATTTGCCGCAGCACGTGCCTGCAAGCTATGCAGTTGCATCCGGCTGAACACATCCACTGCTCGTCTCTCGTCCGCGGGCGTATCGCCAGCCTGCTCGAATACGGCATCGCGCAGCGTGTCATCGCGGTGCATCTGCTCCAGCAGTGACCATACCTGCCCGGCGATATGCGGGCGTGCCTGCTCGTAATCCGAGGCATGCTCCAATTGCCCCAACAATTGAACGAAAGCGTCGCTGTTGCGATGCGTGGCCATTGCTGCCCATGCCAAGCCCCGCTCGGCCTGCAGTGACTCAGGCGAGGCCTGAAGCCACAGGCCGCGCACGTAGTCGGGGTCCACTGCGGCCTCCGGGACTTCCGGTATCACCTCTGGCGCGTAAAGTGCCATGACTTGGCGGTTGCTCAAGCGGTTGCGCTCCACCAGAAACACCTGCCGAAAGGCTTGCGGCATCTGCAGCGTTTCATCAGCCACCGCGCTGAGCTGGTTGTCACGCAGGTCGACCACTTGCAGGTTCTGGCACAGCTCGATGTACTGCGGCCAGATGCCGAGCCGGCAATGTCGCAGGTTCAAGTGCATCAGTTGCTGCAGCCGATTGAAGCGCAAGTGCAGCGCCCCCAGCGGGTTGTAGCTCAGGTCCAGCCGTGACAGTTCGGACAGCCCGGCAAGTGTCTCGACAGCCGATGCATTCAGGCGGATCAAATTGCGCGCCAGCCGCAGTGTGCGTAACTGGGGCAGGTAGCTGAGCCCGGGCGGAATACTCAACAACCGGTTACCACTGAGGTTCAGGTAGTTCACCTGGGTGAAGCTGTGCAGAAAGTCACTCGGCACACTACTGATGGCGGTGTCGTTAATGACCAGCGACGTCACGAAGCGAAATTGCACATGCCCCGGCAGTGCCGGCAGGCTGGCCTGTTCGCCGAAGCCCAGTGACAAGCGCTCCCCTTGTCCACGCCAGGCACGGAGCACCCGATCGGCGATCAACTGCCGACTGGCCCGCCTGCTGTTGCTGAACTCTGCGGATACCCAACGGTTGACCGCCCGATTCAATTGCTCATGGTCATCCTGCAAACCTGCCAGCCGTGCAAACGGCATGTCCTCGCCCTGCAGCAGGTGCTCCAGTTCCTGGCTCAGCTGGTTGTCGTCCAAGCCCGGGAAAAGCCGGCGCAAGCCGGTGAGCAAGGTTTGCCGCGGTGTCTGTACCACCGCACCACGGCCGCTGAGCAGATAGCCCACGCGACCATCGGCCAGGCGCTGGCCCGGGTTGAACCAGCGCTGTTGCGGCGTCCACCCAAGCAGTGCCACACAATCCTGGTGTGAGGCTGGCAACTGTGCTCGCAGCTTTTCTCGCAAGGCCAGGGCCGGGTCATTCCCTTCAAGGCCGAGTGCTTGCAATTGGGCGGGCGACAACGCCGCGACCAGGGCTTCGAAAACCGTGGCAGGCACCGGGTGGGGCTGTGGCAGGGCTTGCCCTTGCGCATCGTACAGCTGGAAATACCGATTGATGCGAACCAACTGAACACGCGCCGTTTCCTGGCCCTCTGGAACAAAACTGGCCACCAGTCGGCCCTGCGGTGTCGCCTCGCGCACCTCCAGCGCAACCCCGGCGGGCCACGCTGGCAGCTTGCGCAGCAAGGCGACGGCAAGCTCATCGGTTTCGCTGCAACTGGCACTGGCCAGGTAAAAACCTTCGATGGCCCGGGTCAGGCGTGCGGCGCGCAGCAGCGCTCGCGCTTTGCTGGCCAGTGGCAGTGGTAAGCGCTGCTCGCGACGGGCAATGGCATATTCGACTGCACTGCAGTCTTTCAATACCTCAGGAATGTAACCCTTCGGCAAGCCTGGGAACTCGCGCAACACCAGGCCGGCCACCGATGCGGCAGAGCGCGGGGCATAGGCCAAATGTTCGAACGCACGCCAACGCATGGCCGGCAGCTGTTGCAGCAGCCTGTCGCGCAGGCCGGCTTGGGGGCCTGCCACTTCACGCTGCGCGCTTAGCCAGGTCAGCAACTCTTCATCACGGGGCAGACGCGTTTCGTTGTTTAAATGGCGAGCGAAGGCCTCGATACGTGCGTCCGCAGCAAAACGGCGCAGTGTATCGGCGAGGGTGATGGGTGCCGGACGGTTCTCCACCAGCACACCGCGCAGCTCATCCTGGTCGATACCGGCCACCTTCAGGATCTGCTCGGCCCTCTCCCTGTCGACGGGCGAATCCTGTGGCCACAGGCAATCGAGCATGCGGGCGCTGTCGTCCCACGCCAGTGGCTGGTCGAGCTGCAAGCGCCAGCCGCGCTCGCCGTTATGCACCAGCGCCGGCCCATAAGCACTGTCGTCCAGCGGATGGCGCAAACACCAAGAACCGTTGGCCACAGGGCGATGCACTTCGTAATAACGGGCCTGCAACCGCATCCAGCGGCGCTTGCCCGCGCCATACAGGCCATCAGGCTGCAGGCTTCGGTCTTCAGGGGTTGTTTCATATGGGGCCAAGTCGTTGTTCCAGAGCCGCACCTGCTGCGTGCCCAGCGCGACGGGTTCGAGCTTGTCGACGAACACACTGCGCACCACCGCCACCCCGGCGACCGTGGCGCCGGTGAGCGCCACCACCTCGGCGACGCTGAGAAAATGCTGCAGCGCCTCATGCTGATGGCCCCGCGACCAATCCCTGACGCCCTCGAACACCTCAGACAAGGTCTGTACCACCAGTTGCCCCAACAGCAAGGCCCCCACGGCCGGCACGAACAACCCCGCCAGGTTAACCACGCCGGCACCCAGCGCTTTCCACATCTGCCGGCTGTGTTCGGCTGCAGCCTCGTCGACGTCGGCAGTAGGCACGAGCAGCAACCGGGCATCGGCTTTCGCTTGTAGCACTTGCAGCCGGGCTAGCGTAAGGAAGGCGTCCTCGACCATTTCACCCCGTGTCAGCGACAGGTCCGGCTGCGTGTCCTGCAAGCGCAAGCTGAGGGTCTGCATAAACCCAGGACGCTGCTTCAGGCTCACTTGCTGCGCCAACGCCTGTCGAAAGCCCGCTTGCTGCAACTCGACGGCAAGCTTCTGCTGCATCTCGGTCATCGAGCCATAGCGGCGCAAGGCGTAATGCGAATCGCCAGGCAGGTACAGCAGCACGCTCTGGCTGACGTTGGCGGGTGTACGCAGCTCTATCAACAAAGTATTGGAAAGTGTCTGCCCGAGCATCTCGAGCGTGCTGACACTGTGAGGTTTGGGCTGCCCATAGGTATTCGGGGAAAACGCCGCAATCTCGCGCAGGGCGGCATGCTCCCACGGGCTAAGGTGCCCTTTGAGCGCCGCAAGCTCAGTGGCCAGACTGAAGCCGCTGCGTTTATCTGCGCCAAGCAAGTTCTGGTTCTGTGGGTTGTAGACCTGGTCTAGTTCATCCTGGTAGCGCCTGCCTACGTCCAGTTGTCGATAGCGTTCGAGAAACGCATCATCGGCTTCCAGCAGCAGGGAAGTGCTCCCTTCAAAACCCAGGCCCTTGCTCAGTACAACATCAGCACTGGCTTGCAGGCCCTGCATCAGGCGGGCCAGAGCAGGTTCGTAGGTGTACTTGCGGGGGTAGACAAACCTATTCAAATTCGGCTGGGCTACGTTGACCACTTTGATCCAGGACAGATCAGCCAAGCGCACGTCGTGGGGCACGTTGTCCGGCAGCAACGTTTGAAAATGTGTTTCGGCAAATTGCCGCAGCGCAGGCAAGCCACCTATTGCCTCATGCAGTTGATCTTGGCTGTTCTTGTGCTCACTGAAACGGCTGCGTAGCGCATTGATCTGCGCCCGCGTGGCGCGCTTTAGCCAGTCGGGTAACTGGCCCTTGATGAAGTCATCCGTTGCAGTCGACAGCTTCGCTTGCACGGCAGGCGATTGCTGAGTGGCAGTTGGCGTGGGCATGGCGGTTCCAGTGGTAGGCGATGGGCCGTACATGCTTGTGCCTGCATGCCCTACCCATAAGCTGGAAACGCTTCAATCGCCTCGCGCTTCGCCAAGGCCTTCTGCCTGGATCAGCGCCCGGTAGTGCCCCGGATTGCAACCAAACCACTTGCGAAAAGCCTTGTAGAACGAACTGCTGTCGGCAAACCCCAGCCGCTCAGCGATTTCGCCCAGGGCCGGCTCCGTTTGCGCCAGCCAGGCGATGGCCAGCTCACGGCGGGCGCTGTCCTTGAGCCGCTGATAAGTCTGGCCCTCGTCGGCCAAGCGCCGCCGCAGGGTCGCGCCAGACAGGCACAAGCCGTGCGCAAGGCTTTCGGCATCCGGCCACTGCGCCGGGTCAAGAGCCAGCAGTTGGCCACGGATGCGCCGGGCCAGGCTGGCCGGGTCGCGGTACTTGACCAGGATGTTGCCCGGCGCCTCGGCCAGAAAACGCTGCAATTCCTGCGGCGTGCGCTTGAGCGGCAGGTCCAGGCAGTCGGCCGCAATGATGATGCGCGAGCGCGGGCGTTCAAACTGCAGGTTTTCCGAGAACATCACCCGGTAATCGTCACAGAACGGCGGCTCGGCGCAGCGCAGGTCGATGGCCAGGATCGGAATGCGTCGCCCCGCCAGCCAACAAGCGACGCCGTGCACGATCATCCAGAAGGTGAAATAGGTAAAGGCCCGGCGCGGTTGCTCACGCGGCTCGTTGATGACGATTTCGGCCAGGCTTTGCTGGCGCACCACGCTTGGCTGCAGGTCTTCGAGCATCAACGACAGAAAGCCCATGGCAATTTCTAGGCCAGCCCCGAGAGTAGGCTGCGCCATGGCCGCACGCGTCAGAAAGGCCAGGCTGCCCACCGGCAGCCCGCGCGGGTCCATGGCAAAAAACTCGTCGTTGCAGCGACGCGCCAGCAGCCGCCACAGCCGCGCATAGGCATCGGCAGAGACGCGTGCCTGTGGCAACTCGAGCTGCGCCGGGTCGATGCTGGCACGCTGCAGCACGCTGACATCGGGCTGCCCGGCCGGGCAGGTTTGCAACAGGGCTTCACGCACCAGTTGCATGGAGATGGTGTCTTTATCGCTCATCGGCCATCCAGGTGGGTCTATGCCGGCCATCTTAGGCCGGGGCAGGAAAAACGCCAGCGTTGCCTCACAGGGTGGCCGCCAAACCTAGAAACGCCTGGATCAACCGCAGTTCGCGGCGCCGCTCCAGGCAGCCAATCATGTGCTGGTTGACCAGGCCGTCACCCGCCAGCGGCCGCGCCACCACGCGCGGGTCATGGGCCACCTCGGTCGACGACACCACGCCAACCCCCAGTTCCGACGCCACTGCCTCGGTCACCGCTTCACGGCTGTCGAGCTCCAGCAGCACACGGGGCTGCACCCCGGCGGCGGCACAGGCTTTGTCGAACGTACGGCGGGTGGTCGAACTGGGCTCGCGCAGCACCATGATCTGCTGATTCAACGCGGTCAACGGCAAGTCGCCTTCACCGTCCGCCCACGCATGCCCCGCTGGCAGCAACGCGCACAGCCGCGACTCGCACAGGCTTTGCAGGTACAAGCCCTTGCGCGGTTCGATCTCCGTCAACACCGCGACATCGGCGTGCTCGGACAGCAGCGCGGCCAGGGTTTCCTGGGCATTGCCCAAGCGCAGGTTGACGGTGATGCCCGGGTAGCGCTCGCGCAATTGGGCGAGCATCGGCATCACCCGGTGCGGGCCGTCCGCCGCCACCTCCAGGCGGCCCGTCAGCAACTGCCGGTTGGCTTCGAGCATTGCCTGGGCTTCTTCGGCCAGGCCGAACATGGCCCGGGTGATGGCAGCCAGCCGCGAGCCCTCCTCGGTCAGCTCCACCCGCCGCGCCGTGCGCCTGAGCAGGGTGATCTGGTAGTGCTCTTCCAGCGCCTTGACGTGCCCAGTCACGGCCGGCTGGCTGATGAACAGCCGCGCGGCGGCACGGGTGAAGCTGCCCTCACGGGCGACGGCATCGAAAGCGCGGAGCTGGAACAGGTTCATGTTTATCGGCCTGACTTATGGCTGGCATAACAACAAACAATTTGATTGATAGCTTAGCCAATTGCAACCTAGCCCCCGTAGTTTCAGCGCCAGATTTTTCGGCTGACCACCCGCCGCTTGTGAGGAACCACGGAATGAGCAATGCACCCATCCTGCTGACCCCCGGCCCCCTGACCACGTCGCTGCGCACCCGCCAAGCCATGCTGGTGGACTGGGGCTCCTGGGACAACGCCTTCAACCAACTCACCGCCAGCGTCTGCGAGCAACTGCTGGCGATCCTCGACGGTAGCGTCAGCCACCACTGCGTCCCCCTGCAAGGCAGCGGCACCTTCGCCGTGGAAGCCGCCATCGGCACCTTGGTACCCCGCAATGGCAAGGTGCTGGTGCTGATCAACGGCGCCTATGGCCAACGCCTGGCGAAAATCTGCAAGGTGCTGGGCCGCACCTACAGCACCTTCGAAACCGCCGAAGACCAACCGACCACCGCCGCCGATGTCGACCGCCTGCTGGCCGCCGACCCAGCCATCACCCACGTGGCGTTGATCCACTGCGAAACCAGCACCGGCATTCTCAACCCGCTGGCCGAGATCGCCCAGGTGATCAAACGCCACGGCAAGCGCCTGATCATCGACGCCATGAGCTCGTTCGGCGCGCTGCCGATCGATGCCCGCGAGGTCCCCTTCGACGCACTGATCGCCGCCTCGGGCAAGTGCCTGGAAGGCGTGCCGGGGATGGGCTTCGTCTTCGCCGAAAAAACCGCCCTGGCCGCTGCCGAAGGCAACGCCCACTCGCTGGCCATGGACCTGCATGACCAGCACGCCTACATGGCCAAGACCGGCCAGTGGCGCTTCACCCCGCCCACCCATGTGGTCGCGGCGCTGCATGAAGCGCTGCAGCAGTACAACGAAGAAGGGGGCCTGCCTGCGCGCCACCAGCGCTACGCCGACAACTGCAAAACCCTGCTCGACGGCATGGCCGCCCTCGGCCTGCGCAGCTTCCTGCCGGCCGAGATCCAGGCGCCGATCATCGTCACCTTCCATGCCCCAAACGATGCCCGCTACCAGTTCAACGACTTCTACGAGCGGGTCAAGGCCAAGGGCTTCATCCTCTACCCCGGCAAGCTGACCCAGGTCGAGACCTTCCGCGTCGGCTGCATCGGCGTGGTCGGGCCGGATGGCATGCAAGCCGCAGTCAACGCCGTGGCCGAGGTGCTGCGGGAAATGGAAGTGCTGGACATTTGACCCTTTGCCCACCCCAATTCAGGAAATAGCGCACATGAACTACAGCAACCCTACCCAGCTGCAAGCCGCCATCCTCGACTGGGCCGGCACCGTGGTCGACTTCGGCTCGTTCGCCCCCACCCAGATCTTCGTCGAAGCCTTCGCCGAGTTCGACGTCCAGGTGTCCATCGAAGAAGCCCGAGGCCCGATGGGCATGGGCAAGTGGGACCACATCCGCACCCTGTGCAACGTGCCGGAAATCGCCGAACGCTACCGCAAGGTGTTCGGCCGCACCCCCACCGACGATGACGTCACGGCCATTTACAACCGCTTCATGCCGCTGCAGATCGAGAAGATCGCCGTGCACTCGGCGCTTATCCCGGGCGCCCTGGACACCCTCACCGGCCTGCGCCAGGACGGCCTGAAGATTGGCTCGTGCTCGGGCTACCCGAAGGTGGTGATGGACAAGGTGGTGGAACTGGCCGCCCAAAACGGCTATGTCGCCGACCATGTGGTGGCCACCGACGAAACCCCGAACGGCCGCCCCTGGCCGGCCCAGGCCCTGGCCAACGTGATTGCCCTGGGCATCGATGACGTGGCCGCCTGCGTGAAGGTCGATGACACCGTACCGGGCATCCTCGAAGGCCGCCGTGCCGGCATGTGGACGGTGGCACTGGTGTGCTCCGGCAACGCCCTGGGGCTGACCTGGGAAGGCTACCGGGCATTGAGTGCCGAGAAACTGGAGCGCGAGCGCACGCGCATTCACGCGCTGTTCGCCAGCTCCCGCCCGCACTACCTGATCGACACCATCAATGAGCTGCCCGAAGTGATTGCCGACATCAACCGGCGTCTGGCCAAGGGCGAGATGCCGCAGGCATCCTGACCGGGTAGGAGCAGCCTTGTGCTGCGAAGAGGCCAGTGACCACAGCGAAGATCGAGGGTGTGGTCACTGGCCTCTTCGCAGCACAAGGCTGCTCCTACACCGTTCGCATGCGGCCAAGGTATTGAGCCTACTGCGGCAACTGCACCTGCGGCTTGGTGGCGACAAAAATGGCCCAGCTCGACACGAACAACGCGGCGATCAAGGGCCCGATCACAAACCCGTTGAGCCCGAACACCGCCAACCCACCCAAGGTGGACACCAGAATCAGGTAATCCGGCATGCGCGTGTCCTTGCCCACCAGAATCGGGCGCAGCACGTTGTCCACCAGGCCGATCACCAGCACCCCGAACGCCGTGAGGATCACCCCCGGCAGAATCGCCCCGCTCAACAGGAAGTACGCCGCCACCGGCGCCCACACGATCCCCGCCCCCACCGCTGGCAGCAGCGACAGAAACGCCATCATCACCGCCCACACCAACGCACTGGGGATATCCAGCACCCAGAATATGAAGCCGCCAAGCGCGCCCTGGGTAATGGCAACCAACACGTTGCCCTTGACCGTTGCCCGCACCACGCGGTTGAACTTAAGTTGCAAGCGGCGCTTCTGGTGTTCGGGCAGCGGCACCGCAAGCCGCACGCGGCGCGCGACTTCCGCACCCTCGCGCAGGAAAAAGAACAGCAGGTACACCATGATGCCGAAGCTCACCAGAAACTCGAACGTGCCCTGCCCAAAGCTGTAGGCCTGGCTGGCCAACGCCTGGCTGCCTTGGGTGGCCCATTTGGTGATCTTCTCGCGCAGCCCTTCCAGGTTGCCGATGCCCAAGCTGTCCAGGCCGTGCTGCACGAACCCCGGCAGCATGTTCATGCCATGCTCGACGTAACCGGCAATGTCCAATTGCCCGCTCTCGATGCGCTGGTACAACGTCGCGCCCTCTTGCACCAACAAGGCACTGGTGATGATCACAGGCAATACAGCCACCACCAGGCAAATCAACAGCGTCGTGGCGGCGGCAAGGTTGCGCCGTCTGCCAAACCGTATCAGCAGGCTGCGCTGCAGCGGCGCGAACAGGATGCCGAGAATCACCGCCCAGAAGATCGCCCCGTAGTAAGGCAGCAAGATCCACACGAAGGCGATGGTCACCAGTGCCAGTAGCACGGCCAAGGCTCTGTTCTGCAAAGCGGTTTCGTTCATGAAGGATCCTCAAGTGTCCTGAACGTTAGTGCGCGGCGTAGGGGTAAAAGTGCCGTCGTGCCGTTGATTCAGGTCAATGCCGGCAAAACCGCCAAGCCATAGCATTCAGGCCTTTTGCCCCGGTGCGCACATGACCCCTCCCGCCAAGCCCGAACTGCTGGCCCCCGCTGGCACCCTCAAGACAATGCGCTACGCCTTCGCCTACGGCGCCGACGCCGTCTATGCCGGCCAACCACGCTACAGCCTGCGGGTGCGCAACAACGAATTCGACCACGCCAACCTGGCGTTGGGCATCCAGGAGGCTCATGCCCTGGGCAAGCGTTTCTACGTGGTGATCAACATCGCCCCGCACAATGCCAAGCTGAAAACCTTCCTCAAGGACCTCGCACCGGTGATCGCGATGGCGCCGGATGCGCTGATCATGTCCGACCCCGGCCTGATCATGCTGGTGCGCCAGCACTACCCGCAGATGCCGGTGCATTTGTCGGTGCAGGCCAACACCGTCAACTGGGCCAGCGTGCAGTTCTGGCAGCAGTTGGGGCTGAGCCGGGTGATCCTGTCGCGGGAGCTGTCGCTCGAAGAAATCGAAGACATCCGCCAACACGTGCCGGACATGGAACTGGAAGTGTTCGTCCACGGTGCCCTGTGCATGGCCTACTCCGGCCGCTGCCTGCTCTCGGGTTACCTCAACAAGCGCGACGCCAACCAAGGCACCTGCACCAATGCCTGCCGCTGGAAATACGACGCCACGCCGGCCAGCGAGGATGCCACCGGCGACATCGTGCGCGAAGTGCAACCGACCCTGGGGCTCGGTGCCCCTACCGATCAGGTCTTCCTGCTGCAGGAAAGCAACCGCCCGGACGAAGCGATGCCGGCGTTCGAGGACGAACACGGCACCTACATCATGAACGCCAAGGACCTGCGCGCCATCCAGCACGTCGAACGCCTGGCCAGCATGGGCGTGCACTCGCTGAAAATCGAAGGCCGCACCAAGTCGCACTTCTACTGCGCCCGCGCGGTGCAGTCCTACCGCCAGGCCATCGACGACGCCGTGGCAGGCCGGCCTTTCGACCGCGCCCTGATGGGCAACCTCGAATCCCTGGCGCAGCGCGGCTACACCGAAGGCTTCCTGCGCCGGCATGTGCACGATGAGTACCAGAACTACCAGCGTGGCAATTCGGTGTCTGACCGCCAGCAGTTCGTCGGCGAACTGACCGGCGCGCGTGTGGACGGCCTGGCCGAGGTCAAGGTCAAGAACCGCTTCGCCGTGGGCGACCACCTGGAGCTGATGACCCCGCGCGGCAACTACCATTTCGACCTGCACCGCCTGTGCGACCGCCAGCAGCAGGCCATCGAGGTAGCTCCGGGTGACGGCCATGTGGTGTACCTGCCGATTCCGGAGCAGGTCCCGCTGGAGTACGGCCTGCTGATGCGTGACCTGCGCCACGACGAGGCCGCCGCCTGACAACGCTGTAATGCGCAGCTCAGCTGGCTGACAGCCAGCAACGGCCAACATCAAGGCTCTCTCGCATGAGGCCACGCCATGTTGCGCAACCCCTCCCGCCGTACCTTCGTCAAAGGCCTGGGCGCCGCCACTACGCTGGCGGGCCTGGGGCTGTGGCGACCACTCGCCCAGGCCGCCAATGGCCGCGACCTGGCCGGCCAGCACTTCGAGCTGTTGGTCGGCCAGACCGCGGTCAACATCACCGGCCGCCCACGCACTGCCCTGACCGTCAACGACAGCCTGCCCGGCCCGCTGCTGCGCTGGCGCGAAGGTGACACCGTCAGCCTGCGCGTGCGTAACCGCCTCGCCCAGAGCACCTCGATCCATTGGCATGGCATCCTCCTGCCGGCCAACATGGACGGTGTGCCAGGCCTGAGCTTTGCCGGTATCGAGCCGGGCGGCGACTACCTCTACCACTTCACCCTGCGCCAAAGCGGCACCTACTGGTACCACAGCCATTCCGGGTTGCAGGAGCAGGCCGGGGTGTATGGGGCGATCGTTATCGAACCCCGCGAACCCGAGGCGCATCAGTACCAGCGTGACCATGTGCTGCTGTTCAGCGACTGGTCGGACCAGCCCCCTGAACAGCTATTGGCGACCCTGAAAAAACAGTCCGACGCCTTCAACTACCACAAACGTACGCTCGGCGATTTCATCGATGACGTGGCCGACCATGGCTGGAGCACCACCGTCGCCGAGCGCATGAGCTGGGCCCGCATGCGCATGAGCCCCACGGACCTGGCCGATGTCAGCGCAGCCACCTACACCTACTTGCTCAATGGCCAACCACCGGATGGCAACTTCACCTGCTTGTTTCAGCCGGGCGAAACCGTGCGCCTGCGGCTGATCAACGCCTCGGCCATGACCTATTTCGACTTCCGCATCCCCGGCCTGACACTGACCGTGATCGCCGCCGACGGCCTGCCGGTGACACCCGTGAGCGTGGACGAACTGCGCATCGCCGTGGCCGAAACCTACGACGTGCTGGTGACCGTCGGCGACCTGCCCGCCTACACGCTGTATGCCCAGAGCATGGACCGCAGTGGCTACGCGCGCGGCACCCTGGCCCGCGCCAACGGCCTGCAGGCGCCCGTGCCGCAACCCGACCCGCGCCCCGTACTGAGCATGGCCGACATGGGCCACGGCGCCATGGCAGGCATGGACCACAGCAACATGGCCGGCATGGACCACTCCAGCATGGCCGCCCTGCAGCAACACCCACCCAGCGAGACCGGCAACCCACTGGTAGACATGCAGACCATGGCCCCACGGCCCAACCTCGCCGACCCAGGCATCGGCCTGCGCGGCAACGGCAGGCGCGTGCTGACCTACGCCGACCTGCGCAGCCCTTACCCCGACCCGGATGGCCGCGAACCCTCACGCGACATCGAGCTGCACCTAACCGGCCACATGGAGCGCTTTGCCTGGTCATTCGACGGGGTCAAGTTCAGCGATGCCGCACCGTTGCGCCTGGCCTATGGCGAGCGGGTGCGCATCACCTTGGTCAACGACACCATGATGACCCACCCCCTCCACCTGCATGGCATGTGGAGCGACCTGGAAGACGAACAGGGGCGCTTTATGGTGCGCAAGCACACCGTCGACATCCCGCCTGGCAGCCGTCGCAGCTACCGAGTCACTGCCGACGCCCTCGGCCGCTGGGCCTACCACTGCCATTTGCTCTACCACATGGAGACCGGCATGTTCCGCGAGGTACGCGTCGATGAATGAGCTCAATAACCATCGCATCGTCACCAGTGTGGCCCTGGTGGCGCTGCTCGCCAGTGAACGCGCCATGGCCGCCGGCCTGCAGCACAGGGGCCACGGCGCCATGCCCATGGACCACAGCCAGATGAACCACGCAACGCCGCCTGCGCAACAGCCGCGTACGCCGCTGCCAGTGCTCAGTGACGCCGACCGTCGCGCAGCCTTCCCGCCGCTGCCAGGGCACCAGGTGCATGACCGGGCACTGAACGGGGCGGTGATCGTCGACCAGCTTGAATACCAGCACTTCGACAGCAGCGGCGCGTTGAACTGGAACGCCAGTGCCTGGGTCGGCGGCGACATCGACCGCCTGTGGCTGCGCAGCGAGGGCGAACGCGAGCAGGGCAAGACCCACAAGGCCGAACTGCAGGCGCTCTGGGGCCACGCCATCAGCCCTTGGTGGGAACTGGTCGGCGGCCTGCGCCAAGACTTCAAGCCCGCCAGCGGGCAGGCCTGGGGAGCCTTCGGTATCCAGGGCACGCCGCTGTATGGTGTTGAGCTGGAGGCCACTGCCTACGTCGGCGAGCGGCAACAGACCGCGCTGCGCCTGGAAGCCGCTTACGCTATGCTGCTGACCAACCGCTGGGTACTCGAACCCACCCTGGAAGCCAACGCTTTCGGCCGCGACGATGCACGCCGCGAGCAAGCCACGGGGTTGGCCGACAGCGAAATCGGCCTGCGCCTGCGCTATGAAATCAGCCGTGGTTTCGCGCCGTACGTCGGGGTCAGTTTCCATCGCTTGCACGGCAACCGCGCCGACCAGGCCCGCGAAGACGGCGAAGACACCGGCCAGACCCGCCTGGTGGCCGGTATCCGCCTGCGTTTCTAAAGGAGTGTTTCACCATGCTGCACAAACACCTGCTGACCCTCGGGCTGCTGGCTATCACTGGCCTGGCCCAGGCCGCCGAGGCCATCGATGTCTACCGCGACCCCAACTGCGGCTGCTGCAAGGCCTGGATCAGCCACCTGCGCGACAACGGCTTCACCGTCAACGACCACGTCGAACCGAACATGAGCGCAGTCAAGCAACGCCTGGGCGTGGCACCGCGCCTGGCGTCGTGCCATACCGGGGTGATCGACGGCAAGTTCGTCGAAGGCCATGTGCCGGCCGAACAGGTCCGCCTGCTGGCCAAACGCAACGACCTCAAGGGCCTGGCCGTCCCCGGCATGCCCATGGGCTCGCCGGGCATGGAAATGGGTGACCACAAAGACGCCTACCAGGTCATCGGTGTGACCCAGGATGGCCAGGACACCGTGGTCGCCAACTACTGATGCTCAGCGAGTGGGCGCTGTTCCTCAGCGCCTTCGGCGCCGCCACCCTGCTGCCGCTGCAATCGGAGGCCGTGCTGGTTGGTTTGCTGCTGCGCCAGCCCGACGCTTGGCCGACCTTGTTGCTGGTGGCCACCTTGGGCAATGTACTCGGTTCGGTGGTCAACTGGGTATTGGGCCGGGCCATCGAGCACCTGCGTGACAAGCGGTGGTTCCCGTTCAGCGCCCGCCAGCTCGAACGCGCGCAACACCGCTACCAGCGCTGGGGGCAGTGGTCGCTGCTGCTCAGCTGGATGCCAGTGATCGGCGACCCGCTGACCCTGATCGCGGGGATCATGCGTGAGCCCTTCTGGCGCTTTATGCTGCTGGTGACCCTGGCCAAGGCCGGCCGTTACGCCGTGGTGGCGATGATCACCCTGGGCTGGTTTCACGCCTGGTAACACCTTTGCCGCTTCAGGCGGTCAACTGACTGATACAGTCGCCTATTCCTACATGGCCCTACACGGAGTGCCCCCATGCTGCGCGCAACCGCCCTGGCCCTTGCCTGCCTTGTCGGCGGCCCGGCCCTTGCTGCCGAGTCGCCCACCTACGGCAAACAACTCGAAGGGTTCAGCTACCCTCACCCGCTCAAGCATTTCGACTTCAGCTCCCAGGGCCAAGCCCTGCAGATGGGCTACATGGACGTACCCGCCCAAGGCCAGGCCAATGGCCACAGCGTGGTGCTGATGCACGGCAAGAACTTCTGCGCCGCGACCTGGGAAACCACCATCAATGCCCTGAGCAAAGCCGGCTACCGGGTCATCGCCCCCGACCAGGTCGGCTTCTGCACCTCAAGCAAACCTGCGTATTACCAGTACAGCTTCCAGCAATTGGCGGACAACACCCACGCCTTGCTCGACCAGCTGGGCGTCAAGCAGGCCATTGTGCTTGGCCACTCCACCGGCGGCATGCTCGCGACCCGCTATGCGCTGATGTACCCGCAGCAAGTCGAACGCCTGGCGATGGTCAACCCGATTGGCCTGGAAGACTGGAAGGCCCTGGGCGTCCCCTACCGTACGGTGGACCAGTGGTATGCACGGGAGCTCAAGCTCGATGCCGCAGGGGTGCGTGAGTATGAGCGCAAGACCTATTACGCCGGGCGCTGGAAGCCGGAGTATGAGCGCTGGGTACAGATGCTGGTGGGCCTCAACCAAGGGCCGGGGCATGAAGCAGTGGCGTGGAACTCGGCGTTGATCTACGACATGATTTTCACCCAGCCGGTGTACCACGAGTTCAAGGACCTGAAGATGCCGACCCTGTTGCTGATCGGTGACCAGGACACCACGGCCATCGGCAGCGACATCGCGCCGCCAGAGGTCAAGGCACGCTTGGGCAAGTACCAGGTGCTGGGGCCACAAGTGGCCAAGCTGATCCCCCAGGGTGAACTGGTGACGTTCGAGGGTATGGGCCACGCGCCGCAGATCGAAGAGCCGGTGCGGTTCAACCGGACGCTGATCGAGTGGTTGGGGCGCTGAGGGGCTGGCCCCCAACCTACTGAGTGGGCGCAACTGCCTTGGGCAAAATCTAAACTTATGCGCGATCACTGTGGGGGCTTGCCCGCTCCCACAGGGGCTTAGCCGAAGCGTTGCAACTGCATCTCGCGTAAGCGGCTCAAGGTGCGTTGATACGGGAACGCCAAGTACCCTTGGGTATAAAGCGCGTCAAGCGGCACCTGCGCCTCCAGGTACAACGCCACCCGGCGGTCGTAGCATTCGTCGACCAGGGCAATGAACCGGCGCACCGCATCGTCCTTGGGCGACAGCGCCGGCAGCTCCCGGTCCCCTGCCGCGACCCGCGCCGCACCATCCTCGGTACCGCGGGCAATCTGCCCGGCCCGTTGCTCGCCACCTAACGCTGGCACGTCTTCCAGCAGAATTGACGGGAAACGGTCGCACAGGGCCATGAACTCCATCGCCGCCAAGGGCTGCTCGCAGAGGTCGGTGAAGCGGCACCAGATGGCCTGCTCGCTGCGCCGAATAACCTTTATCTGCCTTGAGCCAATGGCCAGCGGCTGCTCGCTGCCGGGGTCAGCCGGGCTGAGTTGGCGGAACACTTCACCCAGCACGCCGCGCTCGCCGGCCTTAGTGACCCAGTAACGCTGCCGCACAGCGCCCGGATGCAGGCGATGGTCCTGCTCGCCGGCCACCGACAACACCCGCATGTGCCGTTCAATGGCGGCAATCGCGGGCAAGAAGCGGTCACGGTTAAAGCCATCGCGGTAGAGTTGGTCGGGCGGTTGGTTAGAGGTGGCGACAATCACCACGCCCTGGTCGAACAACACCTGGAACAGGCGGCCGAGGATAATCGCGTCACCGATGTCATTGACGAACAACTCGTCGAAGCACAATACGCGAATCTCCCGGGCCAGTTCACGGGCCAGGGCCAGCAGCGGGTCGGCGGTGCCGTTGAGCTGAAACAACCGCTGGTGCACCCAGGCCATGAAATGGTGAAAGTGCTGGCGCCGGCTGGGGTGTTGCAGGCAACGGTGAAACTGGTCCATCAGCCAGGTCTTGCCCCGGCCGACAGGGCCCCAGAGGTAGACACCCTGGGTCAGGCGGCCCTGTTCGATCGCCTCGAAACAGGCCTGCAACGCGTCGACTGCGTGGGCCTGGGCGGGGTCATGGACATAGCCGTGGTCGGTCAGGGCTTGTTGGTAGAGGGTCTGCGGTTGGGCGGTCATGCCGCATTATCGGTACTGGCCCCATCGTCAGCAAGCCAACGCCGCTCCTGTGTGGGAGCAACCTTGTGCTGCGAAGAGGCCAGTGCAGGCCACAACTACCTAAAGTGTCACCACCGGCCTCTTCGCAGCGCAAGGCTGCTCCTACACGAACCGTGCATGGCAGAAGCCAGCGCTTCAGCCCTCGCCCAACCCCACTTTCAACAGTGCCCCGTCCTTGTCATCGGTCAACACGTACAGATACCCATCCGGGCCTACCCGCACATCACGGATACGCGCCTTGAGGTCCCCCAGCAAACGCTCTTCGTGCACCACCTTGTCGCCCTCGAGCTGCAGACGGATCAATTGCTGAGTAGCCAGCGCCCCAATGAACAGGTTGTGGTCCCACGCTTTGAACGTCGGGCTGTCGTAGAACGCCATGCCGCTGATGCCAGGTGACTTTTCCCAGACATGGTGCGGGTCGACCATGCCATCGACGTGCTTGCCCTTGGCCTCCGGGATCGGCAGCAGCGAGTAATTGATGCCGTGGGTGGCAACCGGCCAGCCGTAGTTCTTGCCGGGCTGGGGAATGTTGATTTCGTCGCCGCCCCGCGGGCCGTGTTCGTGAGTCCAGAGCTTGCCAGTCCATGGGTTGAGTGCTGCGCCCTGCTGATTGCGATGGCCGAACGACCAGATCTCGGAGCGCACGTTGTCTTTGCCGACGAAGGGGTTGTCTTTGGGCACTTCGCCGTCAGGCAAGATCCGCACGACCTTGCCTTGCAGCTTGTCGAGGTCCTGGGCAGTCGGCCGCTGGTTGTTTTCGCCCAGGGCAATGAACAGGTAACCGTCTCGGTCGAACACCAGCCGCGAACCGAAATGGTTGCCCACCGAGAGCTTGGGCTGCTGGCGGAAGATCACCGTGAAGTTTTCTAGCCGTGCGCGGTCTTCGGACAGCTGACCGCGGCCGACCGCCGTCCCTGCCTTGCCATCATTGCCCGCTTCGGCATAGGACAGGTAAACGGTGCGGTCCTTGCCGAACTCCGGCGACAACACCACGTCCAGCAACCCGCCCTGCCCTTCGGCCCAGACCTGAGGCACGCCACTGATGGGCGGGCCGACCTTGCCTTCGGCGTTGACTACCCGCAGGTTGCCGGGGCGCTCGGTCACCAGCATGTCCTTGCCGCCCGGCAAGAAAGCCAATGCCCAAGGGTTGCGCAGGCCATCGGCGACGGTGCTGACGGTCACTGGCCCTTCTTCGCTGGGGAACTGCTGCTCGGAAGCCGCGTGCGCCAACAGGGGCAGCAGCGCGGCAGCGGTCAAGGTGGTCAGCCAGGTAGCTCGGGTCATGCAGAATTCCTTTCGACGGGGCTTACGGCGCGCGTGGGTTATCGCGCGGCGGCCGGGTGGGTTCCAGATTGGGCGCTTGCTGTTGGCGGCGCAGGTTGTCGCCGTTGCCAATGCCGCGGTTGTCCAGCGAGGGCGTGCGCTGGTAGGGGTCGGTGGACGGGCCACGCACGGGCGGTGTGGCCGGCATACTGCCCTGGCGGCTATTGGGGTTGGCGCGCTGGATCGGGCTGTTGTAGGGGTTGTTGCTGGCCGCGAGTTGCAAGGGCGCAACCGGCGCTGCGCGCGCGGGCAGGCACAACGCCAGGCCGATGGCCAGGATTGGCAGTGCTAGGTTCATGCTTCACCTCCTGTACGAAATGCCGCGCCTTGTGCGTTGGATAGCCTAAGGCGCGAGGGGTTCGCGGCAAAAGTGTGAAAGCGGCTGGAGATAATTCCTGATGTTTCAGTATGGACCCCAAGGGGCTGCAGCGCAGCCCCGCCGGGCTCATTGGCCGCTGCGGAAGGCCATCCACAGGCGGTTACGATGGCGCAAGTCGGACAGCGCCATGCTGCGGTCGGCGTACAACCGTTGACGCACCTGGGCTGGCGGGTAGATGTCCGGGTCGTTGCGCACGGCAGCGTCGACCAAGGGGGTGGCCGCTTGGTTGGCATTGGCGAAGAACAGCGTGTTGGTCAGCGCGGCGATGGAGTCCGGCTTGAGCATGAAGGCGATGAACGCGCGGGCTGCCTCCGGGTGTGGCGCGTCCTTGGGGATGACCAGGTTGTCCTGCCAGACCAAGGTGCCTTCCTGGGGGATGCGGTAGATCAGCTCGAACGGTTTGCCAGCACGGCGTGCCTGGTCGGCGGCCATCGCCGCATCACCGTTGTAGGTGAGCGCCAGGCACACGCTGCCATTGGCCAGGTCGCTGATCTGCCGGCCGTTGGCAACATAGCGCACAGAGGGCTGCAGCTGGTTCAGCAGTGCCTGCGCGGCGTCCAAGTCGGCCTTGTTCTGGCTGTAAGGGTCCTTGCCCAGGTAGTTCAAGGTCAGGCCGATCACTTCCTGCGGCGAGTCGGGCATGGCGATGCCGCAATCCTTCAGGCGGCTGGCGTACTCCGGTTTGAACAACAGGTCGAGGCTGTCCAGCGGCACATCGCCCAGGCGCTGGCGCACGGCCTCGACATTCACCCCCAGGCCCAGCGTGCCCCAGGTGTAAGGCACCGCGTAGCGGTTGCCGGGGTCGGCCTCCGCCAGTTTGGCCAGCAAGTCCTTGTCGAGGTTGGCATAGCCGGGCATGGCCTGGGCATCGAGCGGCTGCAGGGCCTTGGCCTTGAGCGCCCGGGCCAGCACGGTGGATGACGGCACCACCACGTCATAGCCGCTGCCACCGGTCAGCAGCTTGGTCTCCAGCACCTCGGTGGTGTCAAAGGTGTCGTAGCGTACCTTGTAGCCCGTTTCGCGCTCGAAGCGCTGGAGGGTTTGCGGGGCGACATAGTCGGCCCAGCTGTAGAGGTTGACGACCTTCTCCTGGGCTTGCAGCGGCAGGGCCAGGCACAGGGACAGCAGGCACAGCGATCGACGCATGACGGACACCTCGGCAAAGGGAGCTGTCCGTCACTGTAGTCCACACCACTCGCACCCTGCTCGATTCGGGTAGGAGCAGCCTTGTGCTGCGAAGAGGCCAGTGACAACAGCATAGATTTCCGCTGTTTGCACCGGCCTCTTCGCAGCACGAGGCTGCTCCTACCTGAATCCCCACC
>NZ_WJRS01000034.1:0-56222 GCF_028895205.1 Pseudomonas sp. ITEM 17296 | reverse complement strand
CGATGTGCAGGGGTACTACTACAGTGCCGAGCAGTCGAAGGCGGATCATCTGGTGTTTTTGCGGGATCAGCCGGACGTCTAGAGACACATTTGATGCAAGGAGCAGAACCCCTAGCTGCTCCTTTTGTCACAATCTCGGACATTTCTGTCAATACGCTCACTCTGTTCCATTACCACAAAACCTACGCACACTCACCCCAACCTCTAATAACTACGTACCGCTGTAGCTATTCGCTGAAGCTCTGCAGCACCGATATTCCAGCCTCTCTTATTTAGCAGCTTCTTATGCAGTGCTTCTTCAGCATGACCCGCGTATCGGGCCTTCGCCTTTTTATATCTATAGTGTTTTTCTTGCTCTTGATAGTAGTCCAGCTCTCCCTGAGCCTTGTCACGCTTATCTTCTGTTTTCGTTAACCTTCTGTGGTTTTCCGTAGTCGACTCTTTGTCGAAACGCTCCAATCGCTTGGCATACTTTTTATTTTCATCCTCCAGCCTCCGCTTTACCATTTTCAGATGACTACGTATACTCGCCAGCTTCTTCCTGTAAAGCAAAAATGCGACCCAACCTCTCATGCGCCCGCTAGGGTCACTATAATTAACAGGGTCGCCTGTACAGTAACCATAGGCATTCAGCCCGCCTGCGCCAAAAGGGCTTATTCGGTCAGGCGAAAGAAATCGCATTAACCGTGAATCGTATTTCCGATAGCCCTGGCCTAACCAATAGCGATCGGTGCTCTGCTCCAACTGCTCGCCATTGAACCCCAGGGCCAGGTGCGTTCTGGGCAGCGGGGCGTACCCATATACTGAATAGGCACAATTTTCCCCGTCGCTTCTCTGCATGTGTTGAATTACAGACCCTGCCCTATCAACCGCCAGCAAACCTACAAAGCTATCGCTGGAGCGACACTCTGCTAACGGCTGTTTCGCGACGCGGACAATTGTACAATCCTGTGTAGCCTTTTTTACGCTAGCCAACTTATTTCCTTGATAGAAATACCGTGCCGTGCGTTTATCACACTCCATCGTTAACTCCTTCTTTTACAGTGCACACCCCCGAATTGCCTGCCAGTGTTTATAAGTTTTACCCGTGAAACTACTAACAGATCTGATAGCTTGTAAGAGCCTTTAGCAAACGACCTCAAGCATTTGGCGCTTTAGCGAGCAAGTATCGCGATGGCGTAAAAGACAGGATTACTCTGTACGGAGAAATAACTTACAGCGCTCAGCGAAACCTGACTGTACTAACAGTATTATTTTGATACGGGGGTACATATCTGAAATTGGGGCAGAGGCAGCCAGTTGCCCGACATGACATCTGCGGCTTCAAGACCGAGCGCCGCCCCGCGGCGCTTCGCAGCACAAGGCTGCTCCTACAGTTGTTTCGGGCCAATTAACCTTGTGGGAGGCGGTCGCGCGCCGCCTTCACAGGTGTGACTGGCCCGAAACAAACGTAGCGAGCGTTGCTCGCGATGCGCCGCGCGGGCGGCGCTCGATCTCGAAACCCCAGAAAATCCCCCGCCAGGCACCAACCCCCACACAATCCATCACGGCAAATAGCCACCAACCGCCCCCCACACAGGCCCGAATCAATCCGCCACCACGCCACAATCCCGACGCCAAAAAACCACCAGCCCACCCTTTATCGCCAAACGCCATAAGACCGTTCGTACCTTTTTTGACGTTTTCTGAAAAATATTTTTCGATACTGGCATTAAAACATCCCCCCTCAATCTCGCCCTTTATATACCGGGACGAAACGCCCCAGTGCTATCAGATTGAAACTATTTATCACTGAAGAATTATTTAGAAATCTTTCATCCGGGCAAAACCCAGCCAGGAACTTCTGTCATACCGGATCGCTCATAGTGCCGTAACGATTTTCCTGCCCCTGGGCTGTGAGAGATGACTTACAGATGACAACGGCAGGTATCCACTGCCTGCCACAGCAACTTCGACAGGTATAACGGGCACCCCCCAAGAGCCCTGTCCACGCAGGAGAGACGCGCCCTTACAAATCGTCCTAGTGGTTGATTTCAAAGGATTTATCCACTTGAAAAAACAAGCACAGCAGCGCGCCACGTAGCGCATTGCAATAAAGACGGCTGCACGCCAAGGCACGTTTTTTAATAATGGCTTTTTACTGCCAAGTTTGAGCGCACAACTTTTCGCGCTCCGGAATAATTTTGCCTGCGCTCGGCGAAGTGTGCATTCGCCATGGACCCGTGCGCCCAAAAACTGTTGTTAATCAACCTGGCCCGGCTCTTTCCGAAGGAGCCGGCGTGATAAACACACATGAGGTGATAGCGATGCGTATCAGCATCTTTGGTTTGGGTTATGTAGGGGCGGTCTGTGCAGGCTGCCTGACGGCGCGAGGCCATGAAGTGATTGGTGTGGACGTGTCCAGCACCAAGATCGACCTGATCAACCAGGGCAAGTCGCCCATCGTCGAACCTGGCCTGGAAGCACTGCTGCAACAGGGCATCGCCAATGGCCGCCTGCGCGGCACCACCGACTTCGCCGAGGCCATCCGCGCCAGCGATGTGTCGATGATCTGCGTCGGTACGCCCAGCAAGAAGAACGGCGACCTGGGCCTTGAGTACATCGAGTCGGTGTGCCGCGAAATCGGCTACGTGCTGCGTGACACCACCCGTCGTCACACCATCGTGGTCCGCAGCACCGTGCTGCCGGGCACCGTGAAGAACGTGGTGATCCCGATCCTCGAAGACTGCTCGGGCAAAAAGGCCGGGGTCGACTTCGGTGTTGCGGTCAACCCTGAGTTCCTGCGCGAAAGCACCGCGATCAAGGACTACGACCAGCCACCGATGACGGTCATCGGTGAACTGGACAGTGCCAGCGGCGACGTGCTGCAAAGCCTGTACGAAGAACTCGACGCACCGATCATCCGCAAGCCGATCGAAGTGGCCGAGATGATCAAGTACACCTGCAACGTGTGGCACGCCACCAAGGTCACCTTCGCCAACGAAATCGGCAACATCGCCAAGGCAGTCGGTGTCGATGGTCGCGACGTAATGGACGTGGTCTGCCAGGACAAGGTACTGAACCTGTCGCAGTACTACATGCGCCCAGGCTTCGCCTTCGGCGGCTCGTGCCTGCCGAAGGACGTGCGCGCCCTCACCTACCGCGCCGCCAGCCTCGACGTGCGAGCGCCACTGCTCGATTCGCTGATGGCCAGCAACGAGTCGCAGGTGCAGAACGCCTTCGAGCTGATCGAAGCCCACGACAAGCGCAAGGTCGCCCTGCTCGGCCTGAGCTTCAAGGCCGGCACCGACGACCTGCGTGAAAGCCCGCTGGTGGAACTGGCCGAGCGCCTGATCGGCAAGGGCTACCAGCTGGGCATCTACGACGAGAACGTCCAGTACGCCCGTGTTCACGGCGCCAACAAGGACTACATCGAATCGAAGATCCCGCACGTTTCCTCGCTGCTCAACGCCGACTTCCAGCAGGTCATCGACAACGCCGACATCATCGTCCTGGGCAACCGTGACGAGCAGTTCCGCGCCCTTGCCCAGCAAGCGCCGGAAGGCAAACAGGTGATCGACCTGGTGGGCTTCATGAGCAAAGCCACCTGCGGCACCAGCCGTACCGAAGGCATCTGCTGGTAACTCCCTTGGCCGGGCAGCGCAGGTGCTCCCCAGGGAACACGCGCTGCCCTTCCTTCCCTGATTTCGCGACGGATGCTGAACATGCAAAGGCTCCAGACAGTGCTGTTGCAGTGCGCCGGGTGGCTGCTCTACATGAGCCTGCTCATGTTGATCGCCCTGGCCCTGCCGGCCGATATCTTCGACTCGCAGTCGAAGCACTTCATCTTCCTGGTCGGCGCAGTCGGCATCTGGCGCTACTCGATGGGCGCCACCCATTTCATCCGCGGCATGATCTTCCTGTACGCCGTCTACCCGTACCTGCGCCGCAAGGTGCAGAAGCTGGGCAAGGCTGCGGACCCGTCCCACGTGTACCTGATGGTCACCAGCTTTCGTATCGATGCGCTGACCACCGCGCAGGTGTACAGCTCGGTGATCCGCGAAGCCATCAACTGCGGCTTCCCCACCACCGTGGTCTGCTCGCTGGTGGAGATGTCGGACGAACTGCTGGTGAAAAGCCTGTGGGCCAAATACAACCCGCCGGCACACGTCAAGCTGGACATCGTGCGCATCGCCGGCACTGGCAAGCGTGACGGCCTGGCCTATGGTTTTCGCGCCATCTCGCGGATGCTGCCAGACGAAAACGCCGTGGTGGCCGTGATCGACGGCGACACCGTGCTGGCCGATGGCGTGGTCTGCAAGACCGTGCCGTGGTTCAAGCTCTACCCCAATGTCGGTGGCCTGACCACCAACGAATTCTGCGAAGTGCGCGGCGGCTACATCATGAGCGAGTGGCACAAGCTGCGCTTCGCCCAGCGCCACATCAACATGTGTTCGATGGCCCTGTCCAAGCGCGTGCTGACCATGACCGGGCGCATGTCGATGTTCCGCGCCAGTGTGGTGACCAACCCCGAGTTCATCGCCGACGTCGAAAGCGACTCGCTGATGCACTGGCGCCTGGGCCGCTTCAAGTTCCTCACCGGTGACGACAAGTCCAGCTGGTTCAGCCTGATGCGCCTGGGCTACGACACCTTCTACGTGCCGGATGCCGCCATCAACACCGTCGAGCACCCGCCTGAAAAAAGCTTCCTCAAGGCCAGCCGCAAACTGATGTACCGCTGGTACGGCAACAACCTGCGGCAGAACTCCCGCGCGCTGGGCCTGGGCCTGCGGCGCCTGGGGCTGTTCACCAGCATCGTCCTGTTCGACCAGCGCGTGTCGATGTGGACCAGCCTGCTGGGCCTGACCGTGGCGGTGATCGCCAGCCTCAAGTTTGGCCTGGGTTTCCTGCTGGTGTACCTGCTGTGGATCGGCATCACTCGCCTGATCCTGACCGTGATGCTGCTGTGCTCCGGGCACAAGGTCGGGCCGGCCTATCCGCTGATCCTTTATTACAACCAGATCGTCGGCGCGATGATGAAGATCTACGTGTTCTTCCGCCTCGACAAGCAGTCCTGGACCCGCCAGCCCACTGCCCTCAAACGTGACCTCGCCAGCTTTCAACAATGGTTCAACACCTGGTCCTCGCGGACCATGACCTTCTCGGCGGCCAGCATCTTCGTTGCTGTGCTGTTCATGGTCGTGTGAGCCCAACCGGATCGGATCTAACAGGAACAAACCACCATGAATACCGCCGTGAACGTCAACGTCGTGCATGAGTCCGAAGCCCAGCGCCAACACGCCCGGGTGCGCATTCCAGCCAAGCTGCGCTTCCTGGATAACCAGCGCCAAACCCACGAAGTGAAGGTCGATGACCTGTCCGCCGGTGGCCTGAGCTTCCACACCAAACAGCAACTGTCGGTGGGCGATGTGCTGCGCGGGCGGCTGCAGTTCGTGGTCGACAACCTGGGCCTGTCGATCGACATCGAGTTCCAGGTGCGCTCCTTCAACCCCAGCAATGGCCGTACCGGCGCGCAGTTCCAGAACCTGGAGCCGCGCGACATCGCCACCCTGCGGCACATCATCACCAGCCACCTGTCGGGTGAGCTGATCAGCATCGGTGATGTGCTCAGCACGCTGCAGCGCGACAACTTCACCAAGGCGCGCAAGCAGAAGGATGGCGGTGCCGGCCTGACCGCCTTCGGCCGCCTCAAGGCGGTCAGCGTGACCCTCGGCGTGTTCGTAATCGGCGTGGCCGCCTTCGGTTTCGTTGCCAAGTCGCTGTACGGCATGTACTTCGTCAGCCACGCCGAAGCTGGCGTGGTCGCAGTGCCCACCACCAGCGTCACCATGCCCCGCGACGGCACCGTGAACAGCCTGGTCGAAAGCGGCGGCCAAGTGGTCAAGGGCGCGCCCCTGGCGAGTTTCAGCACCAGCATGCTGGACATGCTCAAAGGCCACCTGGACGACTCGCAACTGGAGCCGGCCAAGGTTGAGGAACTGTTCGGCAAGCAGCTTTCCGGCACCCTCACCAGCCCCTGCGATTGCGTGGTCGCCCGCCAGCTGGTGGATGACGGCCAGTACGCCGCCAAGGGCCAACCGATCTTCCAGCTGATCCCACGCACCACCAACCCGATGGTCGAAGCGCGCTTCAGCTACCGCCAGTTCGACGAGGTCACGCCCGGCACCCGGGTCAACTTTCAGGTGGCCGGCGAAGACGAAGTGCGCACCGGCCAGATCGTCAGCAGCGCCAGCCTCAACAGCGAAGACCTGGCCTCTGACATCCGTGTGCAGATCAAGCCTGACAGCGGCCTGCCAGCAGAACTTGCCGGGCGCCCTGCTTCGGTCAGCAGCGACCGCGGGCCGTCGTTCAACTGGCTGATCGACAAAGCCGTGGCCCGTGGGCTGTAAGAGGACAAGCCGATGACTGAGCCCGATCGCGTCATGCCTATTGCATTAATGTTGCCTGTTTTGCGAGCGCTGCGCGCTCGTTCGCGGCACAAGGCCGCTCCTACAGGGCCCGAGTCGCTCCCCCATCTGTCGCCTGGCGCAAAACCTGTAGGAGCGGCCTTGTGCCGCGAACGGGCGCGCAGCGCTCGCCCATTCACATGGGGCACGCTTGCCTTGGCCATCACGCTCGCCGGCTGTGCCGGCCTGCCTGACCAGCGCCTGGCCAACGAAGCCCTCAAGCGCGGCGACACCGCTTTGGCCGAGCGCAACTACAAGGCCCTGGCCGACCTCGGCTACAGCGATGCGCAAGTCGGCCTGGCCGACATCAAGGTCGCCACCCGCGACCCCGCGCAGATCAAGCAAGCCGAAGCCACCTACCGCGCCGCCGCCTCCACGTCGCCACGGGCCCAGGCTCGGCTCGGGCGCCTGCTGGTGGCCAAGCCCGACAGCACCCAGGCTGAACGTGAAGAGGCCGAAACGCTGCTCAAACGCGCCGCCCAGCAAGGCGAAAGCAATACCTTGATCCCGCTGGCGATGCTCTACCTGCAATACCCGCAGAGCTTCCCCAACGTCAACGCGCAGCAAGCGATCGACCAGTGGCGCGCCGCCGGCAACCCGGAAGCGGGCCTGGCCCAGGTGCTGCTGTATCGCACCCAGGGCACCTACGATCAGCACCTGGGCGAGGTCGAGAGCATCTGCAAGGCCGCGCTCAATACCACCGACATCTGCTACGTCGAACTGGCCACCGTGTACCAGAAGCGCGGCCAGCCCGACCAGCAAGCCGCCCTGCTCGGCCAGCTCAAGGCAGCCTATGCCCGCGGCGCCGTACCGGCCACCCGGGTCGACAGCGTCGCCCGTGTGCTGGCTGACCGCAGCCTCGGCCAGACCGACGATAAAACCGCCAAGGACCTGCTCGAACAGGTGGCGCCGGCCAACCCGGCGTCGTGGGTCAGCCTTGCGCAACTGGTCTACGACTTCCCCGAGCTGGGCGACACCGACCAGCTACTGGCCTACATCGACAAAGGCCGCGCCGCCGAACAGCCACGCGCCGAACTGCTGCTGGGCCGCCTCTACTACGAAGGCAAGACGCTGCCCGCCGATGCGGCAAAAGCCGAACAGCACCTGCAGGCCGCCGCCGACGCTGGCGAGGTCAGCGCCCATTACTACCTGGGCCAGCTGTACCGCCGCGGTTACCTGGGCAATGTCGAGCCACAGAAGGCCGTCGACCACCTGCTCGCTGCCGCCCGTGGCGGCCAGAACAGCGCCGACTATGCCTTGGCCCAGCTGTTCAGCGAAGGCCATGGCATCCGCCCGCAACCTGGCAACGCCTGGGTGTTCGCGCAACTGTCGCAGGCCAACCCGACGCCACAGTCGGCCGAACTGCTGCAGCAACTCGATCAGCAACTCACGCCAGACCAGCGCAGCCAGGCGCAAACCCTGCTGACGCAGGAAAAACAGGCGCGCGGCAGCATGGCCCAAGGCGCCAACAGCACCCTGGCCCTCGAGGCCCTGCAAGACGACGAACAAGAAGTAGACGGTGAGGACTCGCTATGACGCTCAATCCCTTCGTGAAAGCCGGCATCGGCCTGAGCTTCGCCCTGCTGTGGTCCTGCCCGACCCTGGCCGACATGACCGCGCAGAAAAACGTCGGCCTGGACGTGAAAATCACCGGCCAGTCGGAAGACGATCGCGACCTCGGCACCCGGCCCGGCGGTGACGTCAACGGCCTCGGTCTCGACCTGCGCCCCTGGGTGTACGGCGAGCGCGGCAACTGGAGCGCCTACGCCATGGGCCAGGCCGTCGCGGCCACCGACACCATCGAAACCGACACCCTGCGCCAGAACGACGACGGCACCACCACCGACACCGGTGACGACAGCCGCAAGCCGGACAAAAGCTACCTGGCGATGCGCGAGTTCTGGGTCGGCTACAGCGGCCTCACCCAGTACCCTGGCGAGCAACTACGCTTAGGCCGCCAGCGCCTGCGCAGCGACGACGGCATGTGGCGCGACACCAACATCGAAGCCCTCAACTGGACCTTCGACACCACCCTGCTCAAGGCCGACCTGGGCGTGGCCCAGCGCTTCAGCGAGTACCGCACCGACCTCACCGAACTGGCCCCGGAAGACAAAGACCGCACGCACCTCTACGGTAACGTCGCCACGCAATGGACCCCCGGCCACTGGGTCGGCCTGCGTGCCCACCACACCCATGACAGCGGCAGCCTGAAAAGCCCCGGCGAGACGATCGACGCGCTTGACAAGACCCGCACCGGCGACCTCACCTGGCTGGGCCTGGAAGCCAACAGTGACGCCTACAACTGGCGCAACGACCACACCGTCAACTACTGGGGCAGCCTGACCTGGCTGACCGGTGACCGCGACAAGCTCAGCAGCCAGCAGGTGGGCGACGATCAAGTGGCCACCGGCAAGCAGAGCGGCGACGTCAACGCCTGGGCCACCGACCTCGGCATCCGCCTGCGCCTTGACCCCAACTGGCAAGTCGGTGCGGCCTACGCCCGTGGCAGCGGCGGCGGTGGCGATGACGGCTCGAACAACTTCGAGCAGACCGGCCTTGAGAGCAACCGCTCCAACTTCACCGGTACCCGCTCGCGCGTGCACCGCTTCGGCGAAGCCTTCCGTGGCGAGTTGGGCAACCTGCAGGCGGCCACCCTGTTTGCCTCGTGGCAACTGCGCGACGACTACGACGCCAGCCTGATCTACCACAAGTTCTGGCGCGTCGATGGCGAGCAGAACATTGGCTCCAGCGGCATCAACGCTGCGGTCAACGACAACGGCGTGAACCGCCCGCTGATCAATGGCGAAAAAGACCTCGGCCAGGAGATGGACGTGGTCGTCACCAAGTACTTCAAGCAGGGCCTGTTGCCCGCTTCGATGAGCCAGGCAATCGACGAACCGTCCGCGCTGGTGCGCCTGCGCGCCGGTGTGTTCAAGCCAGGTGACGCCTATGGCAAGGAAGCGGACTCGTACATGCACCGTGCCTTTGTCGACGTGATCTGGCGCTTCTGAGGCCGGTAGAGGATTTCTTGTCATGCCCCTTCACCCGCACCTACGTCACAGCCTCCTGGCCAGCGCCTTGCTGCTGGCCTCAGGCCTTGCCGTCGCCGCAGAACCCACGGTGATCGCCAAGGAACTGCAGCAGGCCAAGACCTACACCGTGTCCAGCGCGCCCACCGAGCCGCTGCACATGGACCCACCGAAACTGCCCGACCTCAGCGGCTTCACTGCCGAGGCGGTGCAGAACAAGATCGACCGCCGCCACAAAGGCAAAGTCAGCGTGCGCCGCATGCTGCAGGAAGAGTCGCTGAAGGAGTTCATCGGTGGCGACAACAAGGCCGCCGAATGGGTGCAGCGCCAGCACGGCATCCCCCAGGCGATCTTCGTCGATGACGGCCATGTCGACTTGGTCGAGCTGAGCAAAAAGGTACCCAAGCAGTACCTCAGCGAAGTCGAGCCGGGGGTGTACCTGGCGCGCCTGCCAATCGTGGTCGGGCAGAAGGGCATCCTCGAAATCAACGGCAAGGTCAAGCAACTGCGCCTGTCCCAGGAGGGCGGCGCGTTTCTGGTCAACGACGGCAAGCTGTTCGTCAGCGACACCCAGGTCACCGGCTGGCGCGAAAAGGACAACGGCCCGGCGACCTTCCGCTCGCCCAAGGAATTCCGCCCGTTCCTGCTGTCGTGGGGCGGCACCGAGACCTACATCGTCAACACCAAGATGGCCAGCTTCGGCTACGCCAAGTCCAAGTCGTACGGTGTGAGCATCTCGCAGTACACGCCGAACATGGCCAAGCGCATGGGCCGCCCGGAGCCGACCGGCTGGATCATCGGCTCGGAGTTCAGCGACATGTGGTACGGCTTCTACTGCTACGAGACGCAGGACTTCGTGGTCAAGGACAACACCTACCGCGACAACATCGTCTACGGCATTGACCCGCACGACCGTTCGCACCGCCTGATCATCGCCGGCAACACGGTGTACGGCACCAAGAAAAAGCACGGGATCATCGTCTCGCGTGAGGTCAACGACAGCTGGATCATCAACAACAAGAGCTACGACAACAAGCTCTCGGGCGTGGTGATCGACCGTAACAGCGTCAACAACCTGATCGCCTACAACGAGATCTACCGCAACCACACCGACGGCATCACCTTGTATGAAAGCGGCGACAACCTGATCTGGGGCAACAAGCTGATCAACAACCGCCGCCACGGCATCCGCGTGCGCAATAGCGTGAACATCCGCCTGTACGAAAACGTCGCCATGGCCAATGGCCTGGTGGGTGTCTACGGGCACATCAAAGACTTGTCCGACACCGACCGCGACATCGCCCTCGACCCGTTCGACACCAAAGTCTCGCTGATCGTGGTGGGCGGTGAGCTGGCGGCCAACGGCTCCGGGCCGCTGTCGATCGACTCGCCGCTGTCGGTCGAGTTGTACAAGGTGTCGATGCTCGCACCGCGCAAGGCCAACGGCATCAGCCTCAACGGCATCCTCGGCGAGCGCCAGGACGAAATCCTCGACCTGCTGGTGCGCCAGCAAAAGGCTGTGCTGATCGACCCGGTCGAACGCCAGACCGAAATGATCGACTAAGGAAGCCCAGACCATGACTCCACACCTGATGAAACTGCTGGGCCTGTCCGCCGCCCTTCTGGCGATCAGCCAGGGCGTGCGCGCCGACGAGGTGAAAGCCCCGACGTTCAGCGCCGAACCCTGCTGCCAACTGTGCCCCGAGGCGCACGACGCCAGCCGCTACACCACCCGCTACCAGCAGAACTTCACCACGCTGGTACAGGCCCAGGGCGACTGGCTGTTCCGTACCCGCGAGGACCTGCGCACCGAGTTCAACACCACCCCCGCCGGCTACAAACGCCTGCAGCAGGTGCACGACGCGTTCAAGAAACGCGGCGTGGAACTGGTCGTGGTCTACCAGCCGACCCGTGGCCTGGTGAACCGCAACATGCTCAAGCCGGAAGAAAAAGCCGCCTTCGACTACCAGAAGGCCCTGGGCAACTACCAGGCCATGCTCCAGCGCTTCAGCAAGATGGGCTACAACGTGCCCGACCTGTCGCCGCTGACCAACGAGCAACTGGCCGCCGCCGACCAGGGCAAAGACTTCTACTTCCGCGGTGACCAGCACTGGACGCCGTATGGCGCCGAGCGCGCCGCCAAGATCGTGGCCGACACCGTGCACCACATGCCGGCCTTCGAAGGCATCCCACGCAAGGAATTCGAAACCAAGAAGTCCGGGCGCATGGGCAAGACCGGCACCCTGCACAACGTCGCCGGCCAGCTCTGCGGCACCAGTTACGCCGTGCAGTACATGGACCAGTTCGCCACCGAGCCAAAAGGCGCGAGCGGCGGCGACGACCTGTTCGGCGATGGCGGCAACGCGCAGATCACCTTGGTCGGTACCAGCCACAGCGGCAAGAACTACAACTTCTCGGGCTTCCTCGAACAGTACATCGGCGCCGACGTGCTCAACGTCGCCTTCCCTGGCGGTGGCCTGGAAGGCTCGATGATCCAGTACCTGGGCAGCGAAGAGTTCCAGAAAAACCCGCCGAAGATTCTGATCTGGGAGTTCTCCCCGCTGTATCGCCTGGACCAGGAAACCATCTGGCGGCAGATCCTCGGCCTGCTCGACGATGGCTGTGACGCACGCCCGGCGCTGATGAGCGCCAGCACCACGCTCAAGCCCGGCAAGAACGAGCTGATGGTCAACGGCAAGGGCGGTGTGATCAAAGACCTGATCAACCGCAACCTGCAGATGGACGTCAAGTTCGAAGACCCTTCGGTGAAGGTGCTGCAGGCCACCCTCTGGTACCTCAACGGCCGCCACGAGGACATCAAGCTGGAGAAACCGGAAACCTCCGACACCGACGGCCGCTTCGTCTTCCAGATGCGCGAAGACGAAGACTGGGCCAGCCAGAACCTGTTGGCCTTCGAGGTCCAGGGGCCGGAGAACGGCACCCAGAAGGTCGAGGCCAAACTCTGCAAACGCAACAACTTCGCCGTGCCTGCGCAAACCGCGCAAGCCGGCCAGTGAGGCGACCATGACCCCATTCAAGCGACTCATCAGCCCCGCCCTGCTCAGCCTGGCCCTGTTCGGCGGCGCCGCGCACGCCGCGCTGGTACCGCCCCTGGGTTACTACGAGGGGATCGAAAAGCTCAAGACCAGCGATGGCAAGTTCCGCTGCGAACCTGCCCCCAAGCCGTACACCGGCGCGCTGCAGTTTCGCAGCAAGTACGAAGGCTCCGACAAGGCCCGGGCGACCCTCAATGTGGCCTCGGAAAAAGCCTTCCGCGACTCCACGGCCGACATCACCACGCTGGAGAAAGGCGTCAGCAAGATGGTCGGCCAGTACATGCGTGACGGCCGCCCGGCGCAGCTCGACTGCACGCTTGCCTGGCTCGAAACCTGGGCGCGGGCCGACGCCCTGCTGTCCACCGACTACAACCACACCGGCAAGTCGATGCGCAAATGGGCATTGGGCAGCATGAGCGGATCGTGGCTACGCCTGAAGTTCTCCAACGCGCAGCCCCTGGCCGCGCACCAGGCCGAGGCCGAGCAGATCGAGCGTTGGTTTGCCCGCCTGGCCGAGCAGACCGTGCGCGACTGGAGCGACCTGCCGCTGGAGAAGATCAATAACCACAGCTACTGGGCGGCCTGGTCGGTGATGGCCACCGCCGTGGCCACCGACCGTCGCGACCTGTTCGACTGGGCCGTGAAGGAATACAAGGTCGGCGCCAACCAGATCGACGACCAAGGCTTCCTGCCCAACGAAATCAAACGCAAGCAGCGCGCCCTGGCTTACCACAACTATGCCCTGCCACCGCTGGCGATGATCGCCAGCTTCGCCAAGGTCAATGGCGTGGACCTGCGCAGCGAGAACAACTTCGCCCTGCAGCGCCTGGGTGAAGGCGTATTGGCCGGCGCCCGTGACCCGCGCCATTTCGCTGAACGCGCCGGTGCAAAACAGGACATGAAAGACCTCAAGGTCGACAGCAAGTACGCCTGGCTCGAGCCCTGGTGCGCGCTGTACCAGTGCGTCGGCGACACCCTTGATCGCAAGCACGGTATGCAGCCGTTCGACAGCTTCAGGCTCGGCGGCAACCTGACCCGGGTCTATGACCCGAGCGCACAGAGCAAGAAATAACAGCCCACTGTGGGCTGATCTCTGTGGGAGCGGGCTTGTCCCGCGAATGGCCCGAAAGGGAAAAAGCGTCGCCTGTGCTGACGCCTTCGCGGGGCAAGCCCGCTCCCACAGGAAATGAATTGCTCTTCAGTCATGGACTGGGGGGTTCGGGGGGCGTTTTGCCCTGGATGCTGTGAACAAATTAGGAGAACCGGGATGGTCTTCTCGTCCAACGTGTTCCTGTTCCTGTTCTTGCCGATCTTTCTCGGCCTGTACTACCTGAGCGGGCAACGCTATCGCAACCTGCTGCTGCTGATCGCCAGCTACATCTTCTATGCCTGGTGGCGGGTGGACTTCCTCGCCCTGTTTGCCGGCGTGACCCTGTGGAACTACTGGATCGGCCTGAAAGTCGGCGCCGCCGGCGTGCGTACCAAACCGGCCCAGCGCTGGCTGCTGCTGGGCGTGGGCGTCGACCTGGCCATCCTCGGCTACTTCAAATACGCCAACTTCGGCGTCGACAGCCTCAATGCGATCATCACCTCGTTCGGCCTGGAGCCGTTCATCCTCACCCACGTGCTGTTGCCGATCGGTATCTCGTTCTACATCTTCGAGTCGATCAGTTACATCATCGACGTGTACCGCGGCGACACCCCGGCCACCCGCAACCTGATCGACTTCGCGGCGTTCGTGGCGATCTTCCCGCACCTGATCGCCGGCCCCGTGCTGCGCTTCAAAGACCTGGTCGACCAGTTCAACAACCGCACCCACACCCTGGACAAGTTCTCCGAAGGCTGCACCCGCTTCATGCAGGGCTTCATCAAGAAAGTGTTCATCGCCGACACCTTGGCGGTGGTGGCCGACCACTGTTTCGCCCTGCAGAACCCGACCACCGGCGACGCCTGGCTGGGCGCCCTGGCCTACACCGCGCAGCTGTACTTCGACTTCAGCGGCTACAGCGACATGGCCATCGGCCTGGGCCTGATGATGGGCTTCCGCTTCATGGAGAACTTCAAGCAGCCCTACATCAGCCAGTCGATCACCGAGTTCTGGCGCCGCTGGCACATCAGCCTGTCGACCTGGCTGCGTGACTACCTGTACATCACCCTGGGCGGCAACCGCAAAGGCACCTTCAACACCTACCGCAACCTGTTCCTCACCATGCTGCTGGGCGGGCTGTGGCACGGCGCCAACTTCACCTACATCCTCTGGGGCGCCTGGCACGGCATGTGGCTGGCGATCGAGCGGGCGCTGGGTATCGACACCAACCCGCAGCGTTTCAACCCGGTCAAGTGGGCCTTCACCTTCCTGCTGGTCGTGGTCGGCTGGGTGATCTTCCGCGCCGAGAACCTGCACGTGGCCGGGCGCATGTACGCCGCCATGTTCAGCTTTGGTGAATGGCAGCTGTCGGAGCTCAACCGCGCCCAGCTGACCGGCTTGCAGGTGGCCACCCTGGTGATCGCCTACCTCACCCTGGCGTTCTTCGGCCTGCGCGACTTCTACCGCAATGCCAAGCCGACTCCCAAGGCAACCCCGGTGCAGGTCAACGCCGACGGCTCGATCGGCCTGGACTGGACTCGGGTGATGACCCGCGCCCTGGTCCTGCTGCTGTTCGTGGCCTCGATCCTCAAGCTTTCGGCGCAGAGCTATTCGCCGTTCCTTTACTTCCAGTTCTGAGGTTGATGACCATGACCCGGACATTACGCATTACCTATTCGCTGTCGTTCCTCGGCCTGCTGGTCGGCATGGGCGCCTGGTCCACCGGCGGCCTGGAAAGCTTCCAGCGCACCGCGCAGATGACCCTGCTCAACGGCAAGCTGGCCAAGGCTGCCGAGACCCACTACGACGAACAGTTCCCGATCAAGCGCCTGGGCACCAACCTCTGGGCGGCGCTGGACTTCAAGCTGTTCAACGAAGGCCGCCCGGGCGTGGTGCTGGGCCGCGACCAGTGGCTGTTCAGCGATGAAGAGTTCAAACCCACCGCCGGTGCCGAGCAACTGATGCAGGAAAACCTGGCGCTGATCCGTGGCGTGCGCGACACCCTGCAACAACACGGCAGCCAGCTGGTGCTGGCAATCGTGCCGGCCAAGGCGCGGGTCTATTCCGAGTACGTCGGCAAGGAGCTGCCCGCCAGCCTGCACGACGACCTGTACAACCGCTTCCATGCCCAAGCCCGCCAGGCCAACGTGTTCGCCCCAGACCTGATGGCGCCCATGGAACAGGCCAAGGCCCGCGGCCAGGTGTTCCTGCGCACCGACACACACTGGACGCCGATGGGCGCCGAAGTCGCCGCACAAGCCCTGGCCGAAGCGGTCAGCCGCCAGAGCCTGCTCAATGGCGACCCGCAAACCTTCATCACCGAAGCCGGCAACACGGCGCCCTACAAAGGCGACCTGACCAACTTCCTGCCACTGGACCCGCTGTTCAGCAACCTGCTGCCGAGCCCTGACAACCTGCAGCAACGCACCACGCGCCCAGCCCAAGCCGCTGGCGATGCGGGCGACGCGCTGTTCGCCGACAGCCAGATCCCGGTCGCACTGGTCGGCACCAGCTACAGCGCCAACCCGCACTGGAACTTCCTCGGCGCCTTGCAGCAAGCCTTGCGCAGCGACGTCGCCAACTACGCCGAAGACGGCCACGGCCCGCTGCTGCCGATGCTCAAGTACCTGCAAAGCGATGCCTTCAAAAATGCCGCCCCACAAGTCGTGGTGTGGGAATTCCCCGAACGTTATCTGCCCATGAAAAACGACCTCAGCAGCTTCGATCCGCAGTGGATCGCCCAGCTGAAGAACTCCCGTAAATCCGAAGAAAACCTGGCCCTGTCGTCCACCCGGACGAACCACTGATCGAAAGAGAGGAAATGCACATGACTACCAAGACTTCCATTGCCAAAGCCCTCACCCTCGCAGCAGGCCTGTCCCTTGCCTCGATGCAGGCCTTCGCCGGTGCCGACGCCGCGTTGTACGGCCCCACCGCACCGAAAGGTTCGACCTTCGTGCGCCTGTACAACGCCGCCAGCGCGCCTGCCGCCGCCTCGGTCGGCAACACCCAGATCAAGCAGGTCGGCGCCCAGGCCAGCAGCGATTTCAGCTTCCTCCCAGGCGGTGACTACACCGCCCAGGTGGGCGGCAAGAGCGTGCCGGTCAAGCTGGCCTCGGACAAGTACTACACCCTGGTCAACAGCGGCAGCGGCAACCCGCAACTGATCGAAGAGCCGCCGTTCAAGAACAAGCAGAAAGCCCTGGTACGCGTACAGAACCTCAGCGACCAGTCGCTGACCCTGAAGACCGCCGATGGCAAGACCGAAGTGGTCACGCCAGTCGCCGCCAAAGGCCGTGGCGAGCGTGAGATCAACCCGGTCAAGGTCAACCTCGCCTTGTATGCCGGCGACAAGAAAGTCAGCGACGTCAAACCCGTCGCCCTGGAGCGCGGCGAAGCCGCCGTGCTGTACGTCACCGGTTCCGGCAGCAGCCTGTCGCCGGTCTGGGTTACCCGCCCAGTGTCCACTAACTGATCCCCTGCCTCATTAACGACCTTATTGGAGAAACATCATGATCCCGGTAATTCTTTCTGGTGGTAGCGGTTCGCGTCTGTGGCCTCTGTCGCGCAAGCAGTTCCCCAAGCAGTTCCTGGCCCTGACCGGTGAGCACACGCTGTTCCAACAAACTATCCAACGCCTGGTGTTCGAAGGCATGGACGCGCCGATCGTGGTCTGCAACAAGGACCACACGTTCATCGTTCAGGAACAGCTCTCGGCACTGAAGCTGAAAACCCAAGGCATCCTGATGGAACCGTTCGGCCGCAACACCGCCCCAGCCGTGGCGATGACCGCGATGAAGCTGGTCAGCGAAGGCCGCGACGACCTGATGCTGGTGCTGCCCGCCGACCACGTGATCGACGATCAGAAAGCCCTGCAGCGCGCCCTGGCCTTGGCTACCGTGGCCGCCGAGCGTGGCGAGATGGTGCTGTTCGGCGTGCCGGCGACCAAACCCGAGACCGGCTATGGCTACATCCGCTCCAGCCAGGACGCACTGCTGCCTGAAGGTGTGGCGCGGGTGGCGCAGTTCGTTGAAAAGCCCGACGAGAAACGCGCCGCCGAGTTCGTCAAGGCCGGGGGCTACTTCTGGAACAGCGGCATGTTCCTGTTCCGCGCCAGCCGCTTCCTCGAAGAGCTGAAAAAGCACGACGCCGACATCTACGACACCTGCGTGCTGGCCCTGGAGCGCAGCCAGGCAGACGGCGATGTGCTGAACATCGACGAAGCCACCTTCGCCTGCTGCCCGGACAATTCCATCGACTACGCAGTGATGGAAAAGACCCAGCGCGCCTGCGTGGTGCCGATGTCGGCCGGCTGGAGCGACGTGGGCTGCTGGTCATCGCTGTGGGATGTGCACGAGAAGGACGACAACGGCAACGTCACCAAGGGTGATGTGGTAGTGCAGGACAGCCGCAACTGCATGATCCACGGCAACGGCAAGCTGGTGTCGGTGATCGGCCTTGAAAACATCGTCGTGGTCGAGACCAAGGACGCCATGATGATTGCCCACAAGGACAAGGTCCAAGGCGTCAAGCAGATGGTCAAGACCCTCGACGAGCAAGGCCGCAGCGAGACCCAGAACCACCTGGAAGTGTACCGCCCATGGGGCTCGTACGATTCGGTGGACATGGGCGGCCGCTTCCAGGTCAAGCACATCACCGTCAAGCCAGGCGCCAGCCTGTCGCTGCAGATGCACCACCACCGCGCCGAGCACTGGATCGTGGTGTCCGGCACCGCCGAGGTGACCTGCGACGAGAACGTGTTCCTGCTCACCGAGAACCAGTCGACCTACATCCCGATCGCTTCGGTGCACCGCCTGCGCAACCCGGGCAAGATCCCGCTGGAGATCATCGAAGTGCAGTCCGGCAGCTACCTGGGCGAGGATGACATCGAGCGTTTCGAAGATGTGTATGGGCGCACCTCGACGCCGGTCGAGCGTGGGGTTTCGGTGAAGACCATCGCGCAATAAGTACAGTGCTCAGAAAAACCGCTCCCCTTTTAAAAGGGAGCGGTTTTTTTGCGCATGGTGAAATTACACCTTAAGTTCGATGCGCCCATTGGCCGTTCAGCTTCTTCAGCTAGCAGATCAATTACTGTGTTCATCGTGAGTACCTTGTCGTTTTCGATTCATTGAGTGAACGCGTCGACGACAGACTAATTTGCTACTCGCCATGCCGGTACTCGCAGGACTACGAGGTAGTTGGCCTTCAAGGCCGTCCTTCAAGCGAGGTCGGTTTACCGCTACGATGGTCTGAATTGCGTACCTGAGGTCACCGACTCATGCTTATCGGCGCCGTTCTCATCCTCACCTGGCTGGTACTGCTGCTGCGTTACCCAGCGAAGGCGTTGCCGATATCCCTGGCCGCCGTGTGCGGCATCGGCCTGGTCGCCCTGTTCGTGGCCTGGCAAGACAACCGCGAAGCCACACAACTGGCGCGCCTGGACTTGCGCCTGAGCTATGCCCCGGACCAATGCCCCGCCGACCGTGCGCTGCAGGTTCACATGAAGAACGGCAACAAGGCCCCGCTGACCGAACTGCGTTGGCGGGTGGGGGCGTATGCGCCGGGCGATACCGTCAACCTGGCCGAGAACACCTACAGCGCGCCGCGTTACCGGGGGCCGGGTGAGCTGCAGCCGGGTGCCGAGTGGAAGGATTGCCTGCCTTTGCCGCCACTGCGCTCTGGCTATCGGCCGCAGACGCTGGAGTTTCGGGCTGAGCATCTGCAGGGTACATTTGCCAATTGATCTGTCGCCTGGTCGGGCCCTTTCGCGGGCAAGCCCGCTCCCACAGGTTACCGCACAGATTTTGAGCGCTGTGCAGTACCTGTGGGAGCGGTCTTGCCCGCGAAGAGGCCACTACAGGCAACACAAACTTACCCGACTCAAGGCCATCTCCCATGCCCACCGTCCTGATCACCGGTTGTTCCAGCGGCATCGGCCGCGCCCTGGCCGACGCCTTCCGCGATGCTGGCCATGAAGTCTGGGCCACCGCCCGCAAACCTGAAGATGTCGCGCATTTAGCCGCCGCCGGTTTCACCGCCCGGCAACTGGACGTCAATGATGGCCAAGCCCTGATCCAACTGGCCGATGAGCTGGAAGCAAGCCACGGCCGCCTCGACATGCTGATCAACAACGCTGGCTACGGTGCCATGGGCCCATTGCTCGACGGGGGTGTGGACGCCATGCGCCAGCAATTCGAAACCAACGTTTTCGCCGTGGTCGGCGTGACCCGCGCGTTGTTCCCGCTGCTGCGCCGCGCGCGTGGGCTGGTGGTGAATATCGGCAGCGTTTCTGGGGTGCTGGTCACGCCGTTCGCTGGGGCCTACTGCGCCTCGAAGGCTGCCGTCAACGCCCTGAGCGATGCACTACGCCTGGAGCTGGCGCCGTTTGGCATTCGGCTGATGGAAGTGCAGCCGGGGGCGATCGCTTCGCAGTTCGCCAGCAATGCCCAGCGCCAGGCCGATCAGGTGTTGGCTGCGGATTCGCCGTGGTGGCCACTGCGCGAATATGTGCAGGCACGGGCGCGGGCATCGCAGGACCGGCCGACGCCTGCGGCGGTGTTTGCCCAAGGGGTGTTGGCGGCTACGCGCAAAACGGCGGTGCCTGCGGTGGTCAGGCTGGGTAATGGCAGCACGGCGTTGCCGCTGATTGCCAGGCTGTTGCCGCGGCGGTTGCTGGACTGGGTGTTGCGCAAGCGGTTTGGGTTGCTGCGGCCGCTTTGATTGATGCTTGGCAGTACTGGCCTCTTCGCGGGTAAACCCGCTCCTACAGGTACTGCACAGTGCTCAAAATCTGTACGGTACCTGTGGGAGCGGGTTTACCCGCGAAGAGGCCGGTACAGCCACAACACCTATCAAACTTTGTTCGCAGGCTGTGTATCAAACGCCTGCCAACCCCCACCCAGCGCCTTGTACAGCCCCACCAGCGCCTGGGAAACCGCCGCCGAGCTGTCGATCCACTGCTCTTCGCTAGCCAGCAACGCCCCTTGCACGGTCAGCACATTGAGAAAGTCCACCGCCCCTTCCACATACTGGCGCTGGGCAGTCTCCAAGGCGATGCGGTTCTGCCGCACCGCCTCGGCCAAATGGTCGCGACGCAATTGGCTGGCGTTATACAGGCGCAGCACATCGTCGATTTCATGCCAGGCACCGAGCACCACCTTGCGGTAGTTGAGCGCGGCTTCCTGCTGCTGCGCCTCACGCAGTTCCAGCGTGCCTTTGAGCCGCCCACCTTCAAAAATCGGCAGTGACAGTTGCGGGCCAAAAGCGAAGCGGCGCGAGTCCCAGCCGCCGAAGTCAGACAGCTGCATGGCCTGGAAGCCCAGGCTGCCCGACAGCCGAATGCTCGGGTAGAAGTCGGCCTTGGCCACGCCGATACTGGCGGTGGCCGCATGCAGGCGCGCCTCGGCCTGGCGAATGTCCGGCCGGCGCTCGGCCAACTCCGACGGCAGGCCAATGGCGAACTGCTGCTGGGGCGCGGGCAGTTCACCCCCTTCGAGCAACTGTGCCTGAAGGCTGCGGGGCGGCTCGGCCGCGAGCAGGCTGAGGGCGTTGATCAAGTCGTCGCGCTTGGCCTCAAGGCTGGGCAGGCGGGCTTCGATGGAGGCGACCTGGGCACTGGCCTGGGCCACGTCGAGGCGGGTGGCGACCCCTTCGGCCTGGCGATTCTCGGACAACTTCAGGCTGTGCTGCGCCACCTTCAGGTTGTCACGGGTGACGTCCAGGGTGTGCTGCACCGCACGCAGCTGAATGTAGTTGCCGGCGGTTTCCGACAACAGCGCCAGCAACACGCCACGGCGGTCATTCTCGGCCACTTCGACCGTCGCATCGGCAGCCTCCACTTGCCGGCGTACTCGGCCCCAGAGGTCCAGCTCCCACCCCGCGACCAGGTCACCCTGCCACAGGTTGAATGCCGATTTGCCCGCGTGGCCCGAGGGGTCACTCAGCCCTTCGGCGCTGTTGCGAGCACGGCTGTAGCCCGCGTTCACATCGACCGACGGCGCTTGATCCGCTGCTACCGTACTGCGCAAGGCACGGCTTTGCAGCAGCCGCGCACTGGCCATCTGCAAGTCCAGGTTGCGTTCGGCGACCCGCTGGATCAGCGCGCTGAGCCGGGCATCGTGGAAGCTCTCCCACCAGCGCAGTTCCAGGGGTTCGGCCTGCGGCTGACTGGCCGCAGCCTCGCCTTGCAAGCCTGCCCACTGTTGTGGGGCCTGGCTGTCCGGGCGTTTGAAATCTGGCCCGAGGGTACAGCCGGCCATCAGCAACGCCAGCAACACCGGGCTCAAGCGAAAGGCCGGTTTCATCGTGCGCTCACCTCTTTGCCTTCGAGTTTGTCGCCGCGGGTATCGATGGTGGCTTCCACCGACATGCCCACACGCAGCCGCGCAAGCAGCGGCTGGCCATCATCGAACACGATCTTCACGGGGATGCGCTGCACCACCTTGGTGAAGTTGCCGGTGGCATTGTCCGGCTTGACCGCCGCGAACGTCACACCGGTGGCCGGTGCGATGCTCTCGACATGGCCATGCAGTTGCTCGCCCGAGAAGGTATCGACACTGATGCTGACCGGTTGGCCGGGCTGCACATGGGTCAGCTGGGTTTCCTGGAAGTTGCCGACCACATAGGCCAGCTGCAACGGCACCACCGACAACAGCCGAGCCCCCGGATTGACATAGGCGCCGACACGCAAGGCGCGCTCGCCGACCATGCCGTCCACCGGTGCGATGATGCGCGTGTAGGACAGGTCGAGCTGGGCTTTCTCCAGCCCCGCTTCGGCCCGTTTGAGCTGGCCATCGGCGCTGGCCACCTGGGCGCTGAGGATGTCCACTTGCTTGCGTGCAGCCACCAACGCCGCCTGAGTATTGGCCAGGCGCGCACGGGCCTGATCGACTCCGCTGCGCGCCTGCTGGGCGTTCTGCACGGTGCCGGCACCTTGCTCGGCCAGGCGGCTGTAGCGGTTGACTTCATGATCGGCAAACGCCGCTTCGGCCTGGGCGGCTTTCACGGCGGCTTCGGCCTGGGCGATCAAGGCGGCCTGGCGCTCCAGCGTGGCGCGGGCATCGGCGCTCTGCGCCTTGGCCACCAGCAATTGCGCCTGGGCTGCGTCGAGCGCGGCCTGGTAGTCGCGGGCATCGAGGGTCGCGAGCAACTGGCCTGCCGTGACTTGCTGGTTGTCCTCGACCAGCACCTCTTTGATAAAGCCTGCGACTTTGGGCGCGACCACGGTGTAATCGGCGATCACATAGGCGTCGTTGGTGCGCTGGCGGTGATCGCTGCCCAGCATCCAAGGCCCGACGATGCCGGCCAGCACGGCAACGGCGAGCACCGAGCCGATGAAAAGTGTTTTACGGTTGTTGGTCATTTCTAAGTCTCGAATTCAGTCACGGGCTCAAGCCACCGCACGCGGCGGGAAGATCCGGGTAGGCACAAAGGGAATCAGGCAGATCAACGCGACGGCAATGCACGCCATCACCAGGTACTGGTCGGCCGAGGTCAGTACCTGGGCCTGTTCATGAATGCGCCGGGCAAGGCCGGCGGCGCTGTCATCGATCAGCGGCGCATTGCCCAGGCTGTCGACCAAGTGGTTGGAATGGAAATGCCGGCGCACGGTGCCCAAGACATCCAGCAAGCCGCCGGCAATCACCGCCGACAGCCCCTTGACCGTGTTGAACCAGGCCGAGGCGAACGGGCCCTCCTGCGGGGTCATGCCGTTGGTGGAGAGCATCAGCAGCGGCAGCACGGCCATCGGCTGGCCAAACACCTGCAACAGATAAAACGGGTAGAAGTCGCCGCGTATCCACTCGGAGGTCAACAGGCTGCTGCCCACGCACGACAGCGCCAGCATGGCGAGCCCCATTGCCAGTACCCAGCGGCAGTCCACCGCGCGGATGTTGCACAGCGCTGCGGTCAGCGGCAGGGCGATGAGTTGCGGCATGGCCACCAGCATCATCAGCGGGCTGGTCTGCGCCGGCCGGTAGCCCTGGATCTGCGCCAGGTACGCCGACGGAATGCTGCTCACCCCGGAGAGCACGATCAGCACACCGGCCAAGGTCACCAGGGCGAAGCTCAGGTTGCGCCGTGAGAGCATGCGCAACTGGAAGAACGGCAGCGGTTCGGACCACTCGTTGTACAGGAACAGCACCAGCAACAGCAGGCCGCCGCCCAGCAGCCAGCAGATCAGCGGCGAGTCGAACCAGCCCCAGCGGTCACCCAGCGACAGGCCGAGAACGATGCAACTGATGGCCGGCAGGCCCAGCAGCACGCCACGCCAGTCGAACTGTTTGAAGCGCTCCAGGCGCAACGGGTCCTGGGGCAGGCCCCAGCCGACACAGAACATCGCCAGCAGCGACGGCAGGATGATCTGCCAGAAGGCCCACTGCCAGCCGACGTACTCGGTCCACAGGCCCGCCAGCGGTGTGCCGAGGTTCGGCCCGAAGGTGGCGGTCAGGGCATAGCAGGCCAGGCCATAGACCTTGATGCCCGGAGGCAGAAAACGTAGCGCGACGCTCATCAGCATCGGCGGCAAGGCGCCCGAGGCAAAGCCTTGCAGCACCCGCAGCAGCATCAGGCTGTGCAGGTTGGGGGCGAACGGTTGCAGCAGGCCCAGCACGGCGAACACGCCAATGGCAGACAACGTGAAGCGGCGCAGGGAAAAGGTCGTGGCAAGCCAGGGTGCAAAGGCCATCGCCGACACCGAAGCCGCGCTGTACGCAGCCAGCAGCCAGGCGCCTTCGTCGGCACCGATGCCCATGGCGCCGCGGATATCGGCCAACGAGATCTTGGTCACCGCCTCGTTGAGGCCGGCACAGAGTACGGCCAGCAACACCCCAAACAACCCCACCACCACCTGCAGGCCGAATGCCGTCTGCACGGGGGCGGCCGGCGCGGGGGCGGCAGCCAGCGCAGCAGAAGGCGCGGTCAGGGAACTCATGGGAATACATCTCCAGCAACAATTTCAGGGCTGGAGCAAGTCTAAGAAGGTCGAATGCTTACGAAAACTGACTTGTTGGCAGGTTTATATTGCGCCAAACGCAATCGACCTCTGTTACGGGTCGAAGCTGCCACATGCCTTCAACGTCTGGCGCAGCCAGCGGTGTGCCGGGTCATTGTCGAACCGCGGGTGCCAGGCCTGCTTGACGTTGACCTTCTCCAACGGCACCGGGATCTCGAACGAGCGCAGGGGCAGTTTCAAGCGCTGCACACTGTTGAGGATGTTGGCCGGGATCGGCAGGATCAGGTCCGAATCCGGCAGCGAAAACATCGCCGAGTGGAAGCTCGTGGTGATCAGCGCCACCCGCCGTTCGACCTTGTGGTTGGCCAATGCGACATCGATCGGCCCATTGGCCCGGCCACGGCGCGACACGCTGATCTGCGGGTAGGCGGCGAACCGCTCAGGGGTAATCTCGGCATCGAAGATTGGGTGGCCCTCGCGCGCCAAGCCTACGAAGTAGGTGTTGAACAGGCTCTGCACCTTGATTTCCGGGCCCAGCTCGACGGCCGAGCTGATGATCAGGTCGATATGCCCGTTGCGCAGCACCGCATCATCGTCGCCACTGCCCTCGGGCACGAAACGCAGCACCGTACGCGGTGCCTGGGCCAGCATCATGCGCAACAGCTGGGCGCCGTACAGGGCGATGAACAAATCGTTGGTGCGGATATTGAAAGCCCGGTCCAGGTTGACCAGGTCGACATCGTCACGGCTGCGGAACACCTGCCCGGCCTGCTCCACCAGCCCATGCACCTGCTCGCGCAGCGCCAGCGCACGGGGTGTCGGCACCAAGCCACGGCCGGCGCGCACCAGGATCGGGTCGCCCAAGGCATCGCGAATGCGCCCCAGGGTCCGGCTCATGGCGGCCGGGCTCAGGTTCATGCGCTGCGCGGCGCCCACCACACTGCCTTCGTCAAGCAAGGCGTCGAGGGCGACGAGCAGGTTCATGTCCGGGAGTTGCATGGCCGTTTTCCGTGGCGATTGTGGGAACGGCGATGGTAGCAGGTTGGTGGATTGCGTCAGACGCAATAAGGTCGTGCGTGGTGGGGCATTTATTCCGGGCTTTGGATGGGCCATAAGTGATGCAGTGGCTGTACCGGCCTCTTCGCGGGGCAAGCCCGCTCCCACAGGTACCCCGCAATGCCCGAGGTTTGTGCGGCCAACCTGTGGGAGCGGGCTTGCCCCGCGAAGAGGCCGGTACAGCCAGCACATCATTTAGCTTCGACAAGGATTCCCATGCCCACCCCGGTCCTCATCGCCATCGACGCCTCCCCCGCATCCTTCGCCCTGCTCACCCTCGCCCGCCGCTACTGCCGCCCCGATGAACACGAGCTGCATGTGCTGCTGGCCATCGACAGCACTTTCGCCGTGCACGAGCAACCCGCGCCCTACACCACCGAAGAACTGGAGGAATACCCCGCCGCCTGCGAGGAGCAGCAACATGCCGACCACGCCGTAGCCAAGGCCGTGCGCGAGTTGCAGGACGCCGGCTTCACCAGCCAGGGCTGCATGGTGGCCGGGCAGCCGGTCGAGGCCATCGTCAGCAAGGCGCAAAATCTGCGTTGCGAACTGATCATCATGGGTCATCGCCACCTGTCACGATTGGGGCGGTTGCTGGATCCTTCGATCAGCGCGAAGGTGATTGATCGTGTTGAGGTTCCAGTAATGGTGGGCATGGCAAACCAACATTGATGTGCCGGTGCTACAGCTACTCAGTACCTGACAAAACAGCCAGTAGTCAGCATTGGCCTATTGAATCAGCATACAAGCATCAGCCACCCAACCAACCAAGGTGAATGCTCGTGGCAAACCATTACCAGGAAACAGCGCAGGGATCCGAACCTCCACACCGCCAGCACTTTACCTATTCCGCCTATGGTCTAAGGAGCCCTCACAAGCATCTGGTCAGCTTACTCGGTTTCAACGGAGAGCTCGCAGATTCAATAGCGGGCTATTATTTATTGGGTAACGGGTATAGAGCATTCAATTCGAAGCTAATGCGTTTCAATAGCCCGGACAGTTGGAGCCCATTCGGTGAAAGTGGTCCAAATGCCTATGTTTATTGTGGTGGTGACCCAGTAAACAATAGCGATCCGACCGGACACATCGGCTTTTGGACGAAGATACTTAACGCGATTAGAGGCCAGAAAAAACGCCGAGTCGTTTCAAGCGCCAATCCGGCCTACGGCATAATGGCCCCACGATCAGCCCCCCAATCACCACAATCAGACCGCGCAACGCCCACATCTGACATAAGCGATCCAGAAAATCTATATATGTCTATTCAATCTAACTTACACCACCCCAGCAACAGCGTACGTGTACGTAACCGCACTGAAGAACCTATCTATGCTTCTCTGAACTTCGAGGTGCAACAACCCAACAGCAACGTACGTTTGATCAGGGCTATCCAGTTCCCCCACTACAAGATTGTTACCAGCATGGATAGATTAGGCATTATAACGACCCGACATCAAGACAACGTATCGAACGTTGAGTTGCAGGGCCGCATAAGAGGAGGGTAACTGCAATAATCACCCTTCACTCGGCTTCACCACCACCGTACACGTCGTCCCCGCCGCCAGCAAAAACCCTTCCGGCACTTCATCGATGTGGATCCGCACCGGCACGCGCTGCGCCAACCGCACCCAGTTGAAGGTCGGGTTCACATCGGCGATCAGCTCGCGGCTCTGGGGGTTGTCGCGGTCATAAATACCGCGGGCAATGCTCTCTACGTGGCCTTTGATGCGCTCGCCGCTCATCATCTGCAGCTCAGCCTGGTCCCCCACTTTCACGTGCGGCAGCTTGGTCTCTTCGAAGAAGCCATAAACCCAGAACGAGTTCTCGTCGACTACCGCCATCACCGGCTCACCGGTGCGGGCATAGTCGCCCTTGTGGATGTTCAGGTTGGTCACGTAACCGTCCACCGTGGCCACGATATGCGTGCGCTTGAGGTTCAGCTCGGCGGCCGCCAGTTCGGCCAGGGCCTGTTGATAATCCGCCTGGGCCGAGTTGGCGATGTTGCTGGCGTCGTCGCGGTTTTCCTTGGAGATCACCAGGTTGTCCATGTCGGCGCGGCGCTTGGCGTTGACCTTGCGCATTTCCCAGGTGGCCTTGCGCGAGGCAACCAGCGCCTTGGCCTGGTCGACGGCCATCTGGTAGTGCTCAGGGTCGATCTGGATCAACAGGTCGCCCTTCTTCACCCGCTGGTTGTCCTTGACCGGTACACCCACCACGTAGCCGGGCACGTCGGCAGCGACGTTGATGATGTCGGCACGCACACGCCCGTCGCGGGTCCAGGGCGTGGTCATGTAGTGCAGCCACAACTGGCGGCCGATCGCCACGGCGGCCACCAGCACCAGCAGGGTGGCGATCAGGCTGAAGAACTTTTTCATCGAAGGTTTCTCACCAGTAGACAGACAGCGCGAGGGCGCCGAAAAGGCAGACGAACAGGCTCAGGCGCAGCAGCGCCGGGTGCCAGAAAAAGCGGTAGCCGTCATGGCTGGCGATGAAGCGGTCCAGGCCCCAGGCCAGGCCCAGGGCGAACAGGAACATCAAGGTCATAGTGGGCATGTACACGCCATGGAAGGCGATTTCACGGGGCATGATTTCACGGGGCATGGTGCAGTCCTTTCGCCGGTGCCAGCGGCGACTGTGGGTCCAGCAGGGAAGAACGGATGAAGTGCAGGTAGCTTTGCGCGCGGCGTAGCACCGAGGTGTCGAAGTGCCGGGCGAAGGGCTCGTCGGTAGCCTGCACGCGGCTGATGGCATGGTCCACCGCCACCAGTGCGCGCTCGTGGTTGCTGGCGCTGGGCTGCAGGAACAAACGCGCCAGGGCGCGGCCCATGACGCGGATGGCCTGGCGCCATGGCTGCGACTCGGCGTAGGCCGGGTGGATCGGGGCGCGGGCCTGTTCCTTGCGCAGCTCGATGATGGCGTGGCCGATTTCCAGCACGGTGAACATCCAGCCCATCAGCTCGCTCTGCACCTTCGGCTTGCCGGCAGCCAGGCCATAGGCTTGGTGCAGCAGGTCGCGGGTGCGGCTCTCGAAGGCTGAACCCAGGCCACGCAAGCGGCCACTGATGGCGAACAGCACCTGTTCACGCAGTTCCTGCTCCAGCCGGCTCCACAGCCAGCGGCTGTTGGGTGGCAGGATGATCGCCCCGGCCGCCGCGCAGACGAACATACCGATGACCATGCCGATGTAGTCGTTGATGAAGGTGTAAGGGTCGTAGACGGTCAGGTTGTTGGGCACCGAACCGATGGCGAAAAACACCAGCAAACCGATGCCGTAACCGGCGTAAGCCGGCCGCGAAGACAGGAACGCCCCCAGCACGAAGACCGGTGCCAGGACCATGCACAGCAGCGGGAATCCGTCGATCCAGGGGAACACGAAGAAGGTTTCGAAGAACCCGACGAAGGCCCCGATCGCCGTGCCACAGGCCATCTGGAATGACATGCGCTTAGGGTTGGGCGAGGCCGCCGACAGGCCCACGGTGACCGTGGCGATCAGCGTCATCATGGCGCCGCTGGGCCAGTCGCTGAGCAACCAGTAACTGCCCAGCAGCAACAGCACCGCCGAGGCGCGCACGCCAGCAGCCAACGACACCAGCCAGCTGGTCTGCGCCACATAGGGCTCGTCCCACTGCTCGCGCTCGTGCTTGTGCACGGCCAGCGAGGCATGGGTCTCGGCATAGCTGAACATTTCGTCGACAAAGCGATACAGCAGCTCGAAGGCAGTGTGGAAGTCGAGCAGGTCGGACTCGCTGGGGTTGGTTTGCTGGTACTCGGCGCGCAAGCCACGCACCTGGGCTTGCAGGCCCTCTTTGTAGGCGGCCAGCTCAAGCGTCAGGCGCAGCGCGTCGGAGTCGGTCAAGGCGCGGCCCACGTAGGGCTGAAGCAGTTCGACCAAGGTGTCCAGGCCCGGCTCGATGGCGCTGACGATCTGCAGCGGGCCACGGGCGCGCAGGCGTTCAAGCAGCCGATGCAGGGCATTGAAGCGCGTGGTGATGGCCATGAACTCGCTGTTCATGCGCACCAACCGGCCACTGCGCCTGCGCATGTGCGGGTCTTCGAAGGCGGTGACGTTACGCAGGCTTTCCAGGCCCACAGCCTCGGCGATGAAGCGCACGTTGCTGCTTTCAAAACGGTCGCGCTGGCTATCACCGCGCAGGGCTTCGACCACCACGCCGGCGAACACACCAAAGCGCTGGTAGAGGGCGTTACGCATGGCGGCGCTGGCCGACTGCGGCAGGATCGCGGCGCTGACGAACGTTGAAACCAAAATCCCCAGGGCGATTTCCAGCACCCGCCACACGGCCGCCATAAAGGCTTGGTCGGGGTGCTCCAGCACCGGCAAGCCGATCATCGCCGCGGTGTAGCCGGCCAGCACGAAGCCATAGGCGCGGAAGGTGCGGTAGCGCATCGCGCCTGCCGAACACAGGCCGACCCACAGGGCCAGGCTGGGCAGGAACAGCTCGGTGTTCTGCGGGAAAATGGCGATCAGCGCGACCATCATCGCCGAGCCTGCCAGGGTGCCGAGCACCCGGTAGAAACTCTTGGCGAACACGTGGCCGCTTTGCGGCTGCATGACGATGAACACGGTGATCATCGCCGTGCGCGGCTGCGGCAGTTCCAGGCGCATGGCCAGCCACAGGGTGATGAAGGCGGCGGCCAGCACCTTGAAGATGTAGACCCAGGTCACGCCATCGGTGCGCGCCCAGGCAAAGAAGCCCCGGCGCCACTCCAGGCTCTGCAGCCAGCGCACGGGCAGGCTTGAGGTGCTCATTCGGCGTTATCCGGCTGCTTGTCGAAAATGGCCAGGGTGGCCGGGGTTTTCGGTGCGGCCTGGCGCTCTTGCTCCGGCACGTCCTTGCCCGCTTGCAGGCCACCCCCAAGGGCGGTGACCAGCTCGGCATGGGCGATCAGGCGGGCGGCCTGCACCTGCTGCTGTACCTGCTGCTGACGGAACAGCAAGGTCTGCGCGTTGAGCACGTTGAGGTAGTCGGTCAGGCCACGCTGGAAGGCGACCATGGCGATGTCGTAGGTCTTCTGCGCGGCGGCGACCGATTCGGCGGCAAAGTGCGATTGCTCTTTCATCGACTCGCGGCGGATCAACTGATCGGAGATGTTCTTCAACGCACCGACCACGGCCTGGTTGTAGCGCGCGACGGCCATGTCATAGCCCGCTGAAGCGACGCCCAGTTGCGAGCGCAGGCGGCCGCCGTCGAAGACCGGCAGGCTGATTGCCGGGCCGACGTTGTAGTTGAACTTGCGCCCGGTGAGAAACTCCAGCGGGCCGCCGCCCGTGGCCATGAAACCGAGGCTGCCGACCAAGTCGACATTGGGGAAGAAGCCGGCATGCGCGACGTCGATGCCACGGGCTTGCGCGGCCACCTGCCAACGGCTGGCGACCACGTCCGGGCGCTGGCCGACCAGCTCGGCGGGCAGCGCCGACGGCAGCGTGAGCGGGGCGCCGAGGGTCAGGGTCGGGCGCTGGATCTGCGCGCCCTCCCCTGGCCCCTTGCCGGCCAACGCAGCAAGCTGGTTGCGGGTCAGGGCGATCTCTTCGTCAAGGCTGTCGAGCTGACGATGGGTTTCGGGCAGCGGCGCTTCGGCCTGGCTGACTTCGAAATGGGTGCCGATGCCAGCGTCCAGCCGACGCTTGGCCAGGGCCAGGATCTGCTCCTGCTGCTCCAGTTCAGCCTTGACGATATCGCGCTGGGCGAAGTGCAGGCTTAGCTGGATATAGGCACGCACCACGTTGTTCTGCAGCTCGAGCTGCGCCTGGCGGGCCTCGGCCACACTCATGTGCGCTTGGTCCACAGCCTGCTCGCTGGCATTGCGCTCGCGGCCCCAGAGGTCTAGGGCATAGCTGAAACCGATGGCGGCGTTGTTGTCCCAGGTATTGGCGCCCGACAGCGCACCAGGCCCGTAGAACTGATCCTCGGGCCAGTTGTGGCGCTTGAGTGTGGCCTGGCCATTGGCTTGCAGCTTTTCTGCCGACTCGACCACACCGGCCATGGCCTTGGCCTCGCGCACCCGCGCCAGGGCCATGGCCAGGTTCGGGCTGCCCTCGACGGCCAATGCGACCCAGCGGTTCAGCTGGGGGTCGCGATAGGCCTGCCACCACTGCTGGTCGGGCCAGTGCGCGTCGGTGGCCGCTTCGCGTATCGCCGCGTCGGTGGTCAGGGTATTGGCGTGTAATGTCTTGCTTTGCGGGGCAATGCCCCAGGTTCCGATACAGCCGCTCAAGGTGAGGGTAAGGGCACAGGCACTGAACACTTGAAGCGTTCTGATGATGCGACGCGGCACAGCTGCGATTTCCCGAGGAAGAGGTGGAGGGGCCGGGCAATTCTAGGGGGCGGCAGGACTGGCGATAAGCGCATATTCCTGCGAATCTTTGTTACCAAACGCGCGATAATCAGCCTTTGGTCGAAGGCATCTTTTAATAACTTCGTCGTTACTTCGTGACACAATTTTGTCCTCTACCTTGAGAGTGACCCATGGACACCCTGCAAAATATGCGTGCTTTCAGTTGCGTAGCCCAGCTTGGCAGCTTCACGGCTGCCGCGGCGCAACTGGATACGACCACCGCGAACGTGTCGCGGGCGGTCTCCAATCTGGAAGCCCATCTGCAAACTCGGCTGCTCAACCGTACTACCCGCCGCATCGCGCTGACCGAGGCCGGCAAGCGCTACCTGATGCGCTGCGAACAGATTCTTACCTACGTTGAAGAAGCCGAGGCCGAGGCCAGCGACGCCCATGCCCGCCCGGCCGGGCAATTGAAGGTTCACTCCATGACCGGGGTGGGCCAACACTTCGTGGTCGATGCCATCGCCCGCTACCGCGAATCGCACCCGGACGTGACCTTCGACCTGACCATGGCCAACCGGGTGCCGGACCTGCTCGACGAGGGCTACGACGTGTCCATCGTGCTGGCCACCGAGCTGCCGGACTCGGGCTTCGTGTCGCAGCGCTTGGGGATCACCTACAGCATCGTCTGCGCCTCGCCCGACTACATCGTGCGCAACGGCATCGCACACAAGCCTGCCGACCTGCTCAAGCACGCCTGCCTGCGCATGGTCAGCCCGGTGATCCCGCTGGAGAAGTGGCTGTTCGACGGCCCGGAAGGCCAGGAAATGGTCAACATCACCAGCTCGCCGTTCCAGGTGAACACCGCCGACGCCATGAAAACCGCGATCCGCAGTGGCATGGGCGTGGGCGTGCTGCCGATCTATTCGGCCATCGACGGGCTGCGTGACGGCAGCCTGGTGCGGGTGCTGCCCGAGTATCGGCTGCAAGAGCTGAACCTGTACGCCATCTACCCGTCGCGCCAGTACCTGGATGCCAAGATCAAGACCTGGGTCGAGTACCTGCGCAACTCGCTGCCGGAAATTCTGGCAGCGCATGAGGCAGACCTGAAAACCCATCAGGTGCAGATCGCCAACTGAGAAACATGCTGCATTGAGGGGAGGAGCAATGGTAGGTTGCTAACCATTGCTTCCAGCGCCAGGACCATGGGAGGGCGATGCCCTCCATTCGCAGCACAAGGCTGCTCCTACACCGACTTTTGTAGGAGCAGCCTTGTGCTGCGAATGACCGCAACGCGGTCAACTGCCTGGCAGTCCACCCTAGCCTTGCAGAGAGTTGCCGATGAAAAAGACCGTCCTGGCCTTCAGCCGCATCACCCCGGCCATGGCCGAGCGCCTGCAACAAGACTTCAACGTGATCCTGCCGAACCCCAAGCTCGGCGACATCAACGCCCAGTTCAACGAAGCCCTGCCCGAGGCCCACGGCCTGATTGGCGTCGGCCGCAAGCTTGGCCGTGCGCAACTCGAAGGCGCGGCCAAGCTTGAAGTGGTGTCCAGCGTCTCGGTCGGCTACGACAACTATGACGTCGACTACTTCAATGAACGCGGCATCGCCCTGACCAACACTCCCGACGTACTCACCGAAAGCACCGCAGACCTGGGCTTCTCGCTGATCATGGGCTGCGCCCGGCGCACGGCCGAGCTGGATGCCTGGACCAAGGCCGGCCAGTGGCAAGCCACCGTCGGCCCGGCGCACTTCGGCAGCGATGTGCACGGCAAGACCTTGGGCATCGTCGGCATGGGCAACATCGGCGCCGCCGTTGCCCGCCGCGGCCGGTTCGGGTTCAACATGCCAGTCATCTATACCGGCAACAGCCGCAAGACCGCACTGGAGCAAGAGCTGGGGGCGCAGTTCCGCAGCCTGGAGCAACTGCTGGCCGAAGCCGATTTCGTCTGCATCGTGGTGCCGTTGTTGGACGCCACCCGCAAGCTGATCGGTGCACCGGAGCTGAAGCGGATGAAGCCAAGCGCCTTCCTCATCAACATCGCCCGCGGCCCGGTGGTCGACGAAGCAGCGCTGATCGAAGCCTTGCAGGCCGGCACTATTCGCGGTGCCGGCCTGGATGTGTACGAGAAGGAACCGCTGAGCGATTCTCCACTGTTCAAACTGCCCAACGCCCTGACCCTGCCGCACATCGGCTCGGCCACCGCAGAAACCCGCGAGGCCATGGCCAACCGGGCGATGGACAACCTGCGTGCGGCGCTGCTGGGCGAGCGGCCGCAGGATTTGGTGAACCCGCAGGTGTGGAAGCATTGAGCGTTTTCAACTGACTTTATCGCGCCATTCGCAAAGCTGCTGGCGAATGGCGCACTCCCTCTGCACACACCCCTTGCAATAAGCGAGCAATCTGAAACAACTCGCTTATTGGCCCATTGCCAACGCTACGTACCTATCATTTTTGCTAGGTGACACCCGCTACACCTCAGATTAACAATGCAGAAGAACACTACCTTCATTGCTATTCTGAGGACTACCAAAATGGAAAAGACCGACCCGATTCTTCAAGACATCCAATTTGATGACGTTGTAGATATCCCGGGACCTGAAGAAAACCTCATCAAGACCGCCAAAATGGCAGAGTTTTTAAATATAACCATCCCCGAAACAAGCGAATGGCCTGTACCCTCCGTTTTTTACATTACGCACAGCAGCGAGTCCCCGGAACTGCCAATCCTTACACGAGACTTCCATACACCGCTTCCAGAGGAACTAAACTTCCAACTTCCTTCGAATCGATTCAAAAAGAGCCAGAAACAATCCCTTCGTTACATATTAAAATCAAAAAGAGACGATAATGAATGGGATGTCACAACCTCTTTCACCGTCGACTTAAAAAAACCCATCCAAGCGCCCCCCTTGGTAATGGATACCACAGCATTCAACCTCACCTACTTCGACAACCATGACAGCTTAGATTTTACAGCCCCACCTTTCACCTATAACAGAGTTGGAGACCACTGCATTGTTACTATAATCGGACCCAAGAAGACTAGCGTGACGTTGCCGACACCTCCACGCGCGGAAGAGGGTGACCCCATCACAGGTAAAATACCTAAAGATACATTCTTCATTGATGGCAAACCCATTTATGGCGAGTATACGGTTATGTATACGGCCCTCTCACGCGCAGGTAACGATTCCAGCGATACAAAGGCCGTCACTGTCACATTCAGCGCATCGTGAAATGCGTACCGGGTGGTATTTCACCCACCGATACTTCAGCATCACGGCCTGAGTAAGGGGACTGTAGAAATGCGTGTGGCTTTGAGTTTGCGAAATACCAGTACATTCCCCCCCATTACCAGCATCACCCCCAACAGCGCCGGCGCCGTCCATTGATAGCCTTCGACAAACGCCGACACGTTTAAGGCCACCAGCGGGAACAGCACCGTACAGTAGGCTGCCCGCTCCGGCCCCATGCGCCCAACCAGGGTTAGGTAGGCGGTGAAACCAATCACCGAGCCCGGGATGACCAGGTACATCAGCGAGCCGATGTACCTGGTGTTCCATTCCATGGCGAAGGGAATTCCGCTGAACAGGCAATAAACCGTCAGCATCGCCGCGCCATAGACCATGCCCCAGGCATTGGTGGTCATGGGCTTGAGCCCTGCTTTCTGCTGCATGCTCGACAGCATGTTGCCGGCCGAGAAGCACAGCGTGCCGAGCAAAGCCAGGCCAAGGCCGTACAGGGTTTCGCGGCTGGCGGCATGGTGGGACAGTTCGGGCCAGAACAGCAGGCCCAGGCCCAGCAGCCCCAGTGCTCCGCCACCCAGCACGTTGGCAGCGATCTTCTGGCCAAAGAACACCCGGGCGTTGAGTGCGTTCCACAGGGTCGCGGTGGAGAACACCACGGCGATCAGGCCGCTGGCGATCCACTGGCTGGCGGTGAGGAAGCACATGAAGTTGACGCAGAACAGGCACAGGCCTTGGGCCAGGCAAATCAGGTGGCCGCGGCGGTTCATGGGTTGCAGGCGGCGGGTGAGCAACAGGATGGCGAACAGGATCAGGCCGGCCAAAGCGAAGCGGTAGACGATGGACACCGGGATGGCGACCACGCCCAGTTGCAGTTTCAGGGCGATCCAGGTGGTGCCCCAGATCAGGACGGTGAGCAGGTACAGGGACAGGTTCACAGGTGGGGCCTCCTCAGGCGTTCGACCATACAACCTGGGGCCGCCTTGCGGCCCATCGCAGGCAAGCCAGCTCCTACAGGAAAACGGCGCCGTACCTGTAGCGAACGAGGGCGCAGCCCTCGCCAGGGCCCCCAGTGTTCCCCCTGGCCACTGCCCTGCGCTTGCACAAACTTGCGCTTTTCCAACCCAGGTAGCTGTCAGCGCAACGCAAGCGCAGTACGATGGCCCCAGAGGAATCGCCCATGACCCCACTCTCCCAGCTGCACGTCTTCAACGCCATGCACGCCTCGCCCCACGCCCGCCTGGAGCTGAGCGCGCACCTGGGCGACGGCTTGGCTGCGGCGCTGTGGCGCAACCGCGACGATGCCCGCGATTACCAGGCGCCCAGCCATCACACGCTGTCGTGCTACATCGCCGATGGCACTGGCACCTTCCGTCGCCAGCGCCCGGCCGACAAGGGCGCGCCGAACAAGCTGTGCATCATGCCGGCCGGCCATGAGTCGAACTGGGTGGTCAACGGCGCGATCCGCCTGGCGCACCTGTACGTCAGCGAGGCGCAGTTCGCCTTGGGTTGCGTGCGCCTGCTGGACCGTGAGCCGCGGGAATTGCAGCTGCAGGAGGCGACGTTCCTCGATGACCCGCTACAGTCGGCGCGCTTTCGCCAGTTGATCAACCTGGCCTGGGACGAGCCCGGCGAGCGCCTGTTGGCCAGCAGCCTGGCGCATGAAATCGTCGACCACGCAGTGCTCAGCCAGGTTGGGCTACGTCAGGGGCTGCGCCTGAAAGGCGGCTTGGCGCCGAACCTGCGTCGGCAGTTGGTGGAGTACATCGAGGCGCACCTGGACCAGCCCATCACCCTCGGTGAACTGGCCCTGCGCTGCAACCTTTCCGAGTACCACTTCGCGCGCATGTTCCGCACCAGTTTCGGCTTGCCGCCACACCAGTACCTGCTGGCACGACGGCTGCACCGTGCTTGCCAGTTGCTGCGCTTGGGTCACCTGCCGCTGGGAGAGGTGGCGTTGCTGTGCGGGTTTGCCAGTGCCAGCCATTTCAGCAACCGCTTCCGCCAGGCACTCGGAGCGACGCCTGGCGACTATCGCACAGCCTTCAGCCCTTAGAACTCGAAGGTGCTGGACAGGCTCACCTGCCGCGCATCGCCAACTGCGACAAAGTACTGGTTCACCGCCGAGCTGTAGTAAACCTTGTCGAACAGGTTCTTCACGTTCAACTGCAGGCGCACGTTGTGTTCGTCGAGCTGGGTCTCGTACGTGGCAAACGCATCAGCAACGGTATAGCTGGGCAGGTCGAAAGTGTTGGTCGAGTTGCCCGAACGCTCGCCCACATAACGGGCCCCAGCACCAAAGCGCAGCCGGTCGCCACCGAACACGCGGCCAAAGTCATACACCGCCGAAAGCGAGCCACTGTGCTTGGCCACGTTCTGCAGGCGGTTGCCTTCAAGGTCCGGGTCTTTGGTGACCTTGGCATCGGTAAAGGCATAACTGCCGATCAGGCTCCAGCGCTCGCTGAGCTGCCCAGTCAGGTCAAGCTCCACACCGCGTGAATTGACCTCGCCAGCATTGCTGTAGACCGTCTCGCCGGTACCCGTGTCGAAGTTGGCGACCAGCACATTGCGCTTGGTGATGTCGAACAGCGCCAAGGTGCCGGTCAGGCTGCCTGGCATGTCGAGCTTGGCCCCCAGCTCCCACGATTTACCCTCTTCGGGCGCTACCGACGCATCCAGCACCACCCCGCCGGTCAACGGCGCAATGCTGGAGTTGGGCTTGAACGACTCGCTGTAGCTGCCATAGAACGACAGCTGGTCATCGACCTTGTAGACGATGCCGGCATGCGGCACCCAGGCCTGGCCGCTAGTGTCGGTATTGGCTTTGAACGGGCGACCGCGGCCGGCGTATTGGTCGAACTGCTGGAAGCGCGCACCGGCCACCAGTATCCAGTGCTCGTCCAGGTGCAGGGCGTCCTGCACGAACAGCGCGTCGGTGCGCAGTTTGTCGGTCTGGTCGCTGTCGCTGGCGCGCACGCTGCTGCCCTCCACTTCCTGGCCGTAGACCGGGTTTTCATAGCTGAAGGTAGACTGCGCCGTCTGGCGGATCAGGTCGCCACGAAACACCTTGCGGTCTTCGTGATCGAGGCCGAACAACAGGTCATGCTGCAGGCCGCCCAGCTCGACATTGCCCGCAAGGCTCAGGGTGGCGAACTGGTCGCGGCTCATGGCGTTGTGCGTACCGTCGATGCTGCGCGTCAGCGTGCCCGTGGCTTCGTTGACGCCCGTCACGCGGACCTGGCTGGCGTCGTAGGTCTCGCGGTTGAAGCTGTAGCCGAAGTGCAGCTTCCAATCGTCGGCCAATTGGTGGTCGACCTCCAGGCGATACAGGTCAGAGCGCCCTTCCATGTCGTTGAATGGCTCATCCAGGCGACGCGTGGCCGGAATGTCCAAGGGGTGGCCGTTGCTGCCAAAGGCCGTGCCGCGGTCGAACGGGTAAAGAAACTCACGGTGCTCGTACGCCACCACCACCTGGGTGTCCTCGCCCCGCCAGGCCAGCGACGGCGCTACCAGCGATTCGCGGTGCACACCGAAGTTGCGCCAGTAGTCCTCATCTTCGTGGTCGACGATCAGGCGGTAGGCGAAGTTGCTGTCGCCGAGTGCGCCGGTGCTGTCGAAACCACCACCGCTGCCATTTTTGCCGCTGCCGTAGGTCGAGCCACGCACCGTCAGGGCGTTGTACTGCTGCAGTTGCGGGCGCTTGCTGACCACGTTGATGACCCCGCCTGGGTCCTGGATGCCATACAGCAGCGAGGCCGGGCCCTTGAGCACTTCGACCCGCTCGGTGCTGGCATTGAGGCTGCGGCCCTGCACGATGGGCATGCCGTCACGCATGATCGAACCGTCGCGGTTGTCGCCAAAGCCGCGCTTCATCACGGTGTCGGAGGTGCCGCCAAAGTTGTTGCCCTGGGTAATGCCGCTGACGTTGGTCAAGGCATCATCGAGGTTGCGCGGGGCCTGGTCGCGAATGACCTGGGCCGGGACCACGTTGATGGCCTGGGGGATGTCCTGGGTCGGGCCCTGGCCACGCATGATCGAGGCCGTGGCCGGGGGCTGATAGCTGTAGGCGTCCATCTGCGAGGTCACGGTGGTGGCCTGCAGGTTGAGTGCACCGTCGCTGCTCAAGGCTTCGAGGGTGAAGGTGCGGGCATCGACGCGGCGCCAGGCCAGGCCGGAAGTGCCCAGCAATTGCTGCAGCGCCTGCTCTGCGCTGAAGGTGCCGTTGAGGGCAGGTGCCTGCAGGCCAGCAAGCTCGAGGGTGTACACCACGCTCTGGCCGGTGGCTCGGCTGAAGGCATTGAGCGCCTGGGCCAAAGGTTGGCTCGGCTGGGCAAACGTGTACGCCTGTACTTGCTCGGCTGCCCCGGCCAACGGTGCGATGGCGATGACCGGGCACACCGAAAGGCCGAGCCAGAGGGGGACGCAACGCGGGGTGAACTTCATGGACGCTGACCTGTAAGTGGGTGTTGATTGCGAATGAATCGCACTTCCACTCATTACACGGATGCCACGTCCTGTTACCTCATCCGTTAATTGAATTTTTTTCCTGGGCCGGCCTCTTCGCGGGCAAGTCGGACCGCCGCACCGCCGCTCCCACAGGTTCTGGTACAGGTGCCTAACGGATAATCGTCAAACGCCCCAAGACGGTCTGGCGCGAAAAGCCCATCACATTGCCAAGTGAATCGAGCGCTGCTAAAGGCGCTTGCACCGGGAAACTGCCACTGACCTTGCGCTGCCCCAACTCACCCCCCAGCAGCAGGATGCGCCCCGGGTAGTAGCGCCCGAGGTCTTCGACCACCTGCGCCAGCGGCACTTGGTAGTAATTCAGCCAGCCCTGGCGCCAAGCCAGGCGGCTCTCGCTGTCTACGCTCACGGTGCTGGCCGCATGGCCGTGTACGTAAGCCAGCTGCTGATTGGCCGTCAGTTCACGGGCGACCGCGCCTTGCCCCGGCGTCACCGCGACCCGCCCACTGCGCACCGTCACCTGCGCGCCATCCCCCTGCTCACGCACCTCGAACTGGGTGCCCAGCACCCGCACCTCACCGCCTGCGGCAGCGACCAGAAACGGCTCACCGGTGTGGGTGACCTGGAAGAACGCCGCCCCGCGCAGCAGCCGCACACGGCGCTCGCCCTGGGCGAAGTCGACCGTGATTGCGCTGCCTGCATCTAGTGTCACCTGCGATTGATCGGCCAGGGTCACCTGGCGGACGTTGCCGGCGCTGCTGTAGTCGGCCTGCAGGTCCTGCAGCCAGTAGTCAGGGTGCCAACCCCCCACGGTGCCAACCGCCAGCACCAGGCAGGCTGCAACCGCCAAGGCGGCGACGCGTTGGCGCCAACGGCCTCGGGCAGGCGCCTTGGCCATGGCATCCAGGTACTTTTGCAGGCCCTCGCGCTCTTCATCGGCCAACCGCGCCGCTGGCGCCGCGCTCATCTGCCACAGCGCCTGAGCCTGTGCGTACGCCTCTCGATGCCCAGGGTCGGCCAGCAACCAACGCTTGAACGCCGCACCTTGGGCTTGCTCAGGCTGTTCGTTGATGCGGCTCAGCCACTGCAGCGCGGCCTGTGACTGCGCGGCAGTGATCGGATTCGGACGGCTCATCGACGGGCGCTCCCTGGCCTGCGTAGGGTGGAAACGGGCTCGGCGACGCTCGCCTTGCACGCTTCGAGGGCGCGCATCATATGCTTTTCAACGGCGCTCTGGGACAGTTGCATGGCCGTGGCGATCTCGCTGTACGTGCAGCCGTGGATACGATTGAGCAGGAAGATCTGCCGCGTGCGATCGGGCAAGGCGCGCAACGCAGCCTCGATGCGTTGCAGGTCGTGATCGACCTCCAGGGCTTGCTCAGGTTCTGCAGCGCTGGACTGCTCATCCACGGCTTGCGTGGCTTCGGCCACACGCTCGCGGCTGCCTTCGCTGCGCAAGTGGTCGATGGCAAGGTTGCCGGCGCAGCGCAAAAGGTAGGTGTCCAGTGCTTCGACCTTGACCTCGGGGCGGCGCCAGAAGCGCAGGAACAACTCCTGGACCAGGTCCGATGCCGTGGCCCGGCAACCGACCCGGCGGCTGACCAATGCCTCCATGCGCGCACGCTGCGCCAGAAACACCTGCACGAAGCGCGCACGCCCGCCGGTGTTGTCAGCGTCTGGCTCGATCATGTCACCCGGCTCGCTCAAGGCGTCACACAGCAAGCACGGCCAACAGCGGGCCGAGCACCACGCTGACGGCGGCCAGGCCCAGCAACAGGCGGGGCTGGTACGGCAGGGCGAACACCCACAGGGTCACCCCCGCCATCAACACCGCTATCCATTCCACCAAGCCATGCGCCCACCCCCGAATGTGCACGCTGAGTACCAGCGACAGCACCAGCAGCAGCCAGCCACCGACGCGCAGCACACGCAACTGTTGCGCCTGTGGTTTGCGCCCAAGCAGCTCCTTGAAGTGTTTTTCCATGGCCAGGCACAGGGCGACGAAGCCCGCGAAGCCGATCAGCGCACTACCTAGCATCCGCTCACCTCGCCGCCCTCGACCGTCGGTTTTTGGGCCGCGCGTGAGGCGCGCTTGGTAACAGGCTTTGCCGGGCGCAGCATCTTACTGGCCGTCCAGGCGAGGAACACGCCGGTGGCCAGCGCCGTGAGGTCGAACCCGGCCATGGCCCAGTCGCCAGACCGCAATGACTGATCGAGGCCCTGGCCTGTGGTCAGGCCATTGAGCAGCGGCAGCAAGGCGAAGGCCAGCGCTCCCAGCGCCAGTTGCTCGCCCCAGGCGCGGCGCCCGGAACGCAGCACGGCATGCACCAGCGACAGTGCCCAGACCAGGAAGAACGTGTTGACCTCCCAATCGGCGCGGCCCTCGGCAGCCACAGGGATCAGCCGATTGGCCCAGAAGAACCCGGCCACCGCCAGCAGCAGGCCACTCATGCTGGCAATGTTGAGCACCTCGACCAAGCGCAATTCGCCGGGCATGTGCGCGCTCTTGGCATGCTTGAGCTGACGCTTGCCCAGCCACATCACCAACCCTGTGCCGATGACTGCTGTGCCGGCCACGCCGAAGACAAAGTACAACCAGCGCAGCCAGGGCCCGGCGAAATTGCCCATGTGCAGGCCGGCAAAACTGAAGGCCGTCATCATCGCCCCGCTCTCCGGTGCACCTTGGGTCAGCAGCGCGCCGCTGGCGCCATCGAAGGTCCAGTGGGTGCTGCGCCGGTAGGCGACGTTATCAGCCGAGGACTGGGTGAAGGTGACCCGGGCATTACGGTCACCGGGGTTTTGCAGCTGGATGAAACCGATGCGTGCACCCGGCGCCAATTCCTCGACTTTGGCGTACAGCGTCGGCAACGGCACCAGGGGCGTCGCGACGTTGGCAGCCTTGGGCGCATCGTCGCGGCCGAACAGCTCGTTGAAGTACTCGCCGGTATTGCCGCCATAGCTGGCCAGAATGCCGGCAGGCATCACCATGTACATGAACAGCACCAGGCTGCTGTAGCTGATCATCAGGTGGAACGGCAGCACCAGCACGCCGATTGCGTTGTGCCCATCCAGCCAGGAGCGCTGGCCTTTGCCAGGGCGGAAGGTGAAGAACTCCTTGAAGATCTTCTTGTGGGTGATGATCCCGGTAACCAAGCCCAGCAGCATGATGAAGGCACAGAACGTCGACAGCCAACGGCCGAACGGGTACGGCATCTCCAGCTGGAAGTGGAAGCGGTAGAAGAATTCGCCGCCACGGCTATCGCGCGCCTCGACCGGCTGGCCAGTCTGCGCATCGAGGCTTTTGCTGACAAAGCCGCGGCGCCCCGCCTCGGGGTCGCGCCAGCCCACGTTCAGCGCCGCCTCGCGCGCGTTGGGCAAGCGGATCATCCAGTTGCTGGCGTGCGCGGCGTTGGCCTCCAGGTAGCGCTGGGCCAAGCCCAGGCTGTTTACCGGGTCGAGCGCATGGCTGCGCACCTCGGGCTGGGTCCAGTGGTTGATCTCGTCCTTGAAGTACGAAAGCGTGCCAGTGAGGAAGATGGCGAACAGCAACCAGCCGAAGATCAGGCCGGTCCAGGTGTGCAACCAGGCCATGGCCTGGCGAAAGCCTTCTTTCATGGGTTTTTCATCCAGTAGGCAAAACCGCTGACCACGCCCAGCAGCACGCTTGGCAACAGCACGCCCCACCAGGCACGCCAGGCGCTACGGCAAGCGAAGCACCAGATGAACGCCAGCACGTAGAAGACGAACGACAACAGCAAGCCCGTGAGGGTCGCGTCGACCCGTGGCAAGGGCGCCAGCAGGGCGATGCTGACACTGGCCATGGATGCCAGCAGATAACCGCCCAGCGTTGCAGCCAGGCAGCGTGAGGCCACGGCCAGGCGGTAGCTGAGCGGGAGACCGGCGGCGTTGCGCTTCATGGCGGAGGTCCGGGCATTTTCGGGGCTGCAATAATAATGATTTCAATTCGCATAAGCAAAATATTGCCGCTGCTTAGCCGCCCATCGCTGACGGGCCGGCGATCCGCCCCTGAAGGATTGCCGAGCACCAGGTCGCCCACTACAATGCGAACAATTATTACTTCCAATCGCGCATCTTGGCGCCGGAGTATCCACGGTGTCCAGCGCCCTTTCCTCCACGGTCGAAGGCCTCTATCACGCCCATCACAACTGGCTGACCGGCTGGTTGCGCCGCCGCCTTGGCTGCCCGCAGAGTGCCGCCGACCTGGCGCAGGATACTTACGTACGCCTGCTTCAAGCACGCGAGACACCGCAATTGATCGAACCCCGGGCGTTCCTGGCCACGGTCGCCAAGCGGGTGCTGTGCAATCACTTTCGGCGCCAGGAACTGGAACGCGCCTACCTCCTAGCCTTGGCCCAAGTGCCGGAAGACGTGGCACCGAGCGAAGAACAGAAAGCGATCATCTTCGAGACGCTGCTGGAGCTCGACCGCCTGCTGGATGGCCTGCCAGCGCTGGTCAAGCGTGCCTTCCTGCTGGCGCAGGTCGACGGCCTGGGCCAAGGCGAAATCGCGCGTGAGCTGAACGTGTCACTGGCCACGGTCAAACGCTACCTGAACAAGGCGGCCATGCGCTGTTACTTCGCCCTGTGAATACCCAGTTTTCTCCGCAGGTAGCCGAGCAGGCCGTGCATTGGTTGATCGAGTCCCAGGGGGATGATTTTGACCGGGCCCAGCAGTTGGCGCTGGAGCACTGGTTACAAGCCGACCACGAACACCAGCGCGCCTGGGCGCATATTCAGCAGGTCAATCAGCGGCTACGCGGGGTGGCTTCGCCCGTGGTGCATGCGACGCTGCAAGCGCCGCCATCGGCCGCTCGACGGCGTGCGCTCAAGGCCTTGCTGCTGCTCGGCGTGGCCAGTGCCACAGGGTTGGGGCTGCAGCAGCACAACCCGTTGCCAGGGCTAATGGCCGACTACCGCAGCCCGGTCGGCCAGCGTCGGCGGCTGAACCTGGAAGACGGCAGCCTGCTGCAACTCAATACCCGTAGCGCCGCCGATGTGCGCTTTGATGGGCACCAGCGGGTGGTGCGCCTGCTCGAAGGCGAACTGGCGCTGGAGGTGGCCAAGGATGCCCGGCCCTTGCTGCTGCGCACCGGCGAAGCTGCGCTGCAGTTGGACAGCGGCCGTTTCAACGTGCGCCAGTACGACGGGTTCAGCCTGGTGTCGGTGTTCAGTGGCGTCGCCACTGTGTCGGGTGAGGCCTTGCTGGCAGGGCAACAGGCCCGATTGGGGGGCAACGGCTGGCGGGCGGTCACAGCGCTGGACCGCAATGCCGGGGCCTGGGTCGACGGCATGCTGGTAGCGTCGCAGATGCGCCTGGGGGATTTCCTGGCCGAGCTCGGCCGCTACCTGCAGGGGCAACTGGGGTGCAGCGAGCGGGTTGCCGACCTGCGGATTTCCGGGTCTTACCCGCTGGATGACAGTGAGCGAATTCTGCAGATGCTGGAGGTGGCATTGCCGGTGCGGGTGCGACGGTTTACCCGGTACTGGGTGACGGTCGATAGCCTGACGTGAGGTCGCCGGGCCTACACGTACAGCGCCACCCTCGCAATCACTACAGCCGTGGGAGCGGGCTTGCCCCGCGAACACCGGCGAAGCCGGTGCCATGCACCGCGTATCCCCATTCGCGGGACAAGCCCGCTCCCACAGGGTCCTCACCAGGTCTGAGCCTGCGCAGTTACCTGTGGACGCTGGCTTGCCGGCCATAGGCTGCACAGCAGCCGCAGATTTTTTGCATTCACCTGAGCCATTTCCCAACGTTCGCGTGACAGACAAGGCAAACCCCTTCTCTCAGGACCTCACCCATGCCGTTGCGCCCCAGCCCCCTCGTCCACGCCCTGCTGCTCGCCACCACCCTCGGCCTCGCCAGCCCCGCGGCCCACGCCGAAGCGCGCACCTACCACATCGCCGCCGGCTCCCTTGAAGACGCCCTCAACCAGTTCGGTCGCGAGAGCGGCGCATTGATCTCGTTCGGCTCGCAACTGACCCAAGGCATGAACACCCCGGGCCTGGACGGCCAGTACGACGTGCGCCAGGGCCTCGACGCGCTGCTGCGCGGCAGTGGCCTGCAAGCCCGGCAAGAAACCGACAACGCCTTCAGCCTGCAGCCGCTGAGTGCCGCCAGCACCAGCGCCGCCGTCGAGCTGGGGGCTTCAACGGTGGTCGGCGACTGGTTGGCCGAAGCCCAGCAAGACAACGTCTTCGAACACCCCGGCGCCCGCGACGTCGTGCGCCGTGAAGCCTTCGAACGCAGCGGCGCCACCACCGCGCGCGAAGTGCTCAACCGCATCCCTGGGGTGAATGCGCCAGACAACAACGGCACCGGCAGCCACGACCTGGCACTGAACTTTGGTATCCGCGGCCTCAACCCACGCCTGGCGTCGCGCTCCACCGTGCTGATGGACGGCATCCCGGTGCCGTTCGCGCCGTATGGGCAGCCTCAGTTGTCCCTGGCGCCGATCAGCATGGGCAACATGGATGCCGTGGACGTGGTGCGCGGCGGCGGCGCGGTGCGCTATGGCCCGCAGAACGTCGGCGGCATCGTCAACTTCGTGACCCGTGCAATCCCTGAGGAGGCCACCTTCAAGGCCGCCATGCAAAACCAGATCAGCCCGTCCTCGAGCCACGACGGTTTCAAGAACAGCGCCAACCTGCTGGTCGGCGGCACCAATGCCAACGGCCTGGGCGGCGCCCTGCTCTACTCTGGCACCCGTGGCGGCGACTGGCGCGAGCACAGCGACACGCAGATCGATGACCTGATCCTCAAGGGCAAGCTGCAACTGGATGAGGCCAACAGCCTGCACGCCATGGCCCAATACTACGAAGGCGAAGCCGACATGCCCGGCGGCCTGAGCACCGCCGATTTCGATGCCGACCCGTACCAGTCGACGCGCCTGAAGGACAAGTTCTGGGGCCGTCGCACGCTGGTCAACGTCGGCTACGACTACAAGCAAGACGACCGCCAGTTCAGCGTCAACAGCTTCTTCACCAAAACCCTGCGCAGTGGCTACCTCGACCAGGGCAGCTTCGTTTCGCTGTCGCCGCGCGAATACTGGGTGCGCGGTATCGAAACCCGATTCTCCCAAGGCGTTGCGCTGGGTGACAGCTGGCACGAACTGGGCATCGGCTACCGCTATGTCAACGAAGCCGGCCACGAATTGCGCTTCCGCGAACCGGTCAACGGCGACCTTCCGACCACTGCCAGCCGCAACGACCGCGATACCCGCGGCAGCACCGAAGCCCACGCCATCTACCTGGACGACCGTATCGACATCGGCCGCTGGACCATCACCCCGGGCGTACGCTACGAGATGATCGACTCCGAACAGAGCAACACGCTCAATGGCCAGCGTTACCAGGGCAGCTACAACACCGCGTTGCCGGCGTTGAACGTGATGTACCACCTCACCGACAGCTGGAACCTGTATGCCAACACCGAGGGTTCGTTCGGCAGCGTGCAGTACAGCCAGATGCCCAACCGCGTCAGCAGCGGTGAAGTAAAACCCGAAAAAGCACGCACCTGGGAAGTCGGCACCCGCTACGACAATGGCGACGTGCAAGCGGAGATCGGCGCGTTTCTGATCAACTTCGACAACCAGTATGAAAGCAACCAGACCAACGATTCGGTGATTGCGCGCGGTGAGACCCGTCACCAAGGCATCGAGACCAGCATCCGCTATGCCCTCGACGGCCTGAGCCCGGCACTGGCCGGCTTCGACGTGCATGCCAGCTACGCATTCGTCGATGCCACCATTCGCGAAGACGGCCCGAACAAGGGCAATCAGGTGCCGTTCTCTTCACGGCACAAGGGCACCTTGGGCGTCGGCTACACCGAAGGCCCATGGCAGGTGGACCTGGATAGCAGCTTCCAGAGCAGCCAGTATGCCGACAACGCCAATACCGGCCAGGAAAGTGCCGATGGCAGCACCGGGCGTATCCCCGGCTACATGCTGGTCAGCACCCGCGCCGGGTATGACTTTGGCCCGCAGCTGTCGAACCTGAAGGTGGCGGTAGGCGTGAAGAACCTGTTCAACCGCGAGTACTACACGCGTTCGTTCGACGACAACAACAAGGGTAAGTATGTGGGTGAACCAAGGACCCTCTACGTGCAGACCTCGGTAGCCTTCTGACGAAACCCGGGGGTCGCTGCGCGGCCCTCGCCTTGCAGTTGCAACAAGAAATTTATTTTCAAAAAGGGCTTGAAATCATTCCGCCGTTGCCTGACCTTAGAGTCAAGAGGCGCAGAAATTCCAAGGGTCTCAAGGGCCTAGGCACGCCTCCATGCGAGCAAGCTGAATAAGGATTGAATCATGCAAATCCAGGTCAACAGCAGCAACCATATCGAAGGTAACGCCCGGCTCGACGAGTGGGTCCGCAGTACGCTGGAAAGCTCACTGGAACGTTACGAGGACGACCTCACCCGCATCGAGGTGCACCTGCGCGACGAGAACGGCGCCAAACCCGGACCGCATGACAAACGTTGCCAAATGGAGGCTCGCCCGAAAGGCCACCAACCGATTTCCGTGACCCACACCGCCACCTCGCTGGACCAGGCGGTCGATGGCGCCGCTACCAAGCTCAACCACGCGCTTGAACACTTCTACGGCAAGTTGCGCAGCAAGCGCGGCGTGCTGGAGCTAAGTGACCCCGACGCCTGAGGGTGGTAACAAAACGCCCGGCCTAGTGCCGGGCGTTTTCGTTTCTGTCGATCAACGGCGCTGAACCAACGCGCGCTCATGCCGGTCAACCCCTGCACTCAATCGCTGCAGAACGCATGACCATGAACAACCCCTTCGCACAGATCAGCGCCGCCTTCGCCCCCGAGTACCGGGTCAACCTGAGCATCGTCGACCTGGATGGCAGCATCATGCTCACCCTTGCCGACGACGCTGGCGTGGTCGCCAAGCGCCTGATCAGCCAGGCTCAGCGTAACGACCCGGTGCGCTTGCAGCGGGTCATCGACAGCATCCGCCTGGGCCTGGCCATCGAACTGAGCCAGAACCCGATGCAAGTGCTCGCCGCACTCACCCGCGATGCGCAGCATGCGCCGCGTCATTTCGTGGCCAACTGAGGGCTACTTGCCCTCGTCCACTTCCTTGCCATTGGCATCCAGCACCTTGGTCGAGGGGTAGCGGTACGACGCGTAGCGCACCACCAGGATCGAGAACGCCAGCAACAGGATGCCACCGCACAGGTACAACAGCCCCTCGTCCGGCGCCTTGTGGTGCGAGACATCGCCGATCAGCAAGCGCGTCAGCGCGGTGATCGCCACGTACAGCAAAAAGCGGATGGGCATGTGGTTGGTCTTGAAGTAGATCCCAACCATGGCCCCCAGCTCTAGGTAGATGAACAGCAGCAGGATGTCATCGACACTGACCCCGCCTTTGCCGAGCATGTCCAGGAAGGTCATCACCGCCGCGTAGGCGGTGATGGCGCCAATGCCGAATAGCGCCAGATAATGGAATGCCTCGACGCACAGGTTGCCCAGCGAGTCGGCCGAGCCGTGCAGGCCCTTGCGCAGCTTTTCAGCCCATTTGATGTTCACGATTGTCCCATTCCCCGATACGCCATGAAGGATGATGCGTCACCTGTGTGACGCTTGTGCCATGCAGTTAAAGGGCCAGGCCCTCGCCTTGGAAGGCGACCGATTGCCGCAAGGCACCTGTGGGCTACGCTTTTGCGGGAAGATTCTGGTTGCGCAACGATGCCCAATGCCATTACTGTATAAAGATACAGTAAAACGCAACCCAACCAGCAAAAAGGCATAGAGGTGATGAATGGCCGTCGAAGTGGTGTACCGCAGCAGCCGCGACCCGGAGCGCTTGTTCATGGATAAGGCCGAAGCAGATCGTCACGACAAGATGCTCGAACTGGCCGAGCGCCTGGCAGAAGTGCTGCACAAGGCGGTGCCATCGCTGACCGAGCAACAGGTCGAGGAAGCCGGTATCTACATGGCCAAGAACCGCGACGTGTTCGCCCGGGCGTTCAAGAGCCAGCCAGATGCGTTGGCAGAGTTGCTCGAAGGCCAAGCCCAGTAAGAGCAGCCTTGGGCTGCGATGAGGCCCTTGAAGTCGAACAATTAATGCTAGCCATACCGGCCCTTTCGCAGCACAAGGCTGCTCCTACAGGGGGAGCGTCAGGCTTAGCCGTAGAGCAGCCGCTCTGCCAGCATCTGCGCCACCCGCGCCGGCGAGCGCTTCTCTGCCTGGGCATGGCCAAACACTTCGGTGAGCCGCGTAGGAATGCGCGCCAGGTGCGCGGTGATGGTCCCCAGGTCTTCGCCCCGATGGGTCAACGCTACGTAGATCAGCCCACCGGCATTGATCACATAGTCGGGCGCATACAGTATCCCGCGCGATTCCAACTGGTCGGCAACCTGCAGGGTGGTCAGCTGGTTGTTCGCCGCCCCCGCCACCGCCGCACAGCGCAGCTGCATCACGCTCTGCCCGTTCAGCACAGGCCCTACGCCACACGGGGCGAAGATGTCGCAGGGGGTGCTGATCAAGGCATCGTTGGTCACCGGGTGGGCATTGAACTGCTCGACCGCCAACCGCACCCGCCCGGGGTCCAGGTCGCTCACCAACAGCTCTGCACCCGCCGCGTGCAGTTGCTCGGCCAAGGCATAGCCAACGTTGCCCAGCCCTTGTACGGCCACCCGCAAGCCTTCCAGGTTGTTACTGCCCAGCCGTGCTTTCGACGTGGCGCGGATGCCGGCGAACACGCCCATGGCGGCATGGGGCGAAGGGTCCCCCGAGGCTGTTGTGCTGGTCACATGCGGCGTGCTCTGCGCGATGCAGTCCATATCCACCGTGGAGGTACCGCTGTCCACAGCCGTGATGAAGCGCCCCTGCAAGGTATCGACGAAACGGCCGAATGCCTCGAACAGCGCAGCGCGGTTTTCCACATGGGGGTTGCGCATGATCACTGCCTTGCCGCCGCCCAAGGCCAAACCGGCCAGCGCGGCCTTGTAGCTCATGCCCTGGGCCAAGCGGATCGCGTCGACCATGGCGCTCTCGTCATCGGCGTAAGGCAGGTAGCGACAACCGCCCATGGCGGGGCCCAGCTGCTCGCTGTGGATCGCCACCACCGCTTTCAGCCCCGTTGGCGGGTCGATGAACAGGTGCAGCGATTGGGTACGGGTGCTTTGCATTAGCGCGAACATCGACGGGCTCCCCAGCGAGGTGCTCCTATCAGTATAGGCAGGCCCAAGTACGGGAAGCCTCGGTCAGACCACTGGACGAAACCGCGCGCCACAGCTAATAGTTAAACGTGTGTGGAGAAGCCCCATGAAGCCACGTCAAGCCTGCCTGGCCTGCCTGGAACGCGAGCCTGTCGCCCTGCTGGAAGCCGCATTGTGGATGGCCGCCGAGCACGACCGAAATGTCGAGCCCGCGAACAGCCTTGCCCTGCTGCACGACCTGCACCGCGAGATCAGCGCCAACCTGCCGATGCTGCCCCTGTGCGAACTGGCCCAGCCGCTGCTGCGCCAACTCAATGCACTGGGCTTTCAACAAGATGAATATCACCCATTGCGGCCGCACGCGGCGATGATGGACAAAGTGCTGCAGCGCCGCCGTGGCCAGCCATTGACCTTGGCCATCCTGGCCTTGGAGCTGGCTGGGCGCCTGTCGATCCCGCTAGAAGGCGTTGCATTTCCCGGCCACTTCCTGCTGCGCGTGCCCGGTGCCGACCACCTGCTCGACCCTTGCGGCGGCAGGCGCTTGTACCCCAGCGATTGCCGCGACCTGCTCGCCCGCCAGTTCGGCCCACACGTGCCGCTGAGTGCAGAGCACATGCGCACGGCCAGCCCACGGCAGATGCTGCAACGCCTGTCACGCAACCTGCGCCAATTGCACATCAGCAACGACAACCACCTGGCGGCGTTGATCGACGCCGAACGGGTGATGCAGCTGGGCCCGGTGCAGGTCAGCGACTACACCACCCGCGCATCGCTCTACCAGTTTCTGGATTGCCCGCAGGCCGAACGTTTCGACCTGGAGCATGCCCTGCTACTCACAGAAGACCCGGTCCAGCGCCTGAAGCTTTCCGAGCGGATCGGCAAACTCCCGACGGTGAACCGTTCGATTCACTGAGCCGGGGTATCCGGCTGCTGCGAAGGATGCGCCTGAATGAACGCCGGGTGCTGGGCCGCCAGGGCGGCGACCCGACGAATGCGCGGGTAACCGCCCAGGTCGATGTTGAACCGCTCGGCAGCGTACACCTGCGGCAGCAAGTAGACATCCGCCAAGCCCGGCGTGTCGCCAAAGCAGAAGCCCTGGTCGCCGATCAGTTGCTCGACCGCCGACAGCCCTTGGCCGATCCAGTGCGCGATCCACTGGTTGACCTGAGGCTCGTCCTGCCCTGCCTGGCGCAGCAGGTTAAGTACGCTGACGTTGTGCAATGGGTGGATATCGCAGCCGATGATCGCTGCCACACCGCGCACCTTGGCCCGCGCCTCGGCCGTGCCCGGCAGCAGCGCAGGGTGTGGATAAACCTCTTCCAGGTACTCGATGATCGCCGGTGACTGCACCAACAGCGCACCGCTGTCGGTGCGCAGGGCCGGTACACGGCCCTGCGGGTTCACGGCGACATAGTCCGCACCGCGCTGCTCGCCCTTGAGCAGGTTGACCGGCAAGGACTGGTAACCCAGCCCCTTCAGCGCCAGCGCGATGCGCACCCGGTAGGACGAGGTGGAACGGTAGTAGGTGTACAGCTCCATACCCCTGCCCCTCAGTTGGCTGCGATGACTTTGCCGCGGCATTCGCCGAAGCCGATGCTGGCCACACCATCACGCGTGCAACGGGCACGCAGGATGATTTCGTCGCCGTCTTCGAGGAACTTGCGCACCTCGCCGCTGGCCAGTTCCACCGGCTGCTTGCCACCCTCGGTGATCTCTAGCAGGCTGCCAAAAGAGCCTGGCGTTGCCCCCGACAGTGTGCCCGAACCGAACAGGTCGCCCGGTTGCAGCTGGCAACCGTTGACGCTGTGGTGGGCAACCATCTGCGCCACGGTCCAGTACATGCTGCGGGTGTTGCTCAGGGTCAGCCGGTGAGCCGCAATGCCTTGCTCGCGCATGCGCTCGGTCAGCAGCAGCACTTCCAGTTCGATATCGAACGCACCCTTGGCCTGGTCACGTGCATCCATCAGGTAGGACAGCGGCTGCGGATCGCCTTGCGGGCGCGCCGGCTGCGCAGTGCGGAACGGCTCCAGGGCCTCGGCGGTCACCACCCAGGGCGAAATGCTGGTAATGAAACTCTTGGACAAAAACGGCCCCAGTGGCTGGTATTCCCAGGCCTGGATATCACGCGCCGACCAGTCGTTGAGCAGGCAGAAGCCGGCGACGTGCTCGGCGGCATCACCCACCGGGATCGACTCGCCCATGTCGTTGCCCTGGCCAATCCAGATACCCAGCTCCAGCTCGTAGTCCAGGCGCGCGCAGGGCCCGAAGCTTGGCTCGGTGTGCCCGGCCGGCAGGGTTTGGCCTTTGGGTCGGCGCACATCGGTACCGGAGGGGCGAATGGTCGAAGCGCGACCGTGGTAACCGATCGGCACATGCTTGTAGTTGGGCAGCAGCGGGTTGTCCGGGCGGAACAGCTTGCCGACGTTCTTGGCGTGTTCGATGCCGACATAGAAGTCGGTGTAGTCCCCGATCTTCGCCGGCACATGCAGTTGGCAATCACTGGCTGGGTAAAGCGCGGTTTTCAGCGCCGACTGGTGTTCGCTGTGTTCGCCGAGCAGCGCTAGCAGGCGCTCACGCAGGGCGACACGGGCGCCACGACCGAGGGCGAAGAAGGCGTTCAGTGCACCACCGCGGGTAGCCTCCACCGCAGCCTTGGCCTCGCCGTCGAACAAACCCGCAGCGAGCACCGCTTCCAGGTCAAGGATGGCATCGCCGATGGCCACGCCGCAGCGCAGCGCTTCACCCGGCCGGCTGAAGATGCCCAACGGCAGGTTTTGCAGCGGGAAATCGCTGTGCCCGTTGGCATGCTCGACCCAGCTACGGGTAATGGCGGTCTGGTTCATGGGTTATCTCCGGTTCGGGTTGAATGTGCTCGGCAAGGTGGCCCAGCAACTATCGTAGTCGGCCTGCAATTGCGGGCATTCGAGCGCATGGCGGCTCGGGCGCAGCACTTGGCTGGTCTCGAACATGAAGGCCATGGTGTTGTCGATCTTGTGCGGCGCGAGGTCGGCGGCGATGGCCTTGTCGCAAGTCTCGGCGTCGGGGCCATGGGCGCTCATCACCCCGTGCAGCGAAGCGCCGCCCGGCAGGAAACCCTCGGCCTTGGCATCGTAGGCACCCTGGATCAGGCCCATGAATTCGTTCATCAGGTTGCGGTGGAACCATGGCGGACGGAAGGTGTTCTCGGCCACCATCCAGCGCGGCGGGAAGATCACGAAGTCCATGTTGGCCAGGCCATGCACGCTGGTGGGTGACGTCAGCACGGTGAAGATGGACGGGTCTGGGTGGTCGAAGCTCACCGTACCGATGGTGTTGAAGCGGCGCAGGTCGTATTTGTAGGGCACGTTGCTGCCATGCCAGGCGACCACGTCCAGCGGCGAATGCTGCAGCTCGCAGGCCCAGTGTTCGCCGAGGAACTTCTGCACCAGTTGCACCGGGCCCTCGGCTTCTTCGTAATGCGCCACCGGCGTGAGGAAGTCACGCGGGTTGGCCAGGCCGTTGCTGCCGATGGGCCCGAGGTCCGGAATGCGCAGCGGCGCGCCGTGGTTTTCAGCCAGGTAGCCACGCGCCTGGCCATCGAGCAGCTCGACGCGAAACTTCATGCCCCGTGGGATCACTGCGATTTCCAGCGGCTCGACGTCCATGACCCCAAGCTCGGTAGCGATGCGCAGGCGGCCCTGTTCCGGCACCAGCAGCAGTTCACCGTCGGCATTGAAGAACACCCGCTCCATGGAGCGGTTGGCACTGTAGATGTAGATGCTCACGCCCGCCGGTTTATCTGCGGGCGCGTTGGCCACCATCGGCACCCAGCCTTCGATGAAATCGGTGGGCTCGGCAGGGATGGGCTGCGGGTTCCAGCGCAGGCGGTTTGGGGTGACGGTGCCCAGCGGCCCACTCAGCGGCTGACGTGCCAGGCGCTCGAAGCGTGGGTGCAGTGCAGACGGGCGGATGCGGTACAGCCAGGTGCGGCGCAACTCACTGCGGGTCATGGTGAACGCCGTGCCCGAAAGCAGTTCGGCATACAAGCCGTAGGGGGCTTTCTGCGGCGAATTCTGCCCGACCGGCAATGCACCTGGCAGTGCTTCGCTGGCGAACTCGTTGCCGAAGCCGCTCAGGTAGTGAAGGTCGGGGGACGTGTCGCGGTTCATCGATGCCTCCGGGCTCTGGCAGAGCCGTTGCTGGCAGCTGGCTGCTGGGGTGGCAGCACGTCTGCATTGTTTTTATCGTAATCAGATTACGAATAACGTAATTTGCTACGGGCAAGGCGTCAAGCTATAAAGGCGCGACTCGACGAATCCGGATACCTATGCCCATGGCCAAAGCCAGCTCACCCACCGATAACGGCAAGCAGAAGGTCCGCTCGGCGGAAGTCGGCACCGATATCCTCAAGGCACTCGCCGAACTCTCCCCCTCCACGTCCCTGTCACGCCTGGCGGAGCATGTGCAGATGCCGGCCAGCAAGGTGCACCGCTACCTGCAGGCGCTCATTGCCAGCGGCTTTGCCGAACAGGATGCGGCCACCAACCACTATGGCCTGGGGCGTGAGGCGTTGCGCGTGGGGTTGGCGGCATTGGGCAGCATCGATGTGCTGAAGATTGCGGCGCTGCCGTTGTCGCAGCTGCGCGATGAACTGAACGAGAGCTGCTTCATTGCCGTTTGGGGCAATCAGGGCGCGACCGTGGTCAGCATCGAGCCTGCGGTGCGTGCGGTTACGGTGGTGACCCAGATCGGGTCGGTGCTGCCGCTGCTCAGTTCGTCCACCGGCCTGGTGTTCGCCGCCTACCTGCCGGCGCGCGAAACTGACGAGCTGCGCGACCGGGAGCTGGCAGCGCTGCAGCACAGCGCCAGCGATTATGCGGCCGTGCTGGAGGGCATCCGTGAACGTGGCCTGCACCATGTGCATGGCCTGTTGATGCCCGGTGTGGATGCGCTGTCAGCACCGGTATTCAACGCTCTGGGGCAGATCGCTGCGGTGATGACCGTGGTCGGCCCGACGTCGATTTTCCATGCCGACGAGCACGGGCCTGCGGCGCAGCGGTTGCTGGCTGCAGCGCGCGATACAAGCTGGCGGATGGGGTACGCGGCTGAAGGGTGAGCGGGATGGGCACTGTTGCCCGAAACGTAAAGGTGAATGTCGTAAGCGGCTATTTTTCCTACAGGATCAAGCGCTTATTCTTAACTCACTGGCCGGCATGAAGGGCACTACCCCCCCGCCCTTCAGGCCTGCGAGGTTCACCGACGTAGATTTTGAAGCTCCTTGATCTAACGTCTCGATTGGCCGCTGCGATTGCAGCGGCTTTTTTTTTGCCTGGTGTTTGTTAGGTGATAGCGTTAGGGCCGCCGGGGTATGGCGATAGATTTTTAGCGCCGATGAGATAGAGCGTCGCCCGC
>NZ_WJRS01000033.1:0-56880 GCF_028895205.1 Pseudomonas sp. ITEM 17296 | reverse complement strand
TTTGTTTTTGTTATGACCAATAAATGATCGGCATCCTTTCCATGGGCGGAAACAGCTGCAGACGTGCGATTGGCAGGGTGCTCAAAAAAGCAGTGAGCGAATCAGAACGGTGATGATCTTATGGTTGAGCCAGCGGTGCGTGGCACGCTGGTAAAGCCTCGGGGTAGCGGGCTTTTGTGAAGGACTGGCTGAACTGTAGCCCTGGCGATCGGCATGGAATAGAACGGAAGCGTCAATTTATGGTATGCCGGGACCTTGGGCTTGCCACGGCATAGAGACTGTAGGAGCAGCCTTGCGCTGCGAAGAGGCCGGTGATAACACAGTGAATCTTTAGTGTTATCACCGGCCTCTTCGCAGCACAAGGCTGCTCCTACCGGGTAAGTGGGTCACCCCTTCAATGCTGCCTCAATCTTGGCGACATCGATCTTGCCCATTTCCATCATGGCCTCGAACGCCCGCTTGGCAGCAGCCCGGTCGGGATTGGCAATGGCCTCGATCAGGATGCGTGGGCAGATTTGCCACGACACCCCCCACTTGTCCTTGCACCAGCCACAGACGCTGGCCTCGCCGCCATGGCTGACGATGGCATCCCACAACCGGTCAGTCTCGGCCTGGTCTTCGGTGCTGACCTGAAACGAGAACGCCTCGCTATGGCTAAAGGCCTTGCCCCCATTGAGCCCAACGCAAGGGATACCCATGACGATGAACTCGACGGTAATCACATCGCCTTGCTTGCCCGACGGGTAATCGCTAGGGGCTTGGTGCACCGCCACTACCCGGCTGTCGGGGAAGGTGCGAGCGTAGAAGTTGGCCGCCTCTTCGGCGTCATGGTCGTACCACAGGCAGATCGTGTTTTTGGCAGTCATGGCAGGGCTCCATGAATGAGAGTGGGCCTTTGAGTCTAGTTCACGGCCTTGCCGTCGGCGCCGCTGCATGGCCCGGTATTCGCCTTCAGGACGGCCGGTCTTTGCAACATTCTGCAGACATTTCCGACGTTAGGTAGTGAACCTGCTTACATAAAAAAGGTCTTTCGCTGACGGTCAACTCACCGACCGGTTCACCGGCCCAGTCAGCGGGCCTACTTTTGTCCTGTTTCAGCGAAGACCAACATGCCCGAATCCCGCCCCACATTCTCCGCCCTCCCAGCCCTGCGCGGCGGCCTGATCGCAGCCCTGGTGGCTCTCGCCGCCCCGGTGCATGCCGAGGAGCCTGCCAGCGATGCGCGCTGGGTCAGCGACAGCCTGAGCACCTACGTGCGCAGCGGCCCGACCGATGGCCACCGGATTGTCGGCACCCTCAAGTCCGGCCAGAAACTGACGCTGGTCACCACCCAAGGCAACTACAGCCAGGTGCGTGGGCAGAATGGCGACCTGGTGTGGATCCTCAGCAGCGACCTGCAGGCGGTGCCAGGCCAGGGCGAACGCCTGCCGCAGCTCGATGCCCAGGTCGCCGACCTGTCCGGGCAGCTCAAGAGCATCGATGACAGCTGGAAAAACCGCGTGCAGGGCATGCAGGAGACACTGGACTCGCGCAAGCACCTGATCGACGAACTGGAAGCGCGCAACAAAGCGCTGAACGAACAGCTCGACCAGAGCCAGTCGACCTTGCGCGATACCCAGGCCCGCCTGGGGGATGAGAACAAGCAGGTGATGATGCGCTATATGGTGTACGGCGGCAGTATTGCAGGCGCGGGCCTGCTGATGGGGTTGATCTTGCCGGCGCTGACGCGTGGGCGGAAGAAGAATGACCGCTGGTTCTGATTTGGGGTGCATCAGGGGCTTGAGGCGGGCGCCAGGAGGCATGCACCCGCCCCCTACAACAGCCGCTCCAAAGCCTCGAGCACATGCGCTGTGGCACGTTCAGCCTGCCCTTCACGGCAGGCGATGCCCAGTTGCCGCCACAACCCCGGACGCAACGGTCGCCGGGCAATCCGCCGGTCCAGCTCGGGCGCCTCGCCCTCCTGCGGCAGCAATGTCGCGCCGTAGCCGGCCCCCACCAGGCTTTTGATCGCATCGTTGTAGTTCAGCTCGATGCGCGGCTCGGGGAACAACCCCGCCGCAGCGAACCATTCCCCCGTCACCCGCGACAACTGCGTGCTGCTGTCATTGAGAATCAACGCCCGCTGCGCCAACCATGCCGGGGTCACCTTGGCCGGCGGCTGCCAGTCGGCCGGCACATAGGCCAAGATCGGATCGCGTCGCCACGGGGTGATCTTGAGCCCTTTGCCTGCCACTTGCGGCAAGGCCACCAGGCCAATGTCCAAGGCCCCCTCGCGCAACCGCGCCAGCGACGCCTGCGAGGTCAGCACCTGCACCTGCACATCGATCCCCGGGTGCACTTCGCGCAGGTACTCGAGCGCTTTGGGCAACAGGTGGGCAATGGCGCCAGTCGAAGCCCCCAGGCGGACCCGGCCAGTCAGCCCCTCGACCTGACGGCGCACCTCGTCCAGCGCCAGGTCGGCATCGGCCAGCAAGCGACGAGCTCGGGCCAGCAGCGTCTCGCCGATGGCCGTAGGCCGTACCTGCCCACGGTTGCGGGTGAGCAACGGCGCGCCGACCCGTGCCTCCAGCTCGGCCACATGCAGGCTGATGGTGGGTGGGGCCAGGTTGAGCCGGCGAGCGGCCTCGGCAAACGAGCCGAGGTCGGTGATTTCGACCAGCGTGCGGAGGCGGTCGAGGCTGATTTCGCGCATGACTAGCTTCAGAAATAATGAACATCAGCATCATGATATTCAAATTTCCTTTAGTCCAGCCGCGGGCGAGCATAGGCCACCCTCCCCTGACCGGACCTCGACCATGCATACCCCTGTTGTTTTTATCGACGGTGACCAAGGCACCACTGGCCTGCAGATTCACGCCCGCCTGCACGGGCGCAATGATGTGCGCCTGCTGACCCTGCCCGAGGCCGAGCGTAAAGACCCGCAGCGCCGCGCCGAAGCCATCAACAGCGCCGACATCGCTGTGCTCTGCCTGCCCGATGACGCCGCCCGCGAGGCCGTCGCGGCAATCCACAACCCGCACGTTCGGGTCATCGACGCCAGCTCCGCCCACCGCACCAGCCCCGGCTGGGTCTATGGCCTGCCGGAACTGGACGCGCAGCAAGCCGAGCGCATCGCCCACAGCACACGCGTCAGCAACCCTGGCTGCTACCCCACCGGCGCGATTGCCCTGCTGCGCCCGCTGATCACCGCCGGGTTGCTGCCAGCGGATTACCCGCTGAGCATTCACGCCATCTCGGGGTACTCCGGCGGCGGCCGCGCCGCGGTCGAACGCCATGAGCAGCCGAGTGCCGAGAACACCCCAACCCTGCAGCTGTATGGCCTGGAACTGGCACACAAGCATGTACCGGAAATCCAGCAACACGCCGGGCTGTCGGCACGGCCGGTGTTCATGCCTGGTTACGGCGCCTATCGCCAGGGCATCGTGCTCAGCATCCCGCTGCAGTTGCGCCTGCTGCCCGGCCAGGTCAGCGCCGAACACCTGCAGGCCTGCTTGGAACAGCACTACCAAGGGGCTCGCCACGTTCAGGTGATGCCCCTGCACCAGCAAGGCCCGGCTGCAGCACTCGACCCCGAAGCGTTGAACGACAGCAACGACCTGCGCCTGGCGCTGTACGCCAACCCGGCGCATGGCCAGGTGCTGCTGACCGCCGTATTCGATAACCTGGGCAAAGGCGCGTCCGGGGCGGCGGTGCAAAACCTCGACCTGATGCTCGCCGCGCTACAGGCGCAAGGCTGATTGGGCAAAACCGGTTAAACTGTACGTCCCGCGTCAGCATGGCGCGGGTTGTATTCCTAGCCGCCGGAGCCCGCCCCCCGATGTTCATCCTGAGCCGCCTTGACAGCGTGCCGCCCGAGTCTTTCCAGAACCAGATCCGTGAGCTGGTGATCCATCACGTCGGCGAATTGAGCAGCGTCGCCATTCTTGCCGACAACCCGCTGTATCCGCTGTACCAGTACGGCGTCGGCATGGAAGTGCACCAGTACTTGCAGGCCATGGACGGTAAACGCGGCCTGTCGGTGACGCTGACCCTGGCGCTGGACGCCGATGCCCCGGACCAACTGCTCGGTTTCGCCCTGGCGTTGCCGGCCGATGATGATGCGCAAACCTGCGCACTGGCATTTCTTGCCGTGCGCGCCAGCCATCGCCGCCAAGGTATCGCCCGCGCACTGTTAGGTGATCTGCAGGCGCATCATGCCTATGTCGAGCTGAACACCTTTGCCGGCCAGGTGCCGTGGTTCGAAGCGATGGGCATGCAGGTGGTGGCAGCCAACGGGCCACAGGTGCTGATGAGCAGCACCGGGCACGCCAGCGAGGCGCTGATCGGTCGGCTGGATATCGGGCCGATCTACCAGACCACCGAGGTGCATCAAATCCACACCTACCTGCTCAACCAGCAAGGCGAGAATGCGATGATCGAGGCCGAACAGCTGCGCGACGAGCGCTTGGACCAGTTGGCCATTCAAGCGCAGGAATGTGTCCGCCAGCGCAAGACCGTGCACTGATGCTGTGGGGCCGCACGGCGGCCCCAGCTCTTTTCAGCCGTGCACCCAACGCCGATGCAACCCACGCGCCAGGGCATCGAGCATGAACCCCAGCACCCCGATCAGCAGCACCATCGCCATCAGCTCCGAATACGCCAGCCGGTCACGGGTGTCGAGGATGAAATACCCCAACCCCGCACTTACCCCCAGCATCTCGCAGGGCACCAACACGATCCAAAGGATGCCGATGGCCAGGCGCACGCCCGTCAGCACATGGCCGATCACCCCTGGCACGATGACCTTGCACAAGGTCTCCCAGCGCGTAGCACTCAAACTGCGGCTCAGTTGCAACCAACGCGGGTCGAGCTGACGCACACCTGCCGCAGTGTTGAGCAAAATCGGCCACAGCGCGGCAAATGCCAGCAGGAAATAGATCGGCTGGTCACCCACCCCCATCAGCATCACCACCACCGGCATCCACGACAGCGGCGAGATCATCCGCAAGAACTGGAAGGCCGGCGTGGTCGCCGCCTCCAGGTGCCGATAGCTGCCCACCAGCAAGCCGAGGGGGACACCGATCAACAAGGCCAGCAACAGCCCGATCAAGATACGCTTGAGGCTGACCCACACGTGGCCGTAGACCTCGCCCTGCCCCAGCAGCTCGACCAGGCTGGCCAGGGTCGCCGCCGGCGAAAAACGCGCCGACAGGCCATCGGCCTCGCCAAACCACGCCACGCCGGCCCACCACGCCAGCAGCAACCCCAGCAGCCCGGCCAAGCCCAGGCCGGTATGAACGACATGCTTGCGCATCAGACCGCGAACTCCTCGCTACGCTCGAAGTTGTCGGCAATGCCGAACACCGACGGCCCGCCAACGGCGGCGATGGCGTTGCGCACGAAACGGTCGTCGACCAGGTCGCGGGCGGTGTGCGCCGGGTCCAGGCCCGCCAAAAAGCCACTGTCGCCTTCGATCAGGGTGTGCTGCAGGCGCTTGATCAGTGCTTCGGTGTAGCTGGGGAACGGGTACGGCTGGAAGTCGATACGTTTTTCGTCCCACTGCTGATGCTGGATCGCGCCACTGGCGATATAGCCTGCGCGGTCTTCGGCGGCTGGCGCCAGGACTTTGCTCAACACCGCCACTTCGTGCGGGGTGTACTTGTTGGGGCCGGCCTTGGACAGCAGCGCGGCGGCTTCGGCGCGGTGCTCGCGCGTCCACTGCTGGGCCTTGACGATGGCGTTGACCACCTTCTGCGACCACTCCGGGCGGTTGTTGAGGTCGTGCTCGTGCATGAACACCACACAGCAGGCGTGGTTGCGCCACACATCGCCGGTAAAGCGCTGCACGCGGCCCACCTTGAGGTTCTCGGCCAGGGCGTTGAACGGTTCGGCGACGATGTAGCCAGCAATACGCTTGCTGGCCAGCGCCGGCGGCATATCGGACGGTGGCAGCACCAGCAGGTTGACCTCGGTGGCCGCCAGCTGCGCATTGGCGGGTTTCGACACCGGGGTCAGGCCGCTGTCGTTGAGCATCTGCTGCAGCACCACGTTATGGATCGAATACCAGAATGGGATGGCCACGGTCTTGCCGCCCAACTGCTTCATGTCGGTAATGTCGGGCGCCACGGTCAGCCCCGAGCCACCCACATGGTTCCAGGCCACGACCTTGGCCGGTACCTTGCTGGCGTAACGTGCCCAGACGGTCATGGGCGACAGCAAATGGATGACGTTGACCTGACCGGAAATGAACGCCTCGATCACCTGCGCCCAACTGCGCAGCAGCACTGGGCGCTCGGCTTTGATGCCTTCGGCCTCGAACAGGCCATTGTTGTGCGCCACCAGCAACGGCGTGGCGTCGGTGATCGGCAGGTAGCCGATACGCACCGGCGCGTTCGGCTCGGCAGCCGCACGCGCCTGCAGGCTCGACAGCAGCGGCAATGCACCGGCGGCGGTAAGCATGGCGCCAAGCTTGAGGAAGTCGCGACGCGAAGAAGCGGAACAGCAGTCATCCATGCACATGGACAGCCTCCGAGGGCAAGGGGGTTGAGGAAGGTGGGTCTGTGCGGCTTGCCCGCCGAAGGGTTTTGACAATCTCGATACGCAGCGCGCCCAGTTCCTCGACCCGCTGCGTACGCGGTTGCGGCAGGTCGATGCGCCACTGGCCGAGCACCTGCGCTGGGTGGTTGCCCAGTAGCAGGACCCGATCGGACAGCAGCAGGGCTTCGTCGATATCGTGGGTGATCAGCACCGCAGCGGTATTGTGGGTGGCGATCAGTTGCAGCAGCAGTTGCTGCATGTCGGCGCGGGTCACTTCGTCGAGGGCACCAAACGGCTCGTCGAGCAACAGCACTTCAGGCTGACGCGCCAGGCAGCGCGCCAACGCCGTGCGTTGGGCCATGCCACCGGACAGCTGCGCCGGGTACTGGTTACGGGCATGGTCCAAGCCCACGGCGGCAATGGCATGGTCGATACGCGCACGCCGTTCGGTGGCGGCCAACTTGGGTTGGCGAGCGAAATCCAGGCCGAAGGCGACGTTCTTTTCCAGGCTCAGCCAAGGCAACAGGCTGGGGTCCTGGAAGGCCACCGCCAGGCGCGGGTGCGGCCCTTGCAACGGCTCGCCGTGCAACATCACACTGCCGCCACGCGGTGCCTGCAAGCCCGCCAGCACCCGCAACAGGCTGGACTTGCCAACCCCGCTGGGGCCCAGGATGGACACCACTTCGCCCGGTGCCAACTGCAGATCGAACCGCGCCAGCACCTCGTGCCAGCTACCCTCGCGGGGGTAGCCGAGGCTGATAGCTCGGGCTTGCAGCACGACTTCGCTCATGCCGTGCCCGCCTGGCGTTGCAGTTCTGCGCGCAGCTGCACCAGGCTTGGCGTGACGATGGGCACGAACGCCGATTCGCGCCAACGGCGCGCGAAACCTTGGCCGTACTCGCTGAGGTACGCTTTGCCACCACTGGCCTGCAGCTCGAGCTGCACCGCGTCGGCAGCACTTTCGGCAAGGATGATGCGCAGTTTGAACAACGCCGCTGGCTGCTGCAGGAAGCGCCCGTCGAGCAGGCCCTGCTTGAGTTCACTCACGGTGTTTTCCAGGCGTTCCTTGAGCACCTGGCAGGCCTCTTCGAGGAACGAACCACGGCCTTGCAGGTGCGCCGCCACTTCATCCAACGCGCGCCGGGCCAGGCCGATGGCCATGCCGCATTGCAGCGCGAGGAAGGCCGGGCGTACCTTGGGCAGGAACTCACGGGCGTTTTCATGCAGCAGCCACTCGCGGCCCAGTTCGACCTGATGGAACGCCAGCGCGGCAGTATTGCTCGATTGCAGCCCCATCAGTTGCAAGTCGTCCGAGCGCTCCAGCCCTTGCACCTCTGACGGAATGGCCAACACGAAGGGCGCGCGCTCGGCATCGCACTCGATGGCCGCGGCCACTACAAAACCGCTCTTGCGCAGATTGGTCACCCAATGCAAGCGGCCCTCCAGGTTCCACCCCTCGCTGCTGGGGCGCCCACGCACCTGCAGGCTCTCGATGCCCGAGAGAAACTTCATGGCGTTGGACAACCCGGTGGCGCCTGCCAGCTCGCCTGTCAGCAACCTCGGCAGCAGGCGTTCGCGCAGTGACTGGTTAGGGCTTTGCAGCAGGTATTCAATGAAGGCGCGCTGGCCCCAGCAGACGAACGCCGCCGCCAACGAACGGCTGGCAATGGCGGCGATGGCTTCGACCGCATCGGTCACCTGCCCGCCCGTGCCGCCCTGGGCCGGATCGACGCCGATGCGCAGCATCTGCGCTTCAGCGATCTGCGCCAGCACCAGGTGCGGCTCGCACGTGCCCTGGTCAATGGCCTCGGCGTTGGCATCCAGCCATTGCCGAAATGCACAATCTTGCATGTCTGTACTCCTTTGAAAACGCCGGCGGGGCCGGCACCACACGCGGATTACGCAGAAGGCTGCCAGCGGTACTTGCTCAGCTCGTCGTTGAGCGGCGTCTGGGCGAAAACATTAGCAAAGTTGCACAGGGTTGCGAGGCTCACGCCCAGAATCACTTCCAAGGCGTTGCCTTCGCTGAAGCCGGCCTCACGAAATGCCTGGTAGGTGGCCTCGCTGACGTTGCCACGGGTGGCGATGACTTCGCGAGCAAACGTGGCCAGGGTCTCGTAACGGGCATCGGGCAGTTCACCCCGCGCACGCAGCGCATCGACCACTGCCTCCGGCAGCTTGGCCTTGTTCAGCGCGACTGCAGTGTGGCCGGCGACACAAAAGTCGCAGCCATGCTGGGTGGCGGCAATCAACTGCACCACTTCACGCTCGGCCAGGGTCAGCTCGGACTTGCCGTTGAGCGCCGACACGGTCACGTAGGTTTCCAGCGCTGCCGGGGCGTTGGCCAGCACGCCGAGCAGGTTGGGGATGAAGCCGGAATTTTTCTGGGCATTTTCAAGGAATGGACGGGCCGCTTCCGGGGCGCTCTGCAGAGTGTGTAAAGTAATGCGCGAGGACATGGAGGGGTCTCCTGTGGTGGGTGTCCTTACAGTCTGTTGGTTATAAGAACTACCCTCCATATTCATCAGTCGCCTTTCCTTGCTCCTGAGTCTTTGCATTAGATGATTTCGTCCAGCCACCTTGTCGATTGGTTATTAGAAGGCCTGGAGCTCGACGCCAGCCTGTTTCATGTCGGCCGCTATTGCGGCGGCTGGCATGCCAGCACGCAAGGCATGGGCCGCGCCAGTTTCCATCTGGTCGTGCAGGGCCATTGCTGGCTGCACCTCGATGGCCAGGCCGAGGCAGTGCGGCTGGAAGCTGGGGATGCGGTTTTTTTGCTGCGTGACCTGGCGTATCGGCTGTCCAGTGACCAGAACCCCGTCAGCGCCTGCACCCAGCCGCGCCAGGCGATGCAGGCTCTGGATGCCACTGCCGGCGATGGCGTGGGGCTGGTGTGCGGGTTCTTTCACTTTCGCCCGGGGCTGTCGTCATTGATCGTGGAAGGCCTGGCCGACTGGATTCTGCTGCGCGCCAACGAGCCCGCCGGGCATGCGGCGCGGGCGCTGTTCGGGCTGATCCTGGAAGAATGCGAACGCCTACCGCCGTCGCAGACCTTGCTGGAGCGGTTGACGCATTTGTTGTTCCTGTACGTACTGCGCCAGCAAGTGCATGCCGGGCAGCCCCTCGGCGGGCTGGTGGCGCTGGCCCGGCAGCCGGCGTTTGCCGCGTTGCTGGTGCAACTGATCGAACAGCCTGGGCAATCCTGGACGCTGGAAAACATGGCGGCGTGCACGGGGCTGTCGCGGTCAGCGTTTTTCAAGCGTTTCAACGAACTGGCCGGGCAGTCACCGGGGCAGGTGCTGCTGGCGTTGCGCATGCGCCATGCGTCCCAGCTGTTGCAAGCAGGCAACACCGTGGAGCAGGTGTGCGCGCAGGTGGGGTATCAGTCGGTGGCGGCGTTTACCCGGGCGTTTGCCAAGGCCGTCGGGGTGCAGCCGGGGGCGTATCGCAGGCAGCATGAGGGGCGGTGATTGTGTTTGCCTGGTCGGGCCTCTTCGCGGGCAAGCCCGCGAAGAGGCCTGGGCAGGTTGACTTAGACCTGACTCACCGGGATATCACCGCCACCCTTGCCATCCCGCCGCTCCCCCATCCATTCATTGACCTGCTGCCCGAACGCGGCAGGCGCCTTGCGCCCCACGCGCCGCGCCAGGTCTAGGATGGTCTGCTGCGCCAGCGCCTCTTCCATGCGCTTTTGCGCGCCCAGCATCACCGCATGAATTGCACAGGTGCCTTCGGTCGCCCAACCCGGTGGTGAGCCATCAAACAGCGTGCAACGCTCGCGAATCTCACGGCAATCGAAGATCTTCTTCGGCCCGTCGATAGCCGTGACGATATCCAGCACGGTGATCTCATCCGACGGCCGCGCCAGGCGGAAACCGCCGCGCACCCCTTCAGTGGCAACCACCAAGCCGGCGCGAGCCAGCTTGGTGAACACCTTGGCCAGGTATTCCTGCGGCACGCCTTGCAGCGCCGCAAGGTCGCGCACGCTGGACTCGCGCGTGTCACCGCGCTCATCCACCAGGTACAGCAGGCAATGGATGCCATATTCGACGCCAGCACTGTACAGCGACATATCAATCTCCGACCAACTTTGTCGCAATAATACGCCGATAGCGCCAGCGCCGAAAGCATTCCCTTGTTTGAAGCGATAGAAAACCGGTGGCGCCTACCCGCGCAGCACCTTCACCTCACCTTGTTTGCCGTCCGTTTCGCGCAAGTACTCCTGCAGCGAGTCGTCCATCGCCTGCATCCAGCGGGTATGGTGGGGCACCGCTTTGGTGCCGGTGATCACCGAGCGATACGACTTGTCGCGATAACCCATGATGTCGTGCTTCTTATCGGTCTTCCATTGCAGGAAGATGCGGTTCACCGCCTCGATATCGAAGCTTGGGTAATCCGTCTGCTCGATCAGGTGCCTGATGTATCGGCCTTGGAATTCGTACATCGAGGCCGTCGTTTCCAGGCCCAGCTCATCCTCGCGCCAGCGCTCGCTGTCGGCATGCATGGCGGCCTTGGCCGGCAACGTGATGCGCCCCAGCATGTAGTCGCGTGCAAACCATGCCTGTGCGTCGAACAGGTTGAAGCTGTACCAGAGGTCCTGCATGCCCAGGTAAATCAGCTGCGGGTTTTGCTCCCATACCACGCCTTGGTACAGCCCCGCAGGCCACAGGCGATTGTTGGTCTTGAGGGTGAGTTCGTCCGGCAGGAACGGGAAGTGATGCTGGTAACCGGTGCACAGGATGATCGCATCGACGCGCTTGTTCGACCCGTCGGCGAAGTACGCCAGGTCGTTCTCGACCCGGACCAGTTGCGGGCGTTCTTCCCAGCCCTTGGGCCACTTGTAGCCCATCGGTTGCGTGCGGTAGGCCGTGGTGATCGAGCGTGCACCGTACTTGTAACACTGCGAGCCGATGTCTTCGGCCGAATAGCTGCTGCCGACAATGAGCAGGTCCTGGCCGTTGAACTCCATCGCTTCGCGAAAATCGTGGGCATGCAGGATACGCCCGGTGAAACGCTCGAAACCTTCGAACTCCGGCACGTGTGGGGTGGAGAAGTGCCCACTGGCCACCACCACATAATCGAACACCTGCTCGATACCAAGCCCTGCGCTGTAGTCGTGGGCGCTAACGGTGAACTCGCGGGTGGTTTCATCGAAGCGGACGTGCTTGACCACGGTATTGAAGCGGATGTAATCGCGCACCCCGGCCTTCTTCACGCGGCCCTGAATATAGTCCCACAGCACTTCGCGCGGCGGGTACGAGGAGATCGGCCGGCCAAAGTGCTCATCGAAGCTGTAGTCGGCAAATTCCAGGCATTCCTTGGGGCCGTTTGACCATAGGTAACGGTACATGCTGCCGTGCACGGGTTCGCCATGCTGGTCGAGGCCGGTGCGCCAGGTGTAGTTCCACATACCGCCCCAGTCGGCTTGCTTCTCGAAGCACACGATTTCAGGCATGGGGGCGCCCTGGGCATGGGCGGATTGGAACGCACGCAATTGTGCAAGGCCGGACGGGCCGGCGCCGATGATAGCGACACGAAGAGTCATAGTGATTCCTGAACAGTTGAACGCTGAAAAAATGCAAAGGCTCCCCAACCCCAAACGGCAAAAGGCCGGGGGTGGTGAAATTCAGGCGTTACGGTGCAGGTGGAGGGACGGGGCGTTTGCGCATCTGGCTAAGCAGGATGTTGACGGGCGGGATCGACAACACGTGGTACAGGCTCGAAAGCGGGGAGCGTGTCATGGGGGTGGGCCCGTATCCATTAGCGCAGGGTGCGTAATGGGGGCCTGAGGGGCGCAAGATACGTGTGATCTCGTACATGGGGGCTGAAATGGCCTCTTTTCTTTATGGTTTCTTTTTTATCTATAACGGATGGGGGTGGGGATATCAAGGATGGCGGCCCTCCCCCCTGCACCCGAACGACCGCTCGTCGCCAGCAAAATCTTCGATTCACCGCCAAAAACCCATCAAAACACGGCCTTCCCAGGTGTTGACCGGCGGGTTGCGCCCCTACCGGGGACAAAAAAAAACTTGCAGACGCAAACTACGACCAATACAGTCGTAGTTATTCGAGGGGCACTTGCTGTGCCATCGAAGCCCTTTTTCCCTACATGACCGTTGCGGAGCACCTGCATGAAATCCAACATCCTGATCATCGGTGCCGGCTTTGCCGGTGTCTGGAGCGCCCTGAGCGCTGCTCGCCTGCTGGACCAGGCACAACGTGAAGACCTACGTATCAGCGTGCTCGCCCCTCAACCCGAGCTGCGCATTCGCCCACGCTTCTACGAAGCGGATGTGCATGGCATGAAGGCGCCGTTGGGCGAGCTGTTCGAGGCCGTGGGCGTGCACTTCATCCCTGGCAACGCCGACAGCATCGACGCCGACTGGCGCAGCGTGAGCTACACCGATGCCCAGGGGCAGCCCCAGCAAATCCACTACGACCGCCTGATCCTCGCCGCCGGCAGCCAGGTGGCACGCCCGGCTGTACCAGGCCTTGCCGAACACAGCTTCGATGTCGACCAGATGGAGTCGGCCGTGCGCCTGGAACAGCACCTGCTGGGGCTGGCCGCCCTGCCCGCTTCCCCGGCGCGTAACACGGTCGTGGTTTGTGGTGGCGGGTTCACCGGCATCGAAACGGCAACCGAAATGCCCGCACGCTTGCGCGCCCTGCTCGGTGACGGCAGCGCGGTGCGTGTGCTGGTGGTCGACCGTGGCGCCCGTGTCGGCGCGGCGTTGGGCGCGGGCATCACCCCATCGATCGAGGCCGCCTCCGCTCAGACAGGTGTCGAATGGCTGACCGGTACCTCGGTGGTGGCTGTCGATGCCGGCGGCGTCACCCTGGACAACGGCGAGTACATCGCCAGCAGCACGGTGATCTGGACCGCAGGGGTCAAGGCAAGCCCCTTGACTGCACAGGTCGCCGGCGAGCGTGACGGGGCAGGCCGCCTGCGGGTCGACGACCACCTGAAAGTGATTGGCCAGGCGCATATCTATGCCACCGGCGACACCGCCTGGGCCGCTGTCGATGAGCTGGGCAACCACGCCCTGATGACCTGCCAGCACGCCATCCCCATGGGCCGTCACTGCGGCAACAATGCCGCCGCCGACCTGCTGGGCATCGACCCGGTCATCTATCGCCAGCCCAAATACGTCACCTGCCTGGACCTCGGCGACTGGGGTGCAGCCTACAGCGAGGGCTGGGCGCGAGAGCTGAAGTTGCACGGCCAGGAAGGCAAGGCACTCAAGCGCCAGATCAACTCGGTGTGGATCTACCCACCCGCCGCAGATCGGGCACTGGCGCTGGCCGCTGCCGACCCGCTGATCCCGATCGTCTGACACCTGAAAGCGGATAAATCCGTCAAAAAACGACGGATTTGTCCGCACATGTCGTTACATTGAATGACTGGTCAATAATGATGTCGATATGCCATCATTCAAATAAAACATTTCCAAGGGTGAGGCACACACACTAAATCCGCAGCGCATCGAGAGCTGGCACCACCCCCGGTGACCCGGCCTTCCGTCCATGCTCTTGACGCCTGCACGCCACCGTCAAGGAGCATTCCATGCAGTTACGGAATATGAAGATCGGCATTCGCGCAGCCAGCGTATTCGCCCTGTTGGGCGCACTGGTGCTGGGCATGGGCCTGATCGCCCTCTACGAGACCCGGCAAATGGACACGGCCACGGACGAGATCCGTGTCACCTGGTTGCCCGCCGTGGTCGCACTCAGTGAAATCAGCAGCAACCTCGGCCGGGCCCGCGCCGTGACGCTGCGCGCGGCGCTGGATGACAATGACAGCGAGCGCGCACGCAACCTCGAGATGCTCAAAGGCATCAACGCTCAGCTCAAGGACGGCCTCCAGGACTACGACAGCACCATCATCGCCGCCGACGACCGCGCCTTGTTCAATGCCTTCAGCACTGCCCACCAACAGTACGTCGACCTGCAGGCGCAGGTGCTCGACGACATCGCCGCCGGGCACATTGACCAGGCCAGGCAGAAAATCAACGGCCCGCTCACCCTGCACGCCGACAGCATGATGAAAGCCATGGCGGCACTGATCGCCTACAACAGCAAAGGCGCTGAAGTGGCTTCGCAGCGTAGCAGCGATGTCGCGGACCAAGCGTTGACCGCCATCATCGGTTCACTGCTGGTGATCATGCTCGCGCTGGCAGCCATCGCCACGGTGCTGACCCGCAGCATCGTCGTGCCCCTGGCCGACGCGGTGGCCGTGGCCGAACGCGTGGCCACCGGCGACCTGACCCGCGAAATTCGCGTGATCGGCCGCGACGAACCGGCGCAACTGCTGCGCGCCTTGAGCCGTATGCAAGACAGCCTGCGCGACACCCTGCGCAAGATTGCCGCATCGTCCGACCAGCTGGCCTCGGCCTCGGAAGAGCTGCACACCGTCACGGAGGACACCAGCCGCGGCCTGCACCAGCAAAGTGCGGAGATCGACCAGGCCGCTACCGCTGTCAACCAGATGACCGCCGCCGTGGAAGAAGTGGCGAACAACGCGGTGAGTACCGCAGACGCGTCCAAAGGCGCCGACCGCACCACCCGCGACGGTCGCGACCAGGTCAACCAGGCCTTGGCGTCGATCCAGCACCTGGTCGACGACGTGACCGGTACCTCGGCCGAGATCGAACTGCTGGCCAACAACGCCAACGAGATCAGCCGCGTGCTCGATGTGATCGGCGCGATCGCCGGGCAAACCAACCTGTTGGCGCTCAATGCCGCCATCGAGGCAGCACGGGCCGGTGAGGCAGGCCGTGGCTTTGCGGTAGTCGCCGACGAGGTGCGCGCACTGGCCCACCGCACTCAGCAGTCCACGGCAGAAATCGAGCAGATGATCGTGGGTATCCAGACCGGCACCGAGCGCGCGGTAAGCGCCATGCACAGCAGCCAAGGGCGTGCCACGGGCACACTGGAAGTGGCCCAGTCTGCAGGCCAGGCACTTGAGGTGATTGCCGAAGCGATTGCCTCGATCAACCAACGCAACCTGGTGATCGCCAGTGCGTCGGAGGAACAGGCGCAGGTGGCGCGGGAGGTAGACCGTAACCTGGTGAATATTCGCGACCTGGCGATGCAGACGTCGGCGGGTGCGAATCAGACCAGTGCGGCGGCGCAGGACCTGTCGCGGTTGGCGGTGGACCTGAATGGGATGGTTGCCCAGTTCAAGGTTTGACTCAAGATAGCTAGGGCTGCTTTGCAGCCCATCGCGGGCAAGCCCGCTCCTACAGGTAGGACGCCAGCCTGGAGGTCAGCTCACAGCTCTGTGGGAGCGGGCTTGCCCCGCGAAGGGGCCGCACAGCGGCCCCAGTTTTGATCATCAGTCGTTCAGGCTGACAGCCCGCGCACTGTTAACACTCTGCCCGCGCGTCGCCAGGCAGTAATACAGCGGCACCGTCACCAGCAACCCGATCAGCCAGGACAAATCAGCCCCTTCAACGATGTTCGAATACGGCCCCACATACAGCGCCGTATTGGCAAACGGCAGCTGCACCACGATCCCGCACGCATAGGCAATGATCGCGTGGTGGTTGAAGCGTCCATAAATGCCGCCGTCGGCACTGAAGATCGACGCGATGTCGTACTGGCCCTTCTTGATCAGGTAGAAGTCGATCAGGTTGATCGACGCCCACGGCACCAACACCAGCAACAGCGCCAGGATCAAGCCGATGAACTGGCCAATGAAGTCCGCCGACGCATTCAACGCCACCAGGCCGCAGCCCACCAGAATCACCGAGGCCAGGATCACCCGCACCTTGATGCTCGGCGTCCACTTGGCAAAGAAGGTCTGGATGGCCGTGACGATCGACAACACCGCGCCATACAGGTTGAGCGCGTTGTGGCTGATGATGTTGAGCAGGAACAACACCATCAGGATCGGGCCGAGCCAGCCGGTGGCTTGCTTGACGGCGTCCATCGCGTCCGTGCCTTCCGGTACGCACAACACCGCCACCGCACCAAAGCTGAAGCACAGGATGGTGCCCAGCGTGGCACCGAAATAGGTGGCCCAGAACGGCTTGGCAATGCCGACTTCTTTAGGCAGGTAGCGTGAGTAGTCGGAGGTGTACGGCGAGAAGCTGATCTGCCAGATGGTGCCCAGCGACACCGTGGCGATGAAGCCCGACAAGTTGAACGCACCGCGGCTGAAGAAGTCGGCCGGCAGCTCCTGGATGAACATCATGATGAACCCGGCCAGCAGCGCCGACCCCATCACCCAGGTACCGATACGGTTGAGGATATGGATGAAGCGGTAGCCAATCACGCCAATGGCCGTCGCGCTGAGGGCGCCGAGGACGATGGCACCGGGCATCGGCACGCTCGGGGCGATACCGTGGATGGTCTTGCCCGCCAGCACGATGTTGGAAATGAAGAAGCCCACATAGATCAGCGCCGTGAAGAACACGATCAGCAGGGCGCCATAACGGCCGAACTGGCCGCGGCTCTGGACCATCTGTGGAATGCCCAGCTGCGGTCCCTGCGCAGAGGCCAGGGCGATGACAACGCCCCCGAGCAGGTGGCCCAGCACGATAGCGACAAGCCCCCACACCAGGTTCAGGTGGAACACCTGCACCACCATCGCACCGGTGACGATGGGCAGCGGCGCAATGTTGGTGCTGAACCAGAGGGTGAACAGGTCGCGCGCCTTCCCATGGCGCTCGGCAGGTGGAACGTAATCGACCGTGTGATTCTCGACAAACTGGTGTTGCGATGACGGTTGGGACATGGTTTTCAGCTCGAAAGGTCGTTTTTATCTTTGTAAGGAAACCGCGTCTAGGCGGCCTCTCAGCTGCGGACCATATTATGGTATTCCAAACTTTTGACAACACTGATTCGGCTTAAAAAACCCTAACTGATCCGGTTCAGCACCTGACGCTGGGGCATTGAAGTTCCGCCAAGCCCCCTATCCATGCGGCTTTGCGCCATTCATCGTGATTTTTCTACGGCGGAAAATTCCGCTTGCAAATCGAGTATTACGGTATACCATCAGACACATCAACGATAAAAACCGCGGACCACCGCAGCCCTTCTGAGGTACATGAGATGATCGACGCAACCGTCTACAAGAACGTCCTGGGCTCCTTCCCGTCCGGCGTTACCGTCATCACCACCCTGGACGACGACGGCTCGATCGTCGGCCTTACCGCCAGCGCCTTCTCCTCCCTGTCGATGGACCCGCCGCTGGTGCTGTTCTGCCCCAACTACAGCTCCGACTCCTACCCTGTGCTGATCAAGCAGAAGCGCTTCGCCATTCACCTGCTTTCTGGTGAACAGCAAGCCGAAGCCTATGCGTTCGCCAAAAAAGGCAAAGACAAAGCTACCGGCATCGAGTGGTCCCTGAGTGCGCTGGGCAACCCGCTGCTGGCCAATGCCACCGCCATCATCGAATGCGAACTGTGGCGTGAATATGAAGGTGGCGACCACGCCATCATGGTCGGCAAGGTGCACAACCTGATCGTCCCCGAGCAAGCCCCGCAGCCGATGATCTACTGCCGCGGCAAGATGGCCAGCCTGCCCGCCTTCGCCTGAAGCACCTAGCCTTATTACTGACGCCTGGCGCGCCAGGCGAGACTTTCAAGCTCCGAGGAAAGCCCCATGAAATTTTCGTTGTTCGTACACATGGAACGTTGGGATGAACAGGTCAGCCACCGCCAGCTGTTCGAAGACCTGACCGAACTGACCCTGATGGCCGAGAACGGCGGTTTCAGCACCGTGTGGATCGGCGAACACCACGCCATGGAGTACACCATTTCGCCAAGCCCGATGCCGCTGCTGGCCTACCTCGCCGCGCGCACCGAGAAGATCCGCCTGGGCGCCGGCACCATCATCGCGCCGTTCTGGAACCCGATCCGCGTGGCAGGCGAATGCGCCCTGCTCGACGTGATCAGCAACGGCCGCATGGAAGTGGGCCTGGCGCGCGGCGCCTATCAGTTCGAATTCGACCGCATGGCCAATGGCATGCCTGCCACCGACGGCGGCAAGGCCCTGCGTGAAATGGTCCCGGTGGTGCGCAAACTGTGGGAAGGCGACTACGCCCACGACGGCGAGGTGTACAAGTTCCCCACCTCCACCAGCGTGCCGAAACCGTTCAACGCTACACCGCCGATGTGGATCGCCGCCCGCGACCCAGACTCGCACAACTTCGCCGTGGCCAACGGCTGCAACGTCATGGTCACCCCACTGATGAAGGGTGACGAAGAAGTGCTGGACCTGAAAAACAAGTTCCAGGCGGCCCTGGACAACAACCCGGATGTGCCACGTCCACAATTGATGGTGCTGCGCCACACCCACGTGCACAGCCCATCCGAGCCTGAAGGCTGGAAGGTTGGCGCCCAGGCCATCTCGCGCTTCTACCGCACTTTCGACGCCTGGTTCGGCAACAAGACTGTGCCGGTCAACGGCTTCCTGGAGCCGAGCCCGGAATCGAAGTTTGCCGAAGTGCCGGCGTTCCAGCTGGAAAACATCCGCAAGAACACCATGATCGGCACCCCCGAAGAAATCATCGCGCGCATCAAGTACTACCAAGAGCTCGGCGTCGACGAGTTCAGCTTCTGGTGCGACAACAGCCTGCCCCACGCCGAGAAGAAAAAGTCGCTCGAACTGTTCATCAAGGAAGTGGTGCCGGCGTTCGCCTGAATTCCCTTTGCCTGAAGTAGTTGCGGGATCAGCCCGCTCCCGGGGGCCCTAGTGGCTCTTGCGAGCGGGCATTTTTTTGAGTTTCAGGCGGCCTCTTCGCGGGCAAGCCCGCTCCCACAGTTACCCCATAGCCCTCAATAACTGTGCAGTACCTGTGGGAGCGGGCTTGCCCGCGAAGGGGCCGGTACAGACGCCGCGCAAATCAAGGGATCAAGCAACCTTTCGTCCCCCAGGGAGAGATTTTTCCAGCCCCCTCTTGCACAACAAATATTATGGTATACCATCAGACAACAAGAGCTGATAACCCTCACCAGGAGCCACCCATGAGTTTCGAAATCCGCAAGATCGTCACCTACTCCGAAGAGACCCGCATCGAAGGCGGCAAGGCCACCGACAAACCGGTGACCATGGTCGGCCTGGCCGTGGTGATCACGAACCCGTGGGCGGGTCGTGGTTTTGTAGAAGATCTGAAGCCGGAAATCCGTGCCAACTGCTCCGAGCTGGGCGCACTGATGGTCGAGCGCCTGACCGCCGCCATTGGCGGTGCCGACAAGATCGAAGCCTACGGTAAAGCCGCTGTGGTCGGCGCCGACGGCGAAATCGAACACGCCTCTGCCGTGATCCACACCCTGCGTTTCGGCAACCATTACCGCGAAGCGGTACAGGCCAAGAGCTACCTGAGCTTCACCAACAAGCGCGGCGGCCCAGGCACCTCGATCCAGATCCCGATGATGCAGAAGGACGACGAAGGCCTGCGTTCGCACTACATCACCCTTGAAATGCAGATCGAAGACGCCCCGCGTGCCGACGAAATCGTCGTGGTCCTGGGCGCTGCCGACGGCGGTCGTCTTCACCCGCGCATTGGCAACCGCTACATCGACCTGGAAGAACTGGCTGCCGAAAAAGCCAACGCTCAATAACAACAACCAAGACGGGCCGGGGCGTGGCGTGCTTACCCGCCGCGCCCGACCTTCAAGGAGCGCCCTCCATGATTCAGCCTGTCGCTGAACGTACACCGGCCGGGACCAGTTACCTGGACCAAGGCCAGGGCCAACCCGTGGTGCTGATCCACGGTGTGGGCCTGAACAAGGAAATGTGGGGCGGTCAGTTCGTTGGCCTGGCCAATGACTACCGCGTCATCGCTTACGACATGCTCGGCCACGGCCAGAGTGCGTTGCCAGCCGCCGACACCGGCCTGGAAGGCTACGCCGCCCAGCTCGTCGAACTGCTCGACCACCTGCAGATTCCCCAGGCCGCCGTGATTGGTTTCTCCATGGGCGGCCTGGTGGCACGTGCCTTCGCCCTCAACTACCCGCACAGGCTCTCTGCGCTGGTGGTGCTCAACAGCGTGTTCAACCGCACCCCCGAGCAGAGTGCCGGCGTTATCGCCCGCGCCGCCCAGGCGGCGGAGCTCGGCCCCGACGCCAACGTCGACGCCGCCCTCGACCGCTGGTTCAGCCGTGAATACAAGGCTGCCAACCCGGCGCAGGTCGCCGCCATTCGCCAGGTGCTGGCGAGCAACGACCCGCAGGGCTACCACACTACTTATTCACTGTTCGCCACCCAGGACATGTACCGCGCCAGCGACCTGGGCAGCATTCAGGTGCCGACGCTGATCGCCACCGGCGAACTCGATTCGGGCTCCACCCCGGCCATGACCCGCCAGCTCGCCGCCAGCATCCCTGGGGCGCACAGTGTGGTCCTCACCGAGCAACGGCATATGATGCCGGTGGAAGCACCGCGTGAAGTCAACAAGATGCTGTTGGACTTCCTCAAGCAAGCCCGCACCCTCACCGAATCCGCCAAGGGGATTGTTGCATGACCCTCGTACGTTTCCAGATGTGCATCGACGGCCAATGGCTCGATGCCCAGAGCGGCAAGACTTTCGACAGCCTCAACCCGGCCACCGCCCAAGCCTGGGCGCAACTGCCCGACGCCGACGAAGCCGATGTAGAGCTGGCCGTGCAGGCCGCCCAGCGTGCCTTCGAAAGCCCTGCCTGGCGCAGCATCACCGCCACGGCGCGCGGCAAACTGCTGCGCCGGCTGGGCGACCTGATCACCGAGAACAAAGAGCACCTGGCCCAGCTGGAAAGCCGTGATAACGGCAAGCTGATCCGCGAAACCCGCGGCCAGGTCGGTTACCTGCCCGAGTTCTTCCACTACACCGCAGGCCTGGCCGATAAGCTCGAAGGTGGCACCCTGCCGCTGGACAAGCCAGACCTGTTCGCCTACACCGTGCACGAGCCGATTGGCGTGGTCGCCGGGATCATCCCGTGGAACAGCCCGCTGTACCTGACGGCCATCAAGCTGGCCCCGGCCCTCGCCGCTGGCAACACCATCGTGCTCAAACCGTCCGAACACGCCTCGGCGACCATCCTCGAGCTGGCTCGCCTGGCCCTTGAAGCCGGCTTCCCGCCGGGTGTGGTCAACGTGGTCACAGGCTATGGCCCTAGCACCGGCGCGGCCCTGACCCGCCACCCGCTGGTACGCAAGATTGCCTTCACCGGCGGCGCCGCCACGGCCCGCCATGTGGTGCGCAGCAGCGCCGAGAACTTCGCCAAGCTGTCGCTGGAGCTGGGCGGCAAGTCGCCGAACATCATCTTCGCCGACGCCGACCTGGACAGCGCCATCAACGGCGCCGTGGCCGGCATTTATGCCGCCTCCGGGCAAAGTTGCGTGGCCGGTTCACGCCTGCTGGTACAGGACGAGATCTTCGACGAATTCGTCAGCCGCCTGGTCGAGCGCGCCAAGCGCATCCGCATCGGCAACCCACAGGACGACGCCAGCGAAATGGGCCCGATGGCCACCGCCCAGCAACTGGCCGTGGTCGAAGGCCTGGTCGCTGCGGCCAAGGCCGAAGGCGCCAAGCTGCACCTGGGGGGCAAGCGAGCCGAGGTCGAGGGTGACGGCTGGTTCTACGAACCCACCCTGTTCGAGTGCGACAGCAACTCGATGACCATCATGCAGGAAGAGGTGTTCGGCCCCGTTGCCGCGGTCATTCGCTTCAAGACCGAAGAAGAGGCCCTGGCCATTGCCAACGACTCGCAGTTCGGCCTAGCGGCCGGCATCTGGACCCGCGACCTGGGCCGCGCCCACCGCCTGGCCCGTGACGTACGCTCGGGCATCATCTGGGTCAACACCTACCGCGCGGTGTCGGCCATGGCGCCGATCGGTGGCTTCAAGAACAGCGGCTACGGCCGTGAGAGCGGCATCGATTCGGTGCTGGCCTATACCGAGCTGAAGACCGTGTGGATCAACCTGTCCACCGCGCCGATGCCCGACCCGTTTGTGATGCGTTAAGAGGTAGCACGAGATGATCGAACCAGGCATCTACAAAGACGTGATGGGCTCCTTCCCGTCCGGCGTTACGGTGGTCACCACCCTGGACGCCGACGGCGGCATCGTCGGTATCACCGCCAGCGCGTTCAGCGCGCTGTCGATCGAGCCGGCACTGGTGCTGTTCTGCCCCAACTACGCCTCCGACACGTACCCGATCCTGCGTGACAGCAAGCAGTTCGCCATTCACCTGCTGTCTGCCGAGCAAACCGCCGAGGCGTATGCCTTTGCCGGCAAGGGCAAGGAAAAGGCCAAGGGCATCGACTGGCACCTGAGCGAGCTGGGCAACCCGTTGCTGGCCAAGGCCACGGCGATCATCGAATGCGAACTGTGGCGCGAGTATGACGGCGGTGACCACGCGATCATCGTCGGCGCGGTGAAAAACCTGGTGTTGCCGGCAGATCCGGTCACCCCGATGGTCTACCACAAAGGCAAGCTGGGCGCCCTGCCCCCGCTGGGCTGATAGACCTTTGAGCCGGCGGTGGCTTTTTCGCGGGCAAGCCCGCTCCCACAGGGATCACGCAGATTCCCAAGTTCAGTGCAGTACCTGTAGGAGCGGGCTTGCCCGCGAATAAGCCACCGCCGATGATCCTGTTTTTAGGGGCCGCGCGACCCTCTCACCCTTGGTTGCGGCCCCTGTTTTGATTCGGAGCCAGACACATGAGCAACGAAAAGTACGAGAAAGGCCTGCAGATCCGCACCCAAGTGCTGGGCGAGGACTACGTCAACCGCTCGATCCAGAACGCCGACGAATTCACCAAGCCCTTGCAAGAGCTGGTCACCGAGTATTGCTGGGGCCATGTCTGGGGCCGCGAAGGCTTGTCGCTCAAAGAGCGCAGCATGATAAACTTGGCCATGATTTCCGCGCTCAACCGGCCCCACGAACTCAAGCTGCACATCCGCGGCGCATTGCGTAATGGCCTGAGCCGAGAACAGATTCGCGAGATCCTGCTCCAAGTCGGCATTTATTGCGGCGTACCCGCGGCGGTGGACAGTTTCCGCCTGGCCCGCGAAGCGTTCGCCGAAGCCGATGCGGAGTCAACCCGTTAACAACGGGCTGTTCGAACCACCGTAAGGAGCAGCGCCCGGTTCGGCGTGCTCCGCGGGTTGGCGCAACAGCCTCATAAAGAGCGCACCTGATGAAACGCCAGCCACTCGACGACAGCTTCAAGGTCAACCGCAACCCCGTTACCCTGCGCGAAATCGTGCTCGACAAGCTGCGCGCCGCGATCATGAACTTCCACTTGCTGCCAGGTGACCGCCTGGTGGAGCGCGACCTTTGCGACCGCCTCGGGGTCAGCCGCACCTCTGTACGTGAAGCCCTGCGCCACCTCGAATCCGAAGGCCTGGTCGAGTTCGCCGACGCCAAAGGCCCGCGCGTGGCCATCATTACCCTGGAAGATGCCCGCGATATCTACGAGCTGCGCTGCGTGCTCGAAGGCTTGATCGTCCAGCTGTTCACCCTCAATGCCAAGGCCAAGGACATTCGCGCCCTGGAGCGCGCGCTGGAGGTCAACCGCGAAGCCCTGGAAGAAGGCGAGCTGCAACAGGTGCTCGACTCGGTGCAAGGCTTTTACGATGTGCTGCTGGAAGGCTCCGGCAACCAGGTTGCCGCCCAACAGCTGCGCCAATTGCAGGCCCGTATCAGCTACCTGCGCGCCACCTCGGTGTCGCAAGAAAACCGTCGCGGTGCCAGCAACCGGGAGATGGAAAAGATCGTCGAGGCGATCAAGGGCGGTGACCCACTGGTCGCCCACCAAGCCTCCGTCGATCACGTCCGCGCCGCCGCCAAGGTGGCCCTGGACTACCTGCGCCAGAAGCAGGATGACAACACCAAGGTGCGCGACATGGTCGAGCCCCTGGCCCTCAAAGAGCCACGTATAGAACCCCGCATAGGCCGCTGACCATGCCCAACGCCCCGCGCTACTGCCCGCACTGCACCACGGAACTGGCCCGGGGCGTTCCCACAGGCGACACCCACGAACGCCTGCATTGCACCGGCTGCGGCTACATCCACTACATCAACCCGAAAATCATTGCCGGCTGCATCATCGAGCGCGATGGCAAGTATTTGCTGTGCCAGCGGGCCATTCCACCCCGCCCTGGCACCTGGACCTTGCCCGCCGGGTTCATGGAAGCGGGCGAGACCACCGAGCAGGCGGCGTTGCGCGAGGTGTGGGAAGAAAGCGGCGTGCACGCCGAAATCGTCTCGCCCTACTCGATTTTCAGCGTGGCCAAGATCAGCGAGGTGTACATCATCTTCCGCGCCATCGCCACGCAGGAGACCGGCCAGTTCGGCCCAGAGACACTGGCCTACAAGTTTTTCGAGCCGGACGAAATCCCCTGGGACGAGATCTACTACCCGGCCATCCGGCAAATTCTCGAGCGTTATATCCTGGAGCGCCAGGCCGGGGTGTACGGCATCTACATGGGCAATGACGATACCGGCAAGGTGCATTTCATTCGCTGAGCCAGCGCTATTCGGTAGGAGCAGCCTTGTGCTGCGAAGAAGCCGGGGATAACAGCGGAGATCTTCGCTGCTGTCGCTGGCCTCTTCGCAGCACAAGGCTGCTGCTACACGCGAAGAGGCCCGCACAGACGACATAAAGCCCTCGCCAACTCGCTATTCTCGGTGCACCCTTATCCTCCCAGGCAAAAAGGACCGGCAGAGCGCATATGGCGAAATGGCTAGACGGCGGCGGGCTGATGGCCGAGCGCATCCGCCAGCACGATTGGACCCACAGCCCACTGGGCCCGCTCGAGGCCTGGCCGAGCGCGCTCAAGACCTCGGTGGCCTTGTGCCTGGCCTCGCGCTTCCCACAGGCCGTGTTATGGGGCAGCGAGCTGATCACTCTGTACAACGACGCCTTCACCCAGATCCTCGGCAGCAAGCCCCTCGCCCTGGGCCGGCCGTTCAGTGAAGTGTGGCAGGAGGCCTGGGGCGAAATCAGCGCCATGGCCGAACGCGCCATGGCCGGTGAGGCGGTCTACATCGAAGACTTTCCCTTGGTCATCGACCGCAACGGTGCCCCCGAACGCGCCTACTTCACCTTCTGCTACAGCCCGATCCGCGGCGAAGACGGCACGGTACTGGGCATGCTCGACACTGTGACCGAAACCACCACCAGCGTGGTCAACAGCCAGCGCCTGAGCTTTCTCGACGGCCTGGGGCGCGAAGTGGCCAATGCCACCGACCCCGAGCGGATCATGGCGATCACCACCCGCATGCTGGTGGAACACCTGCAACTGTCGAGTTGCGCCTATGCGGTGATGGACCCCGACCAGGACGGCTTCAACATCTGCGGCGACAGCGTCGCCCCCGGCTCACCGCGGCTGATCGGCCAATACCGTCTGGCCGACTTCGGTCGCCTGGCAGTCAGCCGACTGCGCGCAGGCGAACCGCTGGTGATCAATGACAACCTCAGCGAACTGGCCGCCGATGAAGCCGCGACGTTCCAGGCCATCGGCATCACCGCGACCATCTGCATGCCGCTGATCAAGGACGGTCGCCTGACCGCCCTGATGGCTATTCACGACAAGGCGCCCCGGGTATGGACGGGCTATGAACTGCGCCTGATCCGCGAAGTCACCGAACGCTGCTGGTCGCATATCCAACGGGTCCAGGCCCACGCCGAAGTGCGTGAAGCCTTGGCCGCGCTGGAGGCGCTCAACGCCTCCCTGGAGCACCGCGTCGAAGAGCGCACCGCCCAGCTGCTGCACACCGAAGCCGTGCTGCGCCAGGCACAGAAGCTCGAGGCCATCGGCCAGTTGACTGGCGGTGTGGCACACGACTTCAACAACCTGCTGACCATCATCCGCTCGTCATTGCACTTCTTGCAGCGTCCCAACCTGGACGAAGCACGCCGCGAGCGCTACCTCAAAACCATTGCCGACACCGTCGAACGCGGCGCCAAGTTGACCGGCCAACTGCTCGCTTTCGCCCGTCGGCAGGCCTTGAGCCCACAAGTGTTCGAGGCCGGGCCGCGGCTGCAGGCCATGGCCGATATGCTCGATACCGCTACCGGTGCACGGGTTCAGGTGGAAATCGAACTGCCAGAGGCGCCCTGCCATATCCGCGCCGACCTCAGCCAACTCGAAACCGCGATCATCAACCTGATGCTCAACGGCCGCGACGCCATGGCCGGGGAAGGCACCTTGCGCCTGCGCCTTCAGGCCAACCAACGCCTGCCCGTCCTGCGTGGGCAGGCCGCGCAAGCCGGGCCCTTTGCCGCCATCTCGGTAGTGGACAGCGGTGTCGGCATCGCCAGCGAGCTGCTCGATCGCATCTTCGACCCCTTCTTCACCACCAAAGCGCCCGGTGAAGGCACCGGGCTTGGCCTTTCCCAGGTGTTCGGCTTTGCCAAGCAGTCCGAAGGCGATGTGGAGGTGATCAGCGTCGAAGGCCAGGGCACGACGTTTACCCTGTACCTGCCGCAACAAGCGCCCTCTGCCGGCCCTGAGGCTTCTGAATAGCGGCTACCGATGCGCGGCCAGTAACCGCGCCACACTCTGTGCCAGCTCGGCACGCCGGTACGGCTTGCGCAGCACTTCGAAGCCTTTGAGTTCGCGCGGTGTCAGGTTGGCGTAGCCGGTAATGATCAGCACCGGCAGGTTGGCCTGGCGCTGGCGCATCTGCTGGGCGAAGCGCACGCCGGTCATCTCGGCCATCACATGGTCGGTCACCAGCACATCCGGCACTAGCCCCCGCTCTACCAACTGCAAGGCCGCTGCCGCACTGTCGGCCTCGATCACTTCGTAGCCGAGGTCGCGCAGTTGCAGCGCTGTGGCATGGCGTACGATCGCTTCGTCATCGACCAACAGCACGTGGTTCTTCCGGCCGGCCAATGGCGCTTCGGCTGTATCGCTGTCGCGGCAGCTTGCCGCCACATCGCTGGTCGGCAGCCACAAGGTCGCCTCGGTGCCCTCACCTGGCCACGACCGAAGGGTCAAGCCACCGCCCGACTGCACGGCCAAGCCCTGCACCATCGGCAGGCCTAGGCCGGTGCCTTTGCCCACTGCCTTGGTCGAGTAGAAGGGCTCGAAGCAGCGGCGCAGTTGTTCAGCGTCCATCCCACAGCCACTGTCGCGCACCTGTAGCCAGGCCAGCCGCGCCGCGGCCACACCATCCGGCCTCGGCGGGCCGTTTGCATCGATACCGGCGATGATACTCAACTCGCCGCCGTCAGCCATGGCGTCACGGCCATTGACCACCAGGTTGAGCAAGGCCAGCTCCAGTTGATGAGGGTCGGCCACCACGGCCGGTAGCGCCGGGTCGACCTGCACATGCACGGTAATGGTCGGCCCCAGCGAACGGGCGATCAGCTCACGCATGTCTTCCACCAGCGCCGCCAGAGATACGGCTTGGGGTTTGAGGGTTTGCCGGCGGGCGAAACTGAGCAGCCGACCGACCAGGTTGCGCGCCCGCTCGGCAGCCTGCAGGCCGCCGTCGATCAGCCTGGGGGCACGCTCGGACTGTGGGTTGCGGCGCATCAACTCGAACGAGGCAATGATCGGCGTGAGCATGTTGTTGAGGTCATGGGCGATGCCGCCGGTCAATTGCCCGATCATTTCCAGCTTGTGGGCTTCGTGCAGCTGCAGCATCGCGGATTCGCGCTGAGCCAGGGCCGACACCACGCGCTCCTCCAGGCTTTCGTTGAGCAGGTGCAGCGCGCGCTCGGCCCTGGCATGGGTAATCGCCGCCCACGCTTGCTTGGCGCTCTCTTCCACCAGCTGGCATTCGTCTTCAGGGCACAGGTGCGGGGTATGGAAATGCACACTCAGGGTAGTCTCCAGGCGGCCAGCGCGCAGGACCGGCACATGCAGGCTGTGAGGCTGCTGCACCACCTGCCCCGCTGCCAGTTGCTCGCGCAACGAAGCACCGAAGCTCGCGTAGGCATGCTGGCCGACGAACGAGGGCAAGCCCTCGGACCAGTCATGTGCTACCTGGAAGTTGCTGCCGTCGCCTTGGTCTTCACCAAAATAGACCCGTGCCGCGCCGAGTCGCCGTGCCAGCCGACTTACCGCGAACGCTTCGATCCGCTCTGCATCACCCAGCGCGGGTAATGCACGGCCCAGTTCCAGCAAAAAGGCCTGGCGCTGCTGGAAGCGTACACGCTCGGTAGTCTCGGTCACCAGGCACAGCACGCCGCCAACGCTGCCGTCAGCCTCGCGCACGGCGGAATAGGACACATCGAAATAGGCCGTTTCACCCACGCCGTGGCGCTCGATGTAGAAAGGGCGATCCTTGGCCGAGAAGGTCTGGCCGCTCTCGCGCACACCGCGCAGCAACGGCTCCAGGTCGTCCCACAGCTCGCTCCAGTTTTCCTGGGCCGGCCGCCCCAATGCCTGCGGGTGCTTGGTGCCAATGCTCGGTGCATAGGCATCGTTGTACAGCGCCACGTAGGCCGGCCCCCAGAACAGCACGCACTGCGCTTGCGCCGGCAGCAGCGTGCCCATGACCGTCTGCAGGTGCGGCGACCAGGTGTGGGGGGGGCCCACCGGCGAGCCGCGCCAGTCCATCGACTGGAGCAGGCTGCCGACGCTACCGCCGTTGAGCAGAAAGCCCAACGGTGGGTTGCCCGCGTCGGTGGGGGGTTGTTGAAGCGATCTCATGTCAGGGAAGTCCCGGGCACATTGCCATCCATCTGATGGATAGGAGGCCTGCAAGTACCCGTTCGTTCCCTTGCTTTCAGACGTTTTTCAACGGCGCCCTTCAGCCAGCATGCGCAAGGCCAGGCCAGCCAGCACGGTGCCCATCAACCAGCGCTGAACGCGCTGCCACAGGGGCCGCCCGCCTAAGAACACGGCGATGGAGCCGGCCATCACCGCGATCAAGGCATTGACCGAAACGCTGATGGCGATTTGCGTAGACCCGAGCACCAGCGACTGCACCAACACGCTGCCGTGACCGGGCTCGATGAACTGCGGCATCAACGACAGGTACATGACGGCGATCTTGGGGTTCAGCAGGCTGGTGGCAAAGCCCATGGTGAACAGCCGCCGCGGGCTGTCCGCTGGCAGGTCGCGGACCTGGAATGGCGAGTTGCCGCCAGGCCGAAGCGCCTGCCAGGCCAGGTACAACAGGTACAGTGCGCCACCGATGCGCAGCACGTCGTAGGCAAACGGCACCGCCATGACCAGCGCGCTGATGCCCAGTGCAGCGCAGAGCATATAGATGACGAAGCCCAAGGCCACACCACCGAGGGAAATCAACCCCGCCTTTCGGCCCTGGCAGATCGACCGGGAAATCAGGTAGATCATGTTCGGGCCGGGCGTCAGCACCATGCCCAGGCAGATCAGCGCGAAGGTCAGCAGTTGGGCGGTGTCGGGCATGGGGCACATCCTGGTTGTGCGAAAAGTAGCGGCGAGTGTATCCGAGCGGCGTCAGCGCCGGTAGCGTCAGCCCAACTGCCCGGCAATCAGCCCCAAGGCCACGGCGATCATCGCCACGCCCGACACGCGCCCGACCATCTTCGCCGCCCCTGGCCGGGTGCTCAAGACGGCCTTGGCGCCGTACCCCACCAGCGAATAGATCACCAGCGAGCTGCACAGGTGCACCAGCCCCAGCAGCAGGATCTGCACCGGCACCGGCCAGCTTGACTGCGGGTCGGTGAATTGCGGCAGCAAGGCCAGGAACAGCAGAAACACCTTGGGGTTGAGCCCGCTCACGCAAAAGCCTTTGAAGGCCCAGCGTGAACCGCTATCGCCAACACCGCCCTGCCCGGCTTCCGGCACCGCCGGGCTGAGCAGCAGGTTGCCGCCCAGCCACAGCAGGTAGGTACAACCCGCCAAGGTCAGCAACATCAACGCCAACGGGTGCCCCGCCAACAGGCTGCCCACGCCGGCCGCCACCACCAGCGTCGCAAGGAAGTGGCCCGACAACATGCCCGCCACCGCAGGCATCACCCAGCGGCCACGCATACCCGCCGAGATGGCGTAGGCCCAGTCGGCACCAGGGGTAATCACGAACAGCAACGACACGGCCCAAAACGCCGTCAGCACACTGATTGCCACTTGAATCTTCCTTATGTCTTGGCTTGGTATGCAGAAAGATTACGGATTCCTTCGGGGCATTTTCTTTCGTATATTCCCCGTCATCGCACATAAGCTGGAAGATTCTTCTCCATGGACAGAACTGATCGAAAAATCCTTGCCGAGCTGCAAAAAGATGGTCGCTTGTCGGTGACCGAATTGGCGGATCGCGTGGGCCTGAGCCTATCGCCCTGCCATCGCCGGCTGAAGGCGCTGGAGGAATCGGGCGCCATCCTGGGCTACCACGCGCGCCTGGCGCCGGCTGCACTGGGGCTGAACTTCGCCGCGCTGGTGTTCGTCACCCTGCGCGAGGTGACGCGCCAGCCGGTGGCGGACTTCGAGGCAGCGTTGGCCGAAATCCCCCAGATCGTCGAGGCGCAGCGGCTGTTCGGCGACCCGGACTACCTGCTGCACGTGGTGGCCAAAGACCTGCCAGCGTTTCAGAAGCTGTATGACGAACACCTGACCAGCATTCCCAACGTGAAGCGGTTGAGTTCGACGTTGGTGATGAAGGAAGTGATCCAGGACCGGCTGTTGCCGATGTAGCTGTGCAGGCCTGCTCTGGCCTCTTCGCGGGCAAGCCCGCTCCCACAGGACCCCACCGATCTTGAGCACGTGGTCCTCCTGTGGGAGCGGGCTTGCCCGCGAAAGGGCCGGCACAGGCGGACTATTTATCTGCACTGAAAACGCGCACCCCGCACCAGCCCGGTTCCCGGCCCATTCACCCGGAGGGCGCCAACCCCCCAGGCCCAGGCCTTCCAGCCGTATGGCCCGCTCCTTGCTACCACTCGTCCCTTAACCTTTTGTCAGCCTTAGGTTTTTTAAGGTTTATGGGCACATATTTACTAATTTCTCGTTATCCCCGCACCCCCCATCATCCCTCCAACAAGAACGCGTCGCCCTTCGCCGGCACGCACCCGGGCAGTACCCCATGCCCTACCTTGCCTTGGAGTCAGTCATGACCAGTGCAGCCAACTCGGCACCCCTCATAGAAAAACACACGATCGGCTACGTGCCCCCGCAAGACCGCCATGGAAAGGTAAGGGATCTGTTCACACTGTGGTTCGGGGGCAATATCGCGCCCCTGCCCATCGTCACCGGCGCGCTGGGCGTGCAGCTGTTTCACCTGAACCTGGTGTGGGGCATCGTCGCCATCCTGGTCGGCCACCTGGTCGGCGGGGTGCTGATGGCGCTGCACTCGGCCCAGGGCCCGCAGATGGGGATCCCGCAGATGATCCAGAGCCGCGCCCAGTTCGGCACGCTTGGCGCGCTGCTGGTGGTGGTGATCGCTGGGGTCATGTACATCGGGTTCTTCGCCTCCAACATCGTCCTCGCGGGCAAGTCGCTGCATGGCGTGGTCGAAGCCGTGCCGGTACCGGTGGGTATCGTCATTGGCGCACTGGGGTCGGGCATCATCGGCATCATCGGTTACCGCTTCATCCATGTGCTCAACCGCATCGGCACCTGGGTGCTGGGCATCGGTATCGTGGTCGGCTTCGGCTATATCTTCACCCACGTGCAAAGTGACGACTTCCTCACCCGCGGTGGTTTCAACCTGGCCGGCTGGCTGGCCACGGTGTCGCTGGCAGCGTTGTGGCAGATCGCCTTTGCCCCGTATGTGTCGGACTATTCGCGCTACCTGCCGGCCGACGTCAAGGTCAGTTCGACCTTCTGGACCACTTACCTGGGCTCTGTGCTGGGCTCGAGCCTGTCGTTCATCTTCGGCGCGGTCGCGGTGCTGGCGATCCCGGCCGGCATGGACACCATGGACGCGGTGAAACTCGCCACCGGCACCCTGGGCCCGATCATGCTGGTGCTGTTCCTGCTCAGCGTGATCAGCCACAACGCCCTCAACCTGTATGGCGCGGTGCTGTCGATCATTACCCTGATCCAGACCTTCGCCTACCGCTGGATCCCCACCGCCAAAAGCCGTGCGGTACTGTCGCTGATCGTGCTGGCGGCTTGCAGTGTGGTGGCCGTGTGCGCATCGAAGGACTTCATCGGCCACTTCGTCGACATGGTGCTGGTGCTGCTGGTGGTGCTGGTGCCATGGACGGCGATCAACCTGATCGACTTCTATGCCATTCACAAGGGTGACTACGACATCCAGTCGATCTTCAAGGTCGATGGCGGTATCTACGGGCGTTACAACCCGCAGGCGCTGGTGGCCTACGCCGTGGGCATCGTGGTGCAGATCCCGTTCATGAACACGCCGCTGTATGTCGGGCCGGTTTCGGAGCACATCAACGGGGCAGACCTGTCGTGGCTGGTGGGGCTGGCGATTACCTCGCCGTTGTACTGGTGGCTGGCTAGCCGTGACAGTGCCTATCGTCGCCGGCAAGTGAGTGCCAAGCTGGCCATGGGGCACTGATTCATCCTGTACTGGCCTGTTCGCGGGCAAGCCCGCTCCCACAGGGGGACCACAGATTCGGGCAATGTGGTACTGCTGTGGGAGCGGGCTTGCCCGCGAAGAGGCCGGTACAGACACCTTGTAGTCAGAGGTTATAAGCCCGCTCATTGTGCTCCGCCAGGTCCAGCCCCTGCTCTTCCTCCTCCCGGCTGGCCCGCAGCCCGACAGTCAGCTTGATGGCGCCCAGAATCGCCCAGCTCACCACAAAGCAATAAACAAAGGTAAAGGCCACGCCTTTCAGTTGCACCAGTGCTTGCCCAAGGGGCGTAATGCCTTCCACATAGCCGCCCAACGACGGCGCGGCAAACACCCCGGTCAATAGCGCGCCAACCATCCCGCCCACGCCATGCAGGCCGAACACGTCGAGGCTGTCGTCATACCCCAATGCCTGCTTCAGCCGGGTCACCGCGAAGAAGCAGATAGCCCCCGTCAGCAAGCCGATCACCAGCGCCCCCAACGGCCCGACAAAGGCGCACGCCGGCGTGATGCCAACCAACCCGGCCAACGCACCTGAGGCCGCCCCCAGTGCAGTGGGCCGCCCATGCATGAGCTTTTCGGTAATCAACCAACCGACAATCCCTGCGCAGGCAGCCACCATGGTCGCCAGCATCACCACCCCTGCCCCTTCGTTGGCCGCAAGCCCCGAGCCCACGTTGAACCCAAACCAGCCCACCCACAGCAAACCGGCACCTACCAGGGTGAAGCCGAGGTTGTGCGGCGGCATGGCCAGCTGTGGGTAGCCCTTGCGCTTGCCTAGCATCAACGCTGCAGCCAGCGCCGCCACACCGGAGTTGATGTGCACTGCGGTGCCGCCGGCAAAGTCCAGCACGCCCCAGTTGACCATCAATGCCCCTGGCCCGCCCCAGACCATATGGGCAATCGGTGCGTACACCAGGACGAACCAGGCGCCCATGAACAACAACGAGGCACTGAATTTCATGCGTTCGGCAAAGCCGCCGGCAATCAGCGCAGGCGTGATGATCGCGAAGGTCAGCTGAAATACCGCGAAGACACCTTCCGGGATGGTCCCTACCAGGCTGTCATGGCCGATGTTCAGCATCAGCGCCTTGTCCAGGCCGCCGATAAAACTGTTGAAGGTCAGTTGGCCTTCAACCATACCGCGGGTATCCACCACCAGGCTGTAGCCGAACAGCACCCAGAGGATGCCGATGAGCCCGGCCACGGCGAACAGCTGGGTGAACACCGAGAGAAAGTTCTTGGCCCGCACCATGCCGCCGTAGAACAGCGCGAGGCCCGGGATGCACATCATCAGCACGAACATCGCCGCGCAGATCATCCAGGCGGTGTTGCCGGTGTCCAGGGTGGGCTCGGCGGCGTGGGCCAACGGCGTCAATGCCAACAGCACAACAGCAAGGGCAAGCTTCATGGAGTCACTCCTGTGCGAATGGGGATGCATCGGGGGCTGCTTCGCAGCCCTTTCGCGACACAAGGCCGCTCCTACAACGGATCGCGATCATCTGTAGGAGCGGCCTTGTGTCGCGAAAGGGCCGCAAAGCGGCCCCAGAAAGTTGAATCAGTACTGAGCCTGGCCTGGTACCCAGGCAGTACCGGCCAGGGGCACCCGGGCCATGGCAGCCGCCTCGACGGTCAGCGCCACCAGGTCCTCAGGGTCAAGGTTGTGCAGGTGCGACTTGCCGCAGGCACGGGCCATGGTCTGCGCCTCCAGCACCAGCACGCGCAGGTAGTTGGCCAGGCGCCTGCCGGCCTCTTCCGGGTTCAGGCGCTTGGCCAGTTCCGGATCCTGGGTGGTGATACCGGCTGGGTCGCGGCCGTTCTGCCAGTCATCGTAGAAACCGGCGGCCGAGCCAAGTGCCTTCAACTGCGCATCCAGGCGCGGGTGGTTGTCGCCCAGGGCGATCAGCGCGGCGGTGCCGATGGCTACCGCGTCAGCGCCCAGGGCCATGGCCTTGGCCACATCGGCGCCGTTGCGGATGCCACCCGAGACAATCAACTGCACCTTGCGGTGCATGCCCATCTCCTGCAGCGCCTGCACGGCCTGCGGGATGGCCGGCAGGATCGGAATGCCGACGTGCTCGATGAACACTTCCTGGGTCGCGGCAGTACCGCCTTGCATGCCATCGAGCACGATCACGTCAGCGCCGGCTTTCACCGCCAGCTTGACGTCGTAGTACGGGCGGCTGGCACCGATTTTCACGTAGATGGGTTTTTCCCAATCGGTGATCTCGCGCAGCTCGGCAATCTTGATCGCCAGGTCATCCGGGCCGGTCCAGTCCGGGTGGCGGCAGGCGCTGCGCTGGTCGACACCGATCGGCAAGGTGCGCATCCCGGCCACGCGCTCGGTCACTTTCATGCCCAGCAGCATGCCGCCACCGCCCGGCTTGGCGCCCTGGCCAAGGACGATCTCGATGGCGTCGGCCTTGCGCAGGTCGTCCGGGTTCATGCCGTAGCGCGACGGCAGGTACTGGTACACCAGGTGCTGCGACTGGCCCCGCTCTTCCGGGGTCATGCCACCGTCACCGGTGGTGGTGCTGGTGCCGGCGATGGTCGCACCACGGCCCAGGGCTTCCTTGGCGTTGGCCGACAGCGCGCCGAAGCTCATGCCGGCAATGGTCACCGGGATTTTCAGGTGGATCGGCTTCTTGGCAAAGCGGGTGCCCAGCACCACGTCGGTGCCGCATTTCTCGCGGTAGCCTTCCAGCGGGTAGCGCGACACGCTGGCGCCGAGCAGCAGCAGGTCATCGAAGTGCGGCACACGGCGCTTGGTGCCACCGCCGCGGATGTCATAGATGCCGGTTTCGGCGGCACGCTGGATTTCCTGGATGGTCAGGCGATCGAAGGTGGCCGACTCACGCAGTACCGGGGGGAATTGCTCGCTCATGGGTTTGCTCCTGGATCAGTACGCGGAGGCGTTGTCGACTTTGAAGTTGTACAGCTGACGGGCCGAGCCATACCGTTTGAAATCGGCGGCTTTATGGTCGAGGCCCGCGTCCTTCAGCAGCGCTTGAAGCTCTTGCAGGTGCTCGGCGCGCATCTCTTTCTCGATACAGTCCGAACCCAGCGACTGGACCGTGCCCTTGACGTAGATGCGCACCTCGTACAGCGAGTCGCCCAGAGCATCGCCGGCGTCGCCGCACACCACCAAACGCCCGGCCTGGCCCATGAAGCAGCTCATGTGGCCAATGCTGCCGCCGACCACGATGTCGACGCCCTTCATGGAAATACCGCAACGGGCACCGGCGTCGCCCTCGATCACCAGCAACCCGCCGTGGGCGGTTGCACCGGCGGCCTGGGAGGCACTGCCCTTGACCCGCACCGAGCCGGACATCATGTTTTCCGCCACGCCCACACCCACATTGCCGTGCACCGTAATGTTGGCTTTCTGGTTCATGCCGGCGCAGTAGTAGCCGGCATGGCCGTCGATCTCTACCGAAACGTCTTCGTTGATGCCGACAGCCAGGTTGTGTTTGCCGTCGGGGCGCGTCACGCGCCACTCACGGTCTTGCACCTCACCGTGCAGGGACTGGTTAAGGACACGCACCGAAGTGCTGGAAAGGTCGATCGTCTTCATAAGGTTCTCCAGAGATTCGGTGGCAGGTCAGGCGCTTTCGCGCTCCCAGACGTACAGGGTGGCCGGCGCCGGCTCCCAGACCTTGGCGTTTTCAATACCGGGCAGGCTGGCCAGGGCCTGGTATTCGGAGGCCATGGCCACGTAGTCGTCGGTTTCGGCCAGCACCGCTGGCTTGCAGGCGATCGGGTCGCGAATCACCGCGAAGCCGTTGCGGGTGCCAATGGCAAAGGTGAAGAACCCGTCCAGGTCTTGCAGTGCCCCGTCCAAAGCCTTGGCCAGGGTGTCGCCCTGCTGCAGGCGCCAGGTCAGGTAGCCGGCAGCCACTTCGGTGTCGTTGTCGGTCTCGAAGCTGATGCCTTCACGCTTGAGTTCCTGGCGTAGGCGGAAGTGGTTGGATAGCGACCCGTTGTGCACCAGGCACAGGTCGGCGCCGGTGGAGAACGGGTGGCTGCCCTCCAGGGTCACCGCGCTTTCGGTGGCCATGCGGGTGTGGCCGATGATGTGGCTGCCCTTCATGCCGGCCAGGCCGAAGCGGCTGGAAATCTCAGCCGGCAGGCCCATGCCCTTAAGGATTTCGATGCTCTGCCCGGCGCTCATGATGCGCACTTCAGGAGCCAGCTCGGCCAATGCAGCACGGGCGGCGGCTTCCGTGGTGTGCACCTTGAGCACGGCGGCGCTGGCGTTCTGAAACCAGTCCAGCGAGCAGCCCAAGCGCCCTTCCAGTTGCCCCATCAAGCTGGCCCACGAATAGCCCGCATCAAGGGCCTGCAACGTCAGTTTTACCCAGCCGTCGGCCACTTCATCGCCGTAAATGGCAAAGCCAGCGCTGTCAGGGCCACGGTCGGTCATGGCGTGCAGCATGGGTTCGAAGAGCTTGCCGAGCTGGGCTTCCAGCTCAGGCTTCTTCAGGTACAGACCTACGATTCCACACATGGTGATGCTCCTTACTAGGCAGTGGGCGACCGCTGTTTTGAGGGCCGCCCAAGGGATGGGGGCGGTCAGAAAAACTCGGTGTAGCGCTGGATTTCCCAGTCGGAGACGTGGCGGCAGTACTCCACCCACTCCATGCGCTTGAGCTTGATGAACTCGTCGACGATCTCGGCGCCGAGCACCTCGCGAAACAGGGGGTCGGCCTCGAGCGCGTCGGCGGCTTCCTTGAGCGATTGCGGCAGGGTCTTGATACCGCGTGCGGCGATTTCTTCGAGGCTCAGGGTGTAGAGGTTCTCGTTGCACATCTCGCCTGGGTCGAGCTGGCGGTCGATACCATCCAGGCCAGCAGCGATGATCGCGGCAGTGACCAGGTACGGGTTGCAGCCCGCGTCCGGCAGGCGGAACTCAAGGCGCCCGTAGGGGATGCGGACCATCGCCGAGCGGTTGTTGGCGCCCCAGACGACGAAGGCTGGGGCCCAGGTCGAGCCGGACAGCGAGCGGCCAACCACCAGGCGTTTGTAGGAGTTGACGGTTGGCGCCGCGAAGGCACACAGCGCCGGGCCGTGGGCCATCAGGCCAGCGGCGAAGTGGTACGCCAGCTTCGACAGGCCCATGCCGCTGCTGTCGCTGGCGTCATGGAACAGATTCTTGTTGGCGCTGCTGGCCAGCGATAGGTGGAAGTGCATGCCATTGCCCGCGCGCTTGGGGTCGGGCTTGGGCATGAACGAGCAGATCATCCCCAGGTCGTTGGCGATTTCGCCGGCCGCCATGCGGAAGAACGTGAAGCGGTCGGCCGACTCCATGGCGTCGCTGTAGGTGTAGTTGATCTCGAACTGGCCGTTGGCGTCTTCGTGGTCGATCTGGTAGATGTCGAAGCCCACGGGTTGCAAGGCTTCGGTCAGGCGCTCCAGAAACAGCCGCGAACGCGACAGGCCCTTGTAGTCGTAGCACGGCTTGTCGAGGTTGTCGGAGGCATCCACCAATTGCAGCTTGCCGCCTTCGTCACGGCGGAACAGGCTGAACTCGGGCTCAAGCCCGGTGTTCAGCGTCCAGCCCTTGTCGGCCAGGCGCTGCACCTGCTGCTGCAGAACGTAGCGGCTGTCATAAGGCCAGGGCTGGCCGTTGACATGGCCGACGCACACCACCCGGCCATAGCCGGGCTGCCAGGGGACCGGGATCAACGTGGCCAGGTCACCCCGGGCCATGAAGTCCGGGCCGTGTGGCTCCATGCCCATGCCGCAGATGGCGAACCCGGCAAAACCGGCGCCCTCCTCGGCCACCATCTTGAGGCCCGAGACCGGCACCGATTTGGTCTTTGCCGAGCCATGGATGTCGACAAACTGCGCCAGCACATACTTGATGCCGTGCTGATCGAGGGTGCGCTGGGTTTCTGCTGGCAACATGGGTTGAACACTCCTGGGTAAGGGGCTGCTTGTAATTCCGCATGGGAAACTTCCTTTCACCACAGGAATGCAAAGCGCTTGCCAGGTTTACCTCCACCGGCCTTTTCGCGGCGGTCCGGCGCGAAGAGGCCAGCCGCCATTACCCAGGAAATTCCGTTGTAGATATGGGAAACTTGTTTTCACCTGAGGAAAACGACTGCCACCGCAGCAGCATTTCGCACTTTCTCAGTGCGAAATCTTTATTCTTGAACTGAAACCGTGCAGGACATTAAATGCCGACCGAAACCCAACCGCGCCTTCGCCTGGAGCAGTACCTGGGCTTGCAGATCAAGCGCCAGCGCCAGGCCCAGTCCCTCAAACTCGCCGATGTGGCGCGCATCGCCGGTATCAGCCAAGGGATGCTGAGCAAAATCGAGAACGCCCAGGTGTCCACCAGCCTCGATACCCTCAGCCGCCTGTGCGATGTGCTGGGTATGCCGATGGCGAAGCTGTTCAGCCAGTACGACCAACCTGACGGCAATGCACTGCTGGTGAAGGCCGGTGAAGGGCTGGAAGTGGTGCGCCGGGGCACGGAAAAGGGCCACACCTATCATTTGCTCAATCACGCCAGGGGCCCGAAGAAGCACTTCGAGGCCTACATGGTGAGCATGGATGACGCCAGCGAAGAGTTCCCGACCTTCGCCCACCCAGGCACGGAGTTTCTGCATTTGCTGGAGGGTGAACTGGTGTACCGCCACGGCAACCAGCTCTATCACATGCACGCGGGTGACAGCCTGACCTTCGATGGCGAAACCCCGCACGGGCCGGAGCAGCTCGTGCAGGTGCCCATCCGCCTGCTGTCGATCATGAACTACGGCGAAGAGTAAGGCGGCGCGGCGCGACAACGATCAATGTCGCGATCAGACAACCAGACGTCGCCCGCGACCGGCCTCGCAACCCTGTATACAAAAATAATACACGCATCAGCCAGCCCCGCGCCGTGGGCTGGCAGACGCGGTAATTGCGAGTAAACAGCCTCGCTTCACAATTCCAACGCTGTGGCGCCTTTTTGCACCGGGCAATTCGTCCGGGCTCATAACGATAAAACTCCCAGTTTTGAAGACCCGCGACGCGTCGGCCGGGAGTGCTTGCGCGCGCACATTGTGAAGAATTTGACTGCCATGATCGCTACCTCCCTCCCCGTAGCCGGTGCCTCCACCGGCCACCGCAACGCGCTGCTCGTTGCCCACATCGCCGCCGTCCTGTTCGGCCTGACCGGCATCTTGGGCCACTTGATCGAAGCCGACGCCAGCATCATCACCTTCGGCCGCGCCACCTTTGCCTTCATTGCCCTGGGCTTCGTCGCCGGGCTCAAGGGCACCCGCTTGCTCGACGCCCTGACCTTGCGCAACCTGCCAATCCTCGGCCTGACCGGCGCGCTGCTGGCTGCCCACTGGGTGACCTTCTTCATTGCCGTCAAGGTCGGTGGGGTGGCCGTGGCGACTCTGGGCTTTGCCAGCTTCCCCGCCTTTATCGCCATGATCGAGCGCGGTGTGTTCGGCCAACGCATTGGCGCCACCCAAGGTTTGTTATTGCTGATGGTGACGGCAGGCCTGGTGCTGGTCGTGCCCACCTTCGACCTGCTCGACAAAGGCACTGTCGGCCTGCTGTGGGGTTTGGGGTCTGGCCTTGCCTTCGCCTTGCTGACGGTCGCCAACCGCCGCCGCGCATCGAGCATGAACGCGATGCAGGTGGCGTTCTGGCAGAACGTGGTCGTGGCCGCGCTGGTGGCACCGTTCGCCTTCACCCACTTGGGCAGCACCAGCCTGGGTAGCCATGACTGGGTCAACCTGGCGCTGCTGGGCGTGTTCTGCACCGGGCTGTCGCAGTTCCTGTTCGTCAAGAGCCTGGAAGGCCTTGAAGCGCGTACCGCCGGCATGATCATCGCGCTGGAGCCGGTGTATGCGATTCTTGGGGCGTGGTGGTTGTTTGGCGAGCAACCGAGTGTGCGCATGGCGGCGGGGGCGGCGTTGATCGTGTTGGCTACGTTGCTGGCAGCGGCGCGCAAGGCGCCGGCGGAGCACGGTGATACCAGCCGCTGCGCGCACTAGCTCCTGCGACAGTAGCCTGCCCGCAGTTAAGACAGCCCCCCTTCCGGCAACAAACTGCGGTCAAACATGAACGGCCGCTCCCCCTGCGGCGTGTACTGAAACAACTGCTGCGGCCTACCCAGCTTAGGCTGGTTCTTCTCCCCGGTATCCCTCACCCACCCCAGCTCGCGCAAGCGCTCCAGGCGTTTGCGCAGCGAGGTGTTGTTCACTGATTGCCCCAGGCACGCCTGCACCGCCGCCAAGGCATCGAGCACGGTGAACTTCTCGGCCAGCAGGTACAGCGGCAAGCTGCTATACACAGTCTTCGCCGCCAGCCGTTCGCGGGCGCGCTCCACCAGTAAGTTGTGGTCGAAGGGCAAGAGCACCTTGCGCCCCAGCACGCTGTCCATATCGACAAACGCCAGCTGCTCACCTTCAACGGTCTGCCCAGGGGCGAGCAAGGCTAGGTAGTAAGTGCTCAGCGACCAGCCACGCGGGTCACGGAACGCATTGCCTTCGGTGCCCACCTGCTCCATGTAGCACGGCACCACCCGGGCCTTCTCCCGCAAAGCGCGGTCGGCCGCGCCTTCCAGGCTGGTGTCGGGGATACGGCCGTTGACGATCACACCCGGCAAGGCCCACTGGCCGGCGTGCGGTTCGCGCTCACGGCGGTGCAACAACACTTGCAGATGCTGGGCTTCAGGGGCCATGCGCAAGGCGACGATATCGACGCTGGCCAAGACTTCAGTGCTACTCAAGGGAACACTCCACGCTTCAGTAACTCAATAATCCACCAGAGCAGTTAAGTAGCACAAGGGGCTTTGTTTCATTAGCTAGCGCTTGACACACTTAATGCACCAGGTGGAATATATGACCATGCCAGCGAGGAGAGCACCATGAAGATCGCCAGTTTCGATGTCGACGCGCAAAACGGCTTCACCGCCAACGCCCCGCAGGAACTACCCGTGCCCGAGGGCGATGAAATCGCCGCCGACCTCAACGCCATGGCCCTGCGTGCAGACTTGCGCTTGGGCAGCAAGGACGCTCACCCGGCCAATGCAGCCTGGGTGGTTGCCGACCCGGCCCAGATGCTGCAATCCCTGCCGCTGGCCAATGCCGACCTGACCTGGGTCAGCCACTGCGTGCCAGGCACACCGGGCTTCGAACTGCTGCGTGGCCTGCCCGCCCCCATCGATTACGACTACTTGCTGTGAATTGCATAATGCACAATCTTGTCACCATCGACCGTATGGCCTATAGTAGATGGATCAAATCCTATCAGAACCTCAAATAATAATGCTGACAATCATCAACACTAGCTTTTTAAGCCCTCTCGCAGCACAAACGGGGGACAATAGGTGCCAACGACCTCCCCAAAGCTCCATACCGCTCCTCAGCGCCCGCATGCTTCCACACCTCCTCTCCACGAATACGCCCAGTAGCTATACATGAAGACCAAGCGATGACGAACTCTCAGTAGGGCAAACGAGCTATCGAGCACGTACGCCTGAAGTTCCGTGATTGCAATTGCGCCCGGAACGTGACGACGCGCAACTTCCCCTCTGTCTTCTGCGAATTTCAGTCTCGGATGGGAACCTTGTACGCGCGATGACCGATCCAGGCGCCTCCAGGCATTCTCGGACAGGGGTTTATCAAGCTCCGTGACTCATACGTGAACACCCGACCAGGCTTAGAAAACATTGATATGATTATTTCGTCTCCTGCCTACCTGACTGCATATGCACACCGCACGCTACCAGCCAGCTTTGTGAAGGCAGCGTATTCGCAGGCGGAGGATCTAAGGATCCCGGCATTTGAAACACCTATAAAATTGTTTGAATGCTATTGCGATGTGACTGGCGTACAGCTTAGCTACACATCCATATCTAGAAGAAAATTATTCACGAAGGTTTTACAGGGATTTGCCGGAGCCTTACATTCCAATAACTTCGTCGCAGGCACTCTTGAGACAAGAATGGCTTGGCTGGATAAAATCACAAAAGTGCTAACCCATCTTCGTGAGCGCATCCCGGCAATGCCTAGCCCCGAAGAAATTATTGCCGACATCTCGCAATGCACTTTGATTTGGAGTGAAATCTCCAAAAATGATTATGCGGACTTGGATCGAGCTGCCTTGCGCTACTGGTCAGGTTGGAAGATAACATCAGCAAAAGGAGCGACGGCTTTCCTCTCCCTAGGTAATGTGTGGCACGCTTTCGGCCCTGAATTTACAGAAGAGCTTTACCTAGCCTGGGAGAATTTCATCGCAAAAGGGGCTAACGCCACGAGCACAGAACTAAAACGCTTTCTCAGATTCCTTGTCGATTCAAAAGACGAGTGGACACCAGAGTCATTCAAAGACCCACTCAAAATCAAAAAAATATTTACTACCTGGATGAGGGTGTACTTCATCGAGGGCACTGCGGCCAAACGAAAAAACTTGATTGATCACTGGAACGCTTTTCTCAGCAATGTTGAACAAGCGTTTATTGCCCCTGGCTATTGGGCACGCCCCTTCACCCCACTCCCTCGCTTGCCATCTAGAAACGTACTTGGCGCGCCAGCCGGAAAAATCAAATCCAATAACGATGGCATTGAAGTCCAAGACCAACTTCTCACTGAAATCCCACTCCATGTAACGGATGACCAAGCTATAGAGCTCCTCTTCAAGGAGGTAGACGCGGATATTGCAACGGTCACCTCTTGGGCTGAAGCCGAAGCGAATGATCTTTACCGCAGAGCATGCCGGCGCAAAGAACTCGCTAAAGTAGGCAAACCCCATAGCCAAATATCCTCAGACGCACCCGATGAAAAGTCAAATTCCAACGACAGATCTTACATAGCTCCAACGCTCGAGAATCATTGCGCAACGTTTGAACAGTACGGCCTTATTCCAGATAAACACAATTTCGCGCGACAGTATGGCTCGATCAAAAACAAGGTCGAACTTGCGTTCGAAATGGGAATCCCTACCGTAGGCGCATTTTTTCCGCATCAGTGTTTATTAATAACTGAACATCCGAGGATCACACCCCTCTTTCTACATGGCCTAGATCTATACAACACGAAGGGGGATCTCAGCGGCTTCTTAGCCACCGACACCGGCTATCAATTGATCGGTTACAAAGACCGCAGAGGGGCAGCCCTAAGCGAAATGAAAATTGATCTCACAGAGCGTTCTACTAATTGGATCAAACAAGTGATCGAAATTACAGAGCCACTGCGCCGGTGGCTCCGTGAGCAGAATGACGACCGCTGGAGGAAGCTGTTCTTAACGTGCGGCGCATCGTTCACCAATCCTTCGCCATCATCTAAGAAGGCTTGGACGCCGATGGAACTGCGCAAGAAACCCTCCCTGACTGCACGCCTTATGCGGCAGTTCGAAGCGTGTACGCCTCTGCGAGACACCGCTCTCTTGAGCTTTATTGAGCGAGTGTCGCTGTCACGCCTGCGCGCGTCTTGCGGGGTATCTGTCTACCTAAAAACCCGTGATGTCCGTGAAATGGCGAAGGCACTCGGTCACGCGGAGTACGACCCACAACTACTGGCCCATTATCTTCCTCAGTCGCTCCTCGCTTTCTTTCAGTCACGATGGATTCGCATCTTCCAGCGAGGAGTGATTTGCCTAGCGATGAAGGACAGCCCTTTTCTTCTGGAAGCGACATCCTTTGGGGGTATGGCCGAGTTGCATATGTTCTTGCAGAACCATGCAATCAAAGAGATCCCATCTCACCTGGTAGACCCCGAAGGCAGAGACAGCGTCAAGCCCGTAAACCCCAATACTCCCAGCCAAGTTTATTTGGCTGTGGGCGTCGGGGTACTCACGACGCTCCTGTCTCTTGAGTCCGCAGTCAATCAAGCCACCGCGCCGACGGCAGTAAGTGGCAAGGCGAGGTACTGGGCTGATCTTACCAACCTCATGGTCGCAGAGATTGAGCGCGATAACGACGGATTGCTCCACGAGCACTTAGCGACCGCTCGCCAGCATTGCGACCCATCGCGCATGGAAAAGCTCATCTATGACGCCGCCTAACTTTCAGCGCCCTGACTATGCTCATGCTATCGGGATGCACTAAGGCCCGAGCTCAGGCCCAGATGAACCCTTATCGCAACAGGTGCAGCAGGTGTACCCGAAGCGCCAGGAGCACCTAAACACCACTAACGAAACACAGCCGCGCAAGAGCATCATGTCACATGAGCCTGCGCAAAAACTTGCCTAGCGCGACCAAAGCACCCCGATCGCGGCCTCCAACCATACACTCATGAGCGATGCAAACAATGCAACCCTACAGCCTCCCGCCGGAACTTGAGTTCCTTGAAAGTTACCTCAGTGATAGCGCGACGATTTACCGTAGCGCTCAGTGGCTGCTGAGTAGTTTTGAGGCGCCCGTTTGGGAGTACAACTTCGGGACAGCGAACAACCACTTCCTAGACTGGAATGTAATACTGGATGACGGCGAGAGTCTACTTCACCCTAAGCACAAGGATCTCCTGGAAGGATTGAAGCAGTACCTTGTCGTCTCAACACGGAATGCGTCAGACCAATTATCCGAAACGAATGCGATTGGAACACAATACCAGTCCTTCCTCCTTGCCAGCCACATTGTTGATCACCTGATTATGAATGCAGCCCATTTTCAGCTTGCAGATTGCGGGCTGGAGGGGCTTAGCACCAAAAATCTGACCGAAATTCTGAGGAAAATCGCGATCTCCTTTGATCTTGAAGGTTTTTTGGACTGGGAAGCGTTGGTGGGTGACCATTGCAAACACTTGATCAATGTGACGCCCCGCATGTTGCTTGAGGAGATTCTAACAAAATTCCCAGAACTGAAGGAAATCACACCAGAGCAGGAGGACGAGAATGGCCTCGGCATTACCCTAGAGGAGATTCCCTATGCACGTGCAGCTCTTTACGCTCACGAACTTTTCGAGCGACAGGCGAGCGGATGGCACATCAGGACACGTAAGCTCACGTCAATCGTATACAGCCATAGTTTGTTCGCGAAAAATGGCTATCGGCGCTCGATCAAATCCCTGTCCGTGCCTGTGGACGACACGAAGCAGTGGAGGGAGTTCCCTGCAGTACGACTGACGACCAACTCCCAAGAACACGTCCTGATTGATCGTTTTTTCAATTATCAGACAGCACTGTACCGACTTGGGGCTCTTCATGAGACAGGAGTGCCGGCTCCAGACATTCCGAATCTAAAGGGCATTTTGCTGTATGAGCCTGAGACAGCCAAAAGCGGCAGGTATCGCAGCCTTCCTAGCCCCGTGGTACTTGGCGCGGTTAAAGACTCCATAGAATTCCATCTGAAGCATGGCGAGCACCTAATTAGCAGCTTTTGCCTACTAGCGCTCCATAGCATGCACAAAAACAAGCCACCCGGGCAGTTTGATCACGATGAACTGCAGACAATCCTTCGTAAAGAAACGATTGCTGCAGGAGTGAAGCAAGTGACTATGGCATTGAAAAACACTGAACGAGTGAAGCTGGAATACTTTACGGACATGAGGAGCAACGCTTCGCTGATGGAGCTTGTCCGAGTCTACATCGGTGGCGTACAAATTGTCGTGGGTGCGTTAATGGCGCGGCGCTCAGGTGAAATGATCGATTTGCAAGCACTTACCTGCCTAGATTCAACTGAGCAATGGTTGCTGTTCCTCAACAGGAAGAGCACCACCCACACCCTTGGCATCCGTCACCCTCAAGCGCGGCCCATTGAGCCCATCGCCGTACAGATGATTAAAAATTTGATCAGGATGCAGAAAATCCTCAAGCGGATTGGTTATATCTCAGAAGAAACAAGTTTGTTTGCCAGCCCTTGCCTAGCTGGAACTCGGAAATTCTCGAAATGCACTAAAGGCTTGTTCAACAGGAACATGGATTTTTTCTGCGACTACTTTGAGATCACTACCAACAAGGACGGCCATCGTTACTATATCCGCCAACACCAACTCAGGCGTTTTTTTGCAATGCTTTTTTTCCATTCCAGCACCTTTGGCGGGCTGGAAACCCTGCAGTGGATGCTGGCGCACACCAACCGGCGTCATGTCTGGTATTATATCACTGAAAGCCAAAGCGGTGCGACGCTAATGGGGCCGAAAGCCCAGTTCGTGGCGGAATACCTCCACCATAAAGGCTCGAAGAGTTATGAACACCTGGCCAAATTATTGAAAGACCGTTATGGCACTGAAAATTTCGCACTGGTGGATATTGACGAACTGGAAGATGAAATCACAGAATTGATGAAGGAAGGCAAAGTGGCAATTGAGCCTGAATTTTTCGAAGACGAAAACGGCGAACAAATGCGTATCGTTGTGAAAATTTTTGAGGATGCGGCATGAGCAAAGTCAAGATCGCTTATGAAAAGAATGCGAAGTCGTTACAAGCCTTGCGGGACTTGCTGCATCTCGTTGTTCGCCAACCAGCGCGTTTTGCTGAGAATACAGAGCTACTCAAAGCCCTCAACAGTCAAGGGGGCGTTGCAAGCTTGGAATTAAGCTTTGAAGATGATGGCGAAACTAAGACTAAGGAGCGAATGAGCGTCAACACACTGAAGGCTCATTCGGAAAACGTCTTTGAACGTGGTTTTGAAGGGCTTGATGCGCTGCGCAAAGGCGCTTCAGATGCAATTCAAACCTTCAACGCCCGCAAGACCTCGTCCAATAAGCGCACAAAGATAGGGCTTGCTAAGCGTACCGAAGAACTCGAAGCGCAACTGGAACATCACCAGAAGATCAACATGGTGCTTTTGCAGGGCTTGTCCATAGCAATCTCAGAACTCCGCACAATTCGGCAGAGCGTCAAGCCCGCCGTCTTGGAGAAGCGAGCGAAGGACGCGGTAGAAACACTCTTGGCACTTCTCAGTATCAACCCACCTCCGTTTGACGGCCCCTCACCCAACCCGCTCCCGATGATTGAGGAAGGCGCGACTGAAACCCATGGCAAGGTGGCAGATATGGAGGACTACAGGAAATGAACATTCCTGACGTTATGTATTGTCTCAGGCGCTCTTGAACAAGGCAACACTCTGAAAGCAGTACATTCGAAAGCACGGCAACCATTAGTCAGGCAGTATCCGATATGAAAAACGCAAATACGCGACAACTCTACTCCCCCCTACCCGGCCTGAAGCTGTTCGGGGTAGGATCATTGGGCCGGGTAGAGACGAAGGATGCTGCCGGGTTACCTTTCATGACTTGGCCGAACGGGGCTCCTTGTTCAGTTGCGAACATTTACATGCTTTCCCTTCGTGACAGACCAGGGCGAGGACGCAGCCGCGGGTTGTCACGCAACGTGACCCATGGCGGAACAATTGGCTCCTATGCCGCGAAAATAAGCCCCCTTATTCGGTTTTGCTTTGCTCATAAGTTGGACTTCATCGAACTCAACGATCAGTTGTTCACGGCCATGATTCAAGAGCTACGCACGGAAAGCTCTGCGACCAACCCTGCAGTTCGCGCACGTACCGAGACATCCTTGCTGGGCATCGGGCGTGCCTGCATCGATTTCTTACAGTTTGTTGGTCGACTCTATGGCGAACCAGAATTCGTTTCTGCAGAAGGGAGCATACGGGTTCAAGAAAAGGAATTTCTGGTAGCGAACAGATCTGGGAAAAGCATCAAGCGGTTTTACCTGCATCACCACTCCTTGACCATGGCGGGACTTAGGCACCACACAAGGGATCCAATCACGGCACACGACGTGAAATTGCTACGAGCGGCAGTTAACAGCGTTGGCTCATCCAGGCATCTGCAGTTACGGAGGAATCTCATGTTGTCACTGTATGAGCATACGGGCGCCAGACGTGGCGAAATCGGAGACATCCGTGTGGAAGATATCAAAAATGCACTGGCCATGCAGAAGCCATTGCTTCGCCTTGATACGCTCAAGCTCGGAGATCCTGAGGACAGACAAATTCCCATCTCTCGAGCCGTGCTCACGGAAGCCAGTAAGTACATAAAAATGGCGCGCGCCAAAACGATGCGTCGCTACAAGGGTGGCCCGGATCATGGAATGCTTTTCGTGCAAGAGACTACGGGCAAACCGCTCAGCCATGCATCTCTCACGAGTGAAATTAGAGTACTTCGTTTAGAGGCCGGCATTGACCACCAGACCTGCGGGCACATGTTCCGCCACGCCTTCATCACAAATCTTTTTGTGCTGCTCATCAAGCGTCACAAGTTTAAGAATCAGGACGAATTTCGCAATGCACTGCTAAGCAGCGGGAAATTTATTGCTGAAGTGATGATGTGGACGGGCCACAAAGAGCCATCATCAGTCGAAGGCTACATTCATCTAGCGTTTGCGCGCTTGGATGGCTATGAAGAGACGGTCGCCTCCGTGCATATGATCCGCGTCAATAGGATCTACGACCGTGCTGAAGAAGAGCTTCTCGATGAACTGCAAAAGGGTCTCTCGACCTCGGAGTATGCCATGCGCCTCCAAGAGCTGAAGCGTCAGCGCCAAGAGGATTTGAAAGCGCAAAGCGATGAGCGGGAAGAGTCCCTTGAGGAGATGCGTAAAACGTATTTCGAAGAGGACTTGGCATGATCCACCCCCCACTGAATCGAGACTGTCAGGATACGACCGCAGAGGTTGATCAGGCAGTAAGAACCCTCCAGCCCTTCCAGATGATCAAAGCCCAAGATCACGTGACAGCAGAAGATCTTGCTCTGGCTCGCCAAGATGGCCATCGAACACCAGCTTTCGGAGCAGCGCTTGGTTAAAATCACCCCATAACAACGGCGCAACAGCCTCCCTCCTGCATCCCACCTCTTCTGCCCTGAGTGACGCTGAATAAAGAAGGCTTCCCAGGACAGAGAAAAGGTCGAACAGACTGGATCCAGCCTCCAGCTCAGGGCTTTTCCTGGCAATCTTCACCATGATCGGGGCGTGCAATTCACTTAGGCCCCGAGTGCCTATGGTCTCGTAGAAGAACTGAAAGATTTCCAAACGCGAGTAGTTCCGTGCGGCGAGGTGCCACAGCTTCTCGACTAATTGTATCGAGAGCTTGTCCCTTATCCCCGCTACGCTCACCAGTTCATAGATGGCATCAGGTACAAAACAGGAAAACCAGGGAGAGGCGTCAGCGCTTCCTGCGCCCTCAGACAGGTCATCCAGGTAGCCCACAAGGACATCTATGTAACGGTCAAAAAGCGTCTCAAATTGAGATTCGGATATGGGTTGATACATGTTTTCCTATTGCTTCCAATGGCCCGAGGCGAGACCTCGTACGATGCGAAACAGCCGTCAGACCTATGCACCTGTGGGAAGCCGACTGACGGCCCTTGCTCACAGGCACCCAGTATTCTCAATGTTCTTCGTCCCTGTCACGGAGAGGTGTTAGCACGACCATCTCATCGATCAGCTCGATACACAGAGAATCACGCAGACCAAGGTCGAAGCTGCGAGGATGTCCTTCGGGAGATCGATCATAACGTTCCTACTGCCGTCATCTGGATTCTGTCAGGCCGCAGTCGCGTGCAATCAATCACCCGTGAAAGCTTCTACTCGTCGATAGGGACACCCTGAACCGACGCGTGCATGACCGACAGCTTACTACAAGGCGCGGGTCACGCCCTCGTCATTACTCTCTCCACCACTTCTCAAGGTTCGACTCCAAGCGCCAGGCCTTGGCGAATCGCTGAAGCAATTCGACTCTTCGAGCCTCTAGCTCCTCAAGTGTCCACCGCGGGTAACTGCGCACTTCGTTGGTGAGCGTGAAGGCGCAGGTATCGCCAGATGTGAAATACTTGGTCTTCTTCTTGTCGAAGTCGTAGTTCTGCGCGGCAGAGTTTTTACGCGAGTTGAGCAGTACGAGATTCGCTAGGGTATGCACCCATGCCGTATGGTCATCGACATCGGAAAACCACTGCGCCCACTGTGATCCAGGTGCCATGGTTTGAGGGCATACGTGCTCAACAGAAATCACTGGATAGTCGTAATTCGCCGTGCCATCGGTGGAAGCTTGTTCCAGACGAAGCAAAAGCGGTTTAACTACCTTCGAGACCAAGTACACGTTGCCATCCAGTGCATCGAACAGCATCGAAGCCTCAGCCTGCTCAATCTCCAGCCCAGTGGAGCGCCCTCGATGGGTGTAGCGAGCTTTTGGATCGGTAGGCGGGTCGAGATCGTCTATCACGTCGACATAGCGCGACATGCGTGAGTTTACATCAGCGCGAGTAACGAAGAGGAAGTAGGCAAGCCTTTCGAGTTTAAATACAAGCTCTGGTACGTTGATTTTAACTCCGCCATTGCACTGGCGCAGGCAGAGCAGCAAGGGTGGTAACCAGTCCCTATTATCCAATCGCTCCAAGGATCGCACCAGGTCGGCACACTTGGCACCGAAGCGCTTGCGCAGCTCATGTTCATCCATCGCCAACATGAGGGCGTCAGCATAGGGCTCCAGCACCGAATCGATGAATTCGCTCGGGTTGTCACGAAACACGGGAACATGCATGGCAAAGCCGCTTTCAAGCGCAGAGCGAGGCTTGTCACGCTCATGGATCATGCGGATTTGAGTGAACAACGCACTGAACCTGTCGCGACCCAGTGCTGTTTCTACCTCTTCCCAGCGCTGGGATAGGTACGACTCTTTTTCCACACCTGCTCTCTCCAGCAGATCGGCTTTGAGTATGTCAGTGGCTGAGAGATCGAGACCTCGTGCATTCAAAACCGTGAAAATACGTCGGGCAGCTGTATCAGAGGGTACCTCAACAACCACGAGATAGCAGCTTTGCAGCAGGAAGCGCAGCAGCTCATCGCGTGCTTCCTCACCCATCGCGATTAACCTGTCGCGAATGAGCTTGGCGTTCTCAACGATTCGTGCCTTGGAGTCTGTCAGGCTATCCAGCGACGGCAGTTGATCAGTCGCGCCACGCTTCTGAATGTGCTTTTCAAAGAAGCCTTGATCCTTAGGCCGCAGCTGCAGACGCAGCGCCTCCGGAATGCAGCAGGTTATTACTCACACACCGAGACTGCCCGCTGCTTCGTCCTGGCCATTGGTCATCCGAAAGTCCGTTGCTTACATCTAGAGGGATACCCTCCCCTTTGCCTGGACAGCGAAACTCACTCAAGGCTTTTGACACACGCTTCAAGAAGACCTCATGAATAAATTGATCCTACCCGCCGCCATCTTCGTTAGCGTGATCATCGCTGGGAGGGTATCAGAGCATTTCGGGTTAGACGGGAGCTGGAAAATCGGTTTGCTCTGCTTAGTGGCAGCTGTTGTGCAGATAGCAATTACTCGTGTTCAGCTATCACGCGAGAAAAAGCACTCGGCTTAGGTGCCAATTCAATAATGGCGGCTGTAGAGGTATGGCGAGGATCATAGAGTCCTCAGGGAAAACGGACTGCTCAGCCTGAAGCCATCACATATGGGAGACTATTCCTTCACTCAATTTTCAGAGAGCTTGAGATACCCTGAAGCTATCCCTACGTGTGACAGACCTTGCCCGCCTTGCAGCGGGCTTCTTTTGCCCCCAATTCTTCATCGGTTCGGAGCATTCGTCACTTAGACTGCCCGCTTATGAAATTGATGCCAGTTAGTGGCAGCGCTCGCCAACGTCAAGTATCTATGAGTTCGTCGGCAATCACCGCCAGTCGGCTCCCGACCTTTTCCTTCAGAGCCTCAATGAACCGGGTAATCTTGGCGTCGATGAACTGCCGCGATGAGTACACCGCATACACATTCCGTTCCTCAGTGAAATAATCGGGAAGCACACGTACCAGTTTCCCCGCGCGTAAATCGTCGATGGCTGCGAAGCCCGCGAGCAAGCCAATACCCGCACCGCTTCTGACCGCCACAGACATAGCCTCCATGTCATTCACACTGAAGCCTGGCCCGCTGGGGATGAACGTTGCATCGCCCATTCGACTCTTGAGCTGCCACTCATCTCGGGCGTAATCGACGGTACCTAGCAACAGGCATCGATGATCAACCAGATCCGCAGGTGTCTCGGGTGCTCCATGGTTCGCTAGGTAATCTGGCGATGCCACCAACACGCAGTGGCTGACTCCAATTTTCTGGCTCACATAGCTTGAGTCTGGCAGCACCCTGGCGATCTGAATCGATACCTCCAACTGGTCTTCCAGCAGATTCGGCATACGCTGCGAGAGGATCAAGTCGACCGTTACGTCACCAAACGCCTTGCGGTACTCCAGTGCGGCCTCAGTAACAAGGTGTCGAGCAAGGCCAGGCACACAATGGACGCGGAGAGTGCCTCGTGGTTGGAGCAATGCATTGCTCGCTTCTGCTTCAGCGTTTTCCAGGTCGGCCAGGATAACGGTGCAGCGCTCATAGAATCGTCTGCCCGCATCTGTGACCGACAAGCGCCGGGTCGAGCGCTGCAGCAATCGTGTATCGAGCATCTGTTCGAGCGCTGACACCGCCCGCGACACATTCCCCACCGTGGAGTCGAGGTGATTGGCCACTGCCGTAAAGCTACCCATCTCAACGACCTTCACGAACACCGACATATTTGAAAACTTGTCCATGCCCTCTTCCCCTATGCCGGTTAATTCACGTGTCACTGTGTGCAAATCGGTGTCCTTTTGAAAGCGATTTTACCTTTTTGCACAACAATCATTCCCTTCAGCTGGGCTAAATCCATCCCGGCGACCTCCATAGACTCAATTCCACGGGCCGGCGCGAGCCACCGTCTACCAAGTCCTGGGTAGCTTCGCAGTGCAGGTCAACCAGAGAGCCCTATGAAGGTCACAGCCATGAACACACCCTATGACTCGCTCTATCTTTTTATTGGCGGCAAATGGATCGACGCAGACGGCCGTAAAACTGCGACCGTCAGAAACCCCGCAACTGAAGAAATCATCGGTCAGGTGCCGCTGGCCACTGGTGACGAGCTCAATCTGGCCCTTGAGGTGGCACAGCGAGGGTTTGAGCAATGGCGCAAAACGGTTCCAGCTGAGCGTGCCCGGGTTCTCAAACGCGCTGCCGACTTGATCCTGGAACGTGCGGCACACATTGCTGCCCAGATGACGCTGGAAGAAGGCAAGCCCATTGGCGAGGCCATGGATGAGGTCACCCGGGCGGCAGAGTATTTCGAATGGTTCGCTGAAAGTGCGCGTCGAATCGATGGCCGTGTGGTACCAGCCAACCGCCCCGGTGTGCTGCAACTGGTCAAGCGCCAGCCTATAGGCCCCGTTGCTGCTTTCACCCCCTGGAACTTCCCGGCCATCACGCCGGCGCGCAAATTGTCTGCCGCGCTTGCCGCCGGTTGCAGCGTCATTCTCAAACCTGGTGAGGAAAGCCCCTCCACTGCCCTCGCCCTTGCTCGTGCCTTGGATGATGCTGGGTTGCCAAAAGGTGTGCTGCAGGTCGTGTTTGGTGTGCCTGATGAGGTCTCGAGTCAGTTGATCGCTTCCCCGATTATTCGCAAAGTGACCTTCACGGGCTCTGTGCCCATTGGCCGTCTGTTGTCGAGTCGCGCAGCCGAAGGCGTGAAGCCGATCACGCTCGAGCTGGGCGGCCATGGCCCAGTGCTGGTGTTCGACGATGCCCACGTGGAGCGAGCCGCGGTGGAAGGCGTCGCCAACCGCTTCCGCGGTACTGGCCAGGTCTGCATTTCTTCAACCCGTTTCCTGGTTCAACGGGGTGTCTACGAGCAATTCGTCGACCACTTCGTGGCTGCTACTAAAGCACTGAGGGTTGGAAACGGCATGCACCCCCATACGCAGGTCGGGCCACTCGCCAATCTGCGACAACTGAACAAGATGGAGGAACTGGTGGCTGATGCCGTGGCCAAGGGGGCTCATGTATTGACCGGCGGTGAGGCGTTACCTGGCCCGGGCTTCTTCTTCGCGCCAACGGTGTTGGCCGAGGTGCCGATGGATGCCCGCATCATGCATGAAGAGCCGTTCGGCCCCATCGCTATCGTGATGCCATTCGATGGCCTGGCTGATGGATTGGCCGAAGCTAACCGCTTGCCCTATGGCCTGTCGGCCTATGCCTTCACCACCAATGCACGGACGGCCATCGATGTTGCCGATGGTTTGGAGGCCGGCATGATCGGAATCAATCAATACCGCATCGTCGCCACAGAGCTTCCCTTCGGCGGCATCAAGGAGAGCGGTCACGGCTCGGAAGGCGGCATCGAAGGTATCGAGCACTATCTCACCAACAAATTCATCAGCCAAGTTTGAGGAGCCGTCCCATGACAGGTCTCAACTTTACAAGCCCTCGTGAGGCGGCCAGAGCTTTTACGCCGAAACTTTCGGCGTTCATTGACTCAACGCTTTACCCGGAGGTTTGGGGCGACACCTCGCTGTCACCACGTGACCGCAGTCTCATTACCATCGCGGCACTGGTTGCTGGCGGTCATTCCGATGAGTTGCCGGCGCATCTGCGACGGGGTGTTGCCAACGGCATAACGCGTGAAGAGCTTGCCGGAGCCATTACCCACCTCTCCTTCTATGCAGGACTTCCTGCAGCGATCACGGCATCTGCCATCGCCCATTCCACGCTCGTTGACTCGGAGCCTTTGAACCCATGAAAGCGATCACCTTTGAAACCTTTGGCGGCCCTGAAGTGCTCCAAGTGAGTGAGGTACCCGTGCCGGAAGTCCGCCCCGCCGACCTGCTGGTTCGCGTGCATGCTGCCGGCGTGAATCGAGCTGATTTAACCCATCGTACCGGTGGATATGGACGTCCCAATTTCGGTGACTCGCTGATCATCGGCCTGGAAATTTCTGGTGAGGTGATCGAGATAGGCAGTGAGGTATCAGGCTATCAAGTCGGCGAACGCGTGATGGGGGTTGTGGGGGGCGGCGCCTATGCCGAAATCGCGCGTATCGATTACCGCATGGCAATGCCGATCCCTGCTGCACTCGACTACGTGCATGCTGCAGCGATCCCGGAAGTCTTTGTGACCGCTCACGAAGCGATGATCCACTTAGCGAAACTGAAACAAGGCGAGTCGGTACTCATCCATGCTGCAGCTGGTGGCGTTGGCTCAGCAGCCGTGCAGCTTGCTTATGCCACAGGCGCCAAGGTCTTTGCCACCGCCGAGGGCAGCAAGATGTCCCGCGTCGAGAACTTGGGAGCCGACTTCGCCATCGATTACAAAACGCAGGACTTTGCCCAGGTCGTCGCAAAGCACACCGATGGCCAAGGTGTGGATGTCATCATCGATTTTGTAGGTGAGCCCTACTTCACGAGGAACATCAAGTCGCTCGCCAAGGGTGGCCGCCTGGTACAGGTCGGTATTCTGGGTGGAGGTGGTGAAGTGAACCTCAAGTTGGAAGACGTTCTATACCGCCACCTGCAGATCATCGGCACAGTGATGAAGTCGCGCACACAGTCTGAAAAACATGCGATGGTCAGACGCTTCCGCGAACACTGGCTTGATCGTTTTGAGGGAGGAGGCAGTCTCGAGCCCGTGGTTGATAGCACCTTCCCATTGGCGAAAGCCGCGGATGCTCACCGTAAAATGGAAGCCTCACTCAATGTCGGCAAGATCATTCTGACGATGCCACCGGCACCTGATTCAATTTCATTCACTCAATTTTGACGGAGCATGGGAGATTCTGAAGCCATCCCTACGTATATTGACCTTGCCCGCCTAGCTGCGGGCTTTTCCCCATCGGTTCGGGGCCTTTCAACGGTTGAGCCATCTGCGTCCCGGCCAAGACGGTCGTGTAATACACCAGCCGTATTCTCGCTTTGGACGACAGTTCCCACTCGACAGGTGAGTGACAGTTGCCCATCGATTAAGACCGCTCGGGGAGGCGTAAACGGCCTTTAACGCCCCTTCGACCACACCGCTCGGTGGGGTCATGGCGCGCATCGAGACAGACATGGCCTAGTTCGAAACTACCATCTTGGCCCTATGGGGCTAGTCCAAGCGTAGCTACAGTGGGCCCCAACGAAGACAAATCCACTGTGAGTAGCTACCCATGAACAACCGCCTCGATTACTTCAAGCTGTCTCCCCAAGCGTCCAACAAACTGGTGGAGCTCACCCTG
>NZ_WJRS01000032.1:0-67716 GCF_028895205.1 Pseudomonas sp. ITEM 17296 | reverse complement strand
GTGAACTCCTGCTGTTCATCCTTTCGGGCAGGTTCATGGGACCGAACGCGTATAAAGAACGCGCGGCATCAGTGCACTCAAGACCGTAGCGAGGAATCCATTCCAGGTCGCCGTTATCAGGTCCTAAAAAGCTGTAGGAAGTTTCGCTAAATACGGCCTGTGTGTTATTTCGAGTCAAATCGGTATTCGCTTTGCTCGCAGGCACAGTGACTGTTGAGTCAAGTCAGCGCGGTATTGACGAACTTATGGCTGAAGCATCGTCTGCAGCGATACCAGAACTTGTTGAGTGATGGCGTTGAGCTTTGTAGTGAAGTACAGATAGGTGCCCGTACAGAACACCCCCATCACTGCCCAGGGTGTCCACCACGGCAGCTGTCGATTTATCCGGTAGTGACGAGGTGCAACATTCTTCAGCGGCTCGGTCAGGGGTTCTGAATCGCGCTCGGTCCCGCGTAGCTCAACGAGCTTGTCATGGATGCGCTGGATCCAGGCTTCCAGTTCATCGTCACCATTGGTTTGGTTGGCGTACTTGCCCCGATAGCCCAGCGCCAGGCACCAGAACAGGAAGACAAACAGGTCGTAGCGCCCTTCGGGCGCTTCCAGCAGGCGGTCGAGCACGCTGAAAAACTTCTCGCCGCCCCAGGTTTCCTGGTGAATGGCGCTAAGCAGCGACTGTGCTTTCCAAGGGGAGTCTCGCCCCCAGGGAGTGGCCATCACGGCCTCATCGACCACGCAGCAAATGCAATAGGAAAAGACCACGCGATCGCCTTCGTCACAGTGTTCGAGTTGACGCACTTCTTCGACCATCACGTGAATCTGGTTCTTCACGTAGGCGAACAGTTGCTCGACGTGATCATAGTGTTCGGTCCCTTCCAGGCGAATGACCAGACCAAGCAGGGGCGAGGCGATGTCGAGGATCGGGTTCTTGGTGTTCGAACGGGTTTCAAACCTTAGCGCATCGACCTGCGGGAATAGCTCGCTGAGGGGCGGCGATTTGCGCGCCGACTTCTGGCCATGGTCATAGGCTTGGGCGGGAGTAACGGTCATAAGGTGGACCTCCTGGTCACATCACCGGCTGCCGCCCGGTCTGGGCAGGCCAAAGCTGGTGGGTTGCATTCGCCGTATTGACGACCTGCAGTTGATGAAAGGAATTGCTGCTGGCGTACAACGCCATGAAGTGGGAAAGCACATTGCCGAACAGCTGCAGTTCCCCCTCGCACGCAAAGCCGGCAGGATCGATGTGCAGCGTGGTGCGCCGGCCGCGCACGGGCTGGCCCTTGATCAACCAGTCATACGGTTCGCTGTCCACCTGCTTGATGGCATCCAGCCGCTGCGTAGTTAGGCGTTGTTGTTGCAGGTCGTGCACGGCCACGAAGTCGTAGGCCCGCAGTACCGAGGCGAAAGCAGACGGCGAGGAGAGCGACAGATTGTTCAGGGTGAGGTTGGAAATCAGCGCCCAGTGCCGCTCACCCTGACCACCGCTCTGCAGTAACGGCGGGTATGTGCGGCTGGGCCGTGACAGGTTGCGGTAGGTGACGAATGAGGGTGTATCTTGCGTCGTGACATCGATGTGGCCCACCTCCAACTGCTGCGCCAGGGCGCCGTTGGTACAGGTCAGCTCGATGCTCAGTGCCTCTTGCTGAGCCAGGTAAGGCGTAAGGTTGCGATGCACCAGGCGTAAGCGGTGCTCCACCTTTTCAGTGATCGGGTTCTGTTCGAGATCCAGCTTGTAGTAAGGCGTGGGCTGCGCCTCAGCTAGTGGAAAACTGGGGTCGAGGGAATCGTAGGGTTTGAACTCCCGCAGATGCTCCCGGGTTTTCTGGCGCTGGCTGCTGACACGATCAATGCAGAAGATCTCATCTTGCGCGCCGTCACGCCGCGCCGTTTGAATGGTCTCACGCAGCGCCTGCCCATTCAGCGGCATGGGTTGCGCCGAGCAGGAAAACAGGTTGATGGCGGGGATGCAGTTGAGCAGGATCGTCGTCTGGTCGATCAGCAGATCAGGCGTAAGAGGGGCATTGAAGCGAAATTCCAGTTGGATGTGCGCTGCGGCCTCGTCGGGCCAGTAGGCTGAAAGCCCTTCGATACAGAAACCGTAGAAACGCTCGGGGAACCAGAGAAACTCTTGCAGAATGCGATAGCCGTCCAGGTGTTCGCCGGCGCTGGGCAACAGTGATTCTTCCTTCTCGAAGCCGACGAAGGAAACAGTGGGCGGCAGTGTGAAGCGGTACTGGTTGATGTGCAGGTACAGCTTGTCCAAATGCTGCGACAGCCACTGGTACAAGGTCAGTGCATTATGGCTCCCGCCCGCCAGGTGAAAGCGAAGGTGGTCGCACTTCATGCGCCCCAGCGGTTGTTCGGATAAGGCGCCCAGGTCGATGCGCACCACGGGCGCTTCGGCACTGCGCAATGTTGTAATGTTACGGATTTCTAACGGGGCGATGGCCAGGTCCGCACAGGTGCGGAATTCGCAACTCACGCCCTCTACCGGGCGGGAAAACACCGGTGTGCCTTTGGGCAACACCTGGGTCTCGCTCAAGGCGTGGTCGATGAGCTGGAACTGCATCAGCGTGACGCTGGGCAATGGCCGCAGGACGTTAGGACAGAGCAGCTGCAGCAGCGGATGGGTCAGCTCGGGCAGATGGTCTTCAATCTTCATCACCAGGCGAGCGGTGAGAAACGCGAAGTTCTCCATCACGCGTTCGACATCCTCCCCCGAGGCCGTTCGGCCGAGGAAAGGGGCCAGCTGTGGGTTGTCCTCGACGAAGTCGTCGCCCAATTGTTGGAGGTGCCGCTTTTCCTGTATGAACCAATCTTTAAACTTCATGTTTATCGTTTTTGACTCTAATCGGGTGGCTCTCGTCGGTGCGAGAAAAGATTCCAGTCAATTCGTGGGAAATTTCCTACAAGTTGCGGGCTTAGAAAGTTCTGATGCAATGCGTACTGCTTTTCATAGTTCAAGTTGTTGCCCGTCGTCTGCAAGAAAATTGTTAGCGCGTATTTCTCCATAAATAACATTGAACAGTGTTTTGCAGTGTTGTTACTGTCTTTCGAAGTGTGCGCCTCATAAGTGCCTCCATCTTCGAAAATGCAGTCGGTAAGGTTTACCGCTATGAAACTGAAAAAGGATTATTTCCTACATGGTTTGTCGTTGTTGCAGCGCCAAGCAATGCCCGTCGTTGTTGCTGCCATAATCATTGGTATTGCAGCAGCATTGGTCTGGCTCTGGTGGTTGGGGCCTGAATGGCGTTGGCATGAGCGGCAGCCACTGGCTGATCTACCCGTTCGCATTGCGGCAACCGTGCTGCTGATGGCCCTGCCACTGCTGATCTGGAGTGCGCAGGTGCATCGGCGTAACCGTTTGATCGTGCGCGAACAGCAACGACAGGCGCGGCAGGTGGAAGACCCCTGCTTGGCGTATGTCCAGGCCCAGCAACGTTTGCTCGACACCAGCCTGGCCCGGTTGCGCGATAGCCAGGGTGGGCGAGGGCATCTCTACGATGTGCCGTGGTATCTCATCCTTGGCGAAGAGAATGCAGGAAAGTCCAGCTTTGTCAGCCGTTCGGATCAGCGCTTTGCACTGACGCGTACCGAGCGCAGCGCAAGCCAGCGGGCCACGACAGACCCGGACCTGGCTTTTGGCATCGATTGGTGGGTTGGCGACGATGCCGTGTTGATCGATCCGCCAGGCGAGTTCATCAGTCAGCCTGAACGGCCAGTGGTCGTGGCTGATCCCATCAAGCAGCCTGTGACCAGTGGCGCCGAAGGGGAGGTCGAGACGGTTGAAGTGGATGAAACGGCAGGCCCGAATGTAGAACCCATCGGTCTGCCACCTGGCATCGAGCGACGCTTGTGGCAGCACCTGATCGGCTGGCTCGCAGACAACCGCAGCCGACGTCCGCTCAACGGCGTGGTGTTGCTGGTGGACATGGTCAACCTATTCGCACGGTCGGCAACTGAGCGCCGTGACTTGGCCTTCGTGTTGCGTGCTCGCCTGACTGAGCTGGGTGGGGAGCTGGGTACCCGGTTACCGCTCTACGTGGTGATGAGCAAGTTCGACTTGCTGGACGGCTTTGACGAACTCTTTGCCAAACTACCGGCACGTGAGCGCGAAGAGGTGCAGGGGTTCACCTTCACCTTGGCGTCGGTGAAGTACTTCGATGCCTGGCTTGAGGAGTTGGGTAGCGCCTATTTGGACTTCGTTGGGCGACTCGGCGATCGGATGATGAGTGCGACGATGGGAACGCCAAGTGCGGGCCGCAAGAGCGCTTACTCACTGCTCAAGGAATTGAGCGGCGCCCAAAACCTGTTGCTGAGTTTTCTGGGCGATGTCCTGGGCAGCGATCGCTACAGCACACCTGCCTTGGTGCGGGGCCTGTACTTTTCTTCGGTTTATCAGCGGGGCGAGGTGCGTAACCTCTTTGCCGATGCTTCAGCCCGCGCCTTCGCCTTTGCTTCGCCGGCGTTGTCAACCAAACCGCAAGGCACCTCGGTGGTGTACTTCGCCCAGCAGCTCTTGCAACGGGTGGTCTATCCCGAGGCCGGCTTGGCGGGCGACAACCAGAAGGTCGTTCAGTACAAGACGCAGCTGTTGAAAGGTGGTGCAGTGGCGGCGGGGTTGTGCGGGCTAGCCATGGCCGGTGGCTGGTTGCATTTCTACAGCGTTAATCGCGTCAAGGCGGAGCATGTACTGGAGAAAAGTAACGCGTTCACTCAAACGAGCATGGATGCAAAAGACGATTTGACCGGGCGTAGTCTGCTGATGCCCCTGAATGACATCCGCGAAGCTGTGAGCCTGTATGGCGATTACCGTTCAGGCTGGACCGTGTTCACCGACATGGGACTGTACCAAGGCAAAGCCATTGGCCCACAGGTGGACCAGGCTTACCTGAATGCCCTAGCCAGGCGCTTCCTACCGGCAATCGCAGGCGGTGTGGCGGCCACCATCAAACGGTCTATCCCCGGGAGTGATGAGCAACTGTCGGCATTGCGCATCTACCGTATGATCGAGGATCGCAATAACCGCCGACCGGAGCTGGTAGAGCAGTGGATGGCCCGTGAATGGCAGAAGGCATATCCGGGGCAGGGGCAATTGCAGGTCGCGTTGATGCGGCACCTCAAATACGCACTGGCTTATGCCGACGTCGAGCTGCCCGAGTATCGGCAGATGGTGGCCGAAGCACAGCAGCAGTTGCGCAAGCTGCCATTGGCCCAACGGGTCTATATTGGCCTGCGGCAGCAGGCGCAGGAGCAACTGCACGGTGAGCTGGATTTGCGCAACGAAATCGGCCCGGCATTCGATATCGTGTATGTGCCACTGGCCGAGCGTGATCACCAGGCGGGGGTCGATGGCAACCTGTCTCTGGCACCCTTGTTGACTGCGAGCGGTTTTCGGGACTACTTCGATCAGCACAGCCAAAATGCGACCGACCTTGCCCTGATTGATCAATGGGTGCTGGGCGAGCGACGACACCTCGACTATTCAGAGGTGGACCGACAAGCCCTGACCGAGCGGTTGCGTGCCCTGTACAGCGCAGACTACATCGACAGTTGGCGGCGCGTGCTGAACCAGTTCTCTGTGACCGAGTTCAGCGACCTCACGCATGCGTTGAGTGTGCTGGAGCAGGTCACAGGGCCCGCCGCGCCGATACGTCGACTGCTGGAAACGGTGCGTGGCAACACGATGATCTATCCGCAGGTGGCGGACAGCGAAAAGCAATCGCAGCCCGCCCAGCAGGCGCACGCCCAGGCGATGGGTATCTACCGTTCCTTCGCCGGCCTGTCCGGCATGCTCGACGTTCTGGGCGATAAACCGTCTTATTACGACGAAACGTTGCAGGCCATCAGTGCCGTCTACGATTATGCAAAGGCGGTGCAGGACAACTCGAATCGGGGCAGGGCGGCGCTCGCGGTAGCGTTGAGCCGCTTCTCGGAAAAAGACCCTGACCCCATTCGTAATCTGCAACGCATTGCTACAGGGCTGCCTGAGCCGCTGAACCGTCAGGTACGCCAACTGGCTGAGCAAACCTCGCAGGTGCTGATGGTCATGGCGTTGCAGGAACTGGAGCAGCGCTGGGGCGCCGAGGTATACAGCGTCTACCTGGAGCGTTTGGCATCGCGATATCCCATCGACCCGGCCGGCCCGGATGTGTCGCTCAAGGATTTCGAGGCGTTCTTTGGCCCCCAAGGCCAACTGAAGCGCTTCGAGGATCAGTACCTCACCGTGTTCCTCAAAGACAACCTCGATGCGCTGCAATCGAGTGCCGGCGACGGCTTTCTGGTGCGCCCCGAGGTGATTGCGCAGCTTAAGCAGGCCGAAGTCATTCGCAACGCTTTTTTCGATAACCGCGGCGAACTGAACGTCAGTTTTGGCCTTGAACCTGTGGCGATCAGCAGCGGGCTGCGGGGCAGCGTATTCGGCCTTGATGGGCTGTTGCACGCCTTTGCGGACAGAGGTAAAGAGCCCATCGGCATGACTTGGCCAGGGCCCGCCGGGGAGAGCGGGCATAGTCGGGTCACCTTGGTGCAGGCCACTGGTACCACGGTCAGCCAGAGTTACCACGGCCCCTGGTCGCTCTATCGTCTGCTCAGCCGAGGTGGGCTCAATGCGCGCACTCCAACCAGCGTGGATTTGAGCTTCAAGATTGCAGGCGATTCTGCCCGCTATAAGTTCCACGCTACCGGTGCGAACAACCCCTTCACCCGCCAGCTCTTTGCAGGCTTCGCGCTACCGCAGCGCTTGCTTCGAGATGACATTGCCAGTGAAGTAGCGCAGCAGTAGCGCTTCACGGCCCACAACAAAATCCCGATGCCAGTGACCTGGATCGGGATTTTTTCCTACGGGGTCTACTCCGGCCTGATAGCCCAAAGTTGCATTTCCAGGTTCGGGAACTCGCCAGCAATGTGGAACCCAAAGCCACTTGCCTGCTTCATTTGCTGCCACGATTCATGCTGACGATCGAGTTCGAAGTAGACGAACCCAGAGTGGTGAGGCAGGAAGCGAGGTGTTACAAGCTGCGGAATCAGCGGCATGCCAGGCATTTGCAGTTGTACGAAGTGATGCAGTTGCTCGATCGAAGTGACTTTGCCCTGTTGCTGGAACTTCTTGCGCAGATCCTCACCCGGTAGGTCTGCCCGTACGGCCAGAATGAAGGTGGCGTCTTCCAGAAGTTTGCGCTCATGCAGCGTTGCCGTGAGCACGCCATATTGCTGCTCCTGGATCGGCAGCGACACGGCGCGGGGCTGGAGGATGGTGCTAAGGGAACGGCGCAGGGTCTCCTCCAGCATGTGGAAGGATTCGGCCAGGTCATCATGTTGGTAAGCCGGGTACTCCAGTGGCAGCCGACCGTCGTCGGTGAAGGTCACCAGTTCGCCACAGGCCTGCCCTAACGCGATATGCAAATGCTCAGGGTGCACGTTGCGACGACGAGCCAGGTGATGGAAATAGGGGTGGAGCCGGTTCATCACTTGCAGCAGGGCAAAGTCGGTGATATCGGCGATACCGGACTGGCCGGGTGAGCAGATCCGCTGCGCGAGATTGCGTGCGCGCTCGCGCATCAGCCCCGTCGCCTCTTCAAGGAAGCCCAACAGGGCCGGTGCCGCCTTGAGCGAGATGCTCGTGGGATAGAAACGCGGATCCAGCATCACACTGCCATCGGGCCGCTTGTCTAGCACTTTGGCTAATGCCAGGCAGCTGTAGGCGCTGTTGTCGTCCTGCAGCCTGATCTGCACGTTCGGAATGGCGACATCGAGGATCATCGAGTCGCCGCTGCCGCCGTGGTTGTCCATGACCGGAACACCTTTGGCAATAAATCGACCGCCTGAATGGTCGCTGTCGGGCCAGCGCACCTCGGGGGCGCCGGGTGCATGTAGAGGGAGGGCGAGGAAGATGACCTTGTTGGCAGCATCCAGAGGGATTTCCAATGGAGGAGGTGGTGGCATGTCGCCAGGAATATCGAAGACCGTGCCATCAGGCATTACACCACGGGCACGGGTGATCGCGATTTTGCCGAAGCTCAAGTACTCGGCGTTCAGTTCCAACTCGCTGAAACCGTAGAACGCATCGTTCAAACTGGTAATACGTTGTTGCAATGCCGATTCGGCGGCGTAGGCCATTTGCTGAAAATGCTGGGGTTTGACGAACAGCCCTTCTTTCCACAATACCGCGTTGCGTGAACTCATGAAAATGTTCCTCTTGGTTGGGTAGCGGACTCACTGGTCACGGCGGTATTCGCTGTCGTGCCGAAGTTCAACGCCATTGTTTTCAAAGTGGACATGTATGGTGTGGTTATAGCCGCGAGGTTGGATGCGCACGGCATCCTTCCAGTTGCCCAGCGGGCTATCGCCCAGGCGCGCAATGACGGCGATGTAGCGAGTGCGTTCGTTGAGTTCTTCGTGCTCGATGAATTTGAAATGGCCGGGCATCAGACGGTAGTCGTCAGCGCTGATCAGCGTGGTGCCCAGTGCTCTGTCCAGGTCTTCCTCTACTTGCTCATAGGTAGCATCCAGCAGCAACGAATCGTCCCGCAGTTGCAGGACTTTGAACGCGGTGGATGACGGTGTTTGGCGCTGGGGCGGGCTGCTGGGTTCTGAGGGCAGCGCGGGTCCTGTCGCTGCGTAACTGGCCAATGGCGCGGGCGATTTCGCATCGTTGATGGCCTGCTCATGCTCCGCGGAAGTGGGGTAGTTCTGGTGCAGCTGTTCGGCCAGTGAACTGAGCCTGTCCGTCAGCGCTACGGCGTCCTCGGCGCTGAGGCTAGCCGCCAATAATTCGGGATGGCCATGCGCCGGTGCGGGTGTACCTGACGTCTCATGCGCCGAAGTGGCAAGTGCTGGTAGATCAGCAGCATAGAGGCTCAGTGCCACGTGGCTGATATCGTTGTTGGGGCCGCCGATAGGCAAGTTTGGATTCACTGCCACTTGATAGATCCTGCTGATCGACGTGCAGCCAGTGAGTACCAGGCCAATGAGCAACCATCCAATGGTCGTTTTCATCGAGCCTCCTTGCCGAAGATGCGCGCGATGGCCGGATCAATCCGGGCCTCTGCAGCTCGGTCCAATAAGGCCAGCGGGTCAAGTTCGTCGACCGGTGCGGTCGTCACAGGCTGAAGAAACCTTAAAGTGTCGGTCATCGGTGTGCCAAGCGCTTGCAGCGGGCAAAGCTGTGTGGTCAGCAGCGCAGTAAGCGGGTTTTTGGCTGCACAGTGTTCTGGCCTCACAGCGTCTTCGTTAAACAGGCGTATGGCGATCTGATAGGTGCCGATCTGCAGTCTGTCGTTATGCCTTAAACGGATGAATGTTCCCGAGAGAAGCCCGGTATCACTGCCATTCATGAAGCTTTTGCCGCTGTGGTCGATGATGCAGAAGTGGCCTTCATGCCAAGCAATTTCGCAGTGCACCGGCAGGATGTGCGTCTGGCGATCATGTAGCTGCCACGTGCCCTGACTGCCAATGGTGCCGCCTGCGATGTCGAATCGGTGTTGCGGTTCACTGCCATGCAGCAGCTGTTCTGGGTTAAGAATGGAGAGGGTGAGACTAGGTTGGATAACAGGTGGGCTCATGCGCGTACCGTGATGCGAACAGGGGGTGGCGTAGGGTCATTGGGCTCTGCGATGAAGCTGGTCCATCCTAGGTGGGTGCCGTGCTCAGCCCGCAAGCTGAAGGGCGGCGCTTCCTCCGCACGTATGCGCAGTTCCAGGTCATAGGCACCGACATCGCGGAGCAGGAAGTCCACCAGGTGGCTCAACTTCTGGAAGTTACCGCCGCTGGGCAAGAATTCGCGAAACTGCGGCTGATTCAGGCCAGCGATCACGATGGTGAACTTGCTGTTGCGTGATTCGGTGCTGTCACCGATCAAGAAGTTGTTATCAAGTTGGCAATTGCGGGTGCCTAGGCCATTGCGCTGGGGCAAGGGAATCGGCACCGTACGTTTTTCGTATTCACGGATGGCCACCTGCTGGAGGTCGAAGCAGTGCGCGATCATGCCGGCCACCATGCTCGGTGATCGGCTGCGGCTGGCGATCATCCCCACATAACTGAGCAACCGGCTCCAAGGTAGCGGTGTGGCGCCTCGCAACGCTGAGTCATCCAGCCCGATGAGGGCAAAGATGTAGCGAGAGAAGCCATCTTTTGCGCCCGGTTGAAAGCGCCGGTAGTAGCGGTACTTGCGCCAGCCCTGATGCAACAGGGTGTGCAGGCGATGGTTGAAGAAGTTGAAGTACGCCGGACGCAGCCCGATGCCATGAGCGTGTTCGTAGGCAATGTCGTCGAGATAGTAGGTGGGCAGCGGCGAATCTGTGCCATGCAGCCCCAGGAAGCTGGCCTGAATCCGATAGCGATCGTCCTCCAGGCGGTCAGCGCGCAGTACGTCGGCAACCGGGAACGATAAACTGGGAGAAACCTCCAGCCGCAAGCGGCGCCGAGCCTCCCGGGACAGGGGGCGTTGTTCGAGATCGTCCCCGTGCAGCTGGTGCATCAGTTCCAGTAATTGGAAGTAGGTGTACTGGTGCGCGCTACGTAGAACAATATCGGCTCGTTCACGACGTGTTTCTTTATCGAGGTTGTCCATAGCGTATTGCATATCCCACTGTGTTTGATTATGCCTGTCGTGGCGCTATTTGATCTGTGTTGATGTAAGTCATGTTGTTGGATGATGGTTGTGTTCGATCGGTGTATCTTTAAAAGTTTGTAGGAAAATTCGCTATCGCGTTCGTCGAAATTAAACAGCTCGAACACTAGAGTGCATTCTTCCGAAAATTAACGATGTACCGGGTGAAGGTTTCCTGTCGAGTATTTGGGTGTAAGAAAATGTGTGTTCGCTAGTCGTTTGCCGATCCAGCCGTTTTTGAATAAAGAGTGCAATATGCCCATGAAATATAAATGCGCACGTTGAAGCGACGACTTGCTGCCCGTGCCCGGACGACCCTCTGTCAGTAAGAAAACGAGTGTCGTTAGAGGGCGTAATAATAGGTAAACCATCCTCAGAAGGAGGGTTCTACCATGCGTAATCATCACTATGCCCTTGGTGCTGCGCTAATGCTCACCTTGGCCATGCCTTGGACGTTGGCGGCGGCTGCCGACCTCAATGCGCCTATCGACATGCAGGCTGTCCAGCTGCAGCCGCAAGAGCAAAACGGCATCCGTTACCTGGAAGGCGGTATCGGCCAGGATGAAGCCAATGCCCTGCGCAAGACCAAAGGGTACGACTTGCATGTCGAACTCTCGGCAGGCCCGGGAAGCGAGTTCCAGAGTGGGGCCACAGTCGACATACAGAGCGCACAGGGCCAGCCCGTGCTGAGCGTTACCAATGTAGGCCCGCTGCTCTATGTGCAGTTGCCACCGGGCCATTACAAAGTCACCGGTAACGCCCAAGGTGAGACGGTACAACAGCAGGTGGCCGTCGACGGCAAAGCGCCTGCCACGGTGAACCTGCACTGGCGTTGAATGGTACAGTCCGGGCAGGAGTACATCTGTACTCCTGCCGAATGGGAGCGCACCGCCATGAGCCTGGACCTTCAGCTGGAGATGTTGGACGAGCGGGGTTTTGTGTTGATCCCCGGTGTGCTCGAACCCCTGCGTATCGCTTTGCTGCGCTGCGCCATCGATGACTTGCAGCCCATTCACTGGGATTACCAAGGGCTGCTCGAACACTACAAGTGCGTGTTCAACCGCAACCCCCTGTGGTTGCCCTTTCTTGATCTGCCACCGCTTATCAACCTGGCCGAGGCCGCGCTGGGCGAGGACTGCCACGTGATCGGCCAGACCGTCTGGCGCAGCCACCCCGGCTACCCCGGCATGGCGCTGCACCTTGATCACCTGCCCATGCAACTGCCCGCGTGGATCAGTGAGCGAGGTGCCTTTACCCAACCCATGCAGATCCTTACCGTGCAGTTATACCTCAGCGATATCGATCACAGCATCGGGCCGACTTGGATCGTGCCTGGTAGCCATCGGGCAGCACGCCCACCCGAGGCCGGCGAGTCCGAGTGGCAAGGGCGTGAAGCGCATCCGGTGTTGTGCAAGGCGGGGGATGCATTGGTGTTTCGCAGTGATGTCTGGCACAGCGGCGGCGCCAATTGCACGCAGTCGCGTGAGCGCGACATGCTGCAGGTGCATTACGGCCGACGCATGGTGGCGCAGAAGTTTTCGCCGTACTTGCACTGGCAATTCAACCCGCAGGTGTTGCAGGAGGCGACGCCGAGGCAGCGGCGGCTGTTGGGTGAGCATGAAGAGGCGGCCTACGACTGAATGGCGACAGGGCCCGTGATAAGGCGGTCGCCCTGGTATTAGCCAATGGTGGCAAACAGCTTTCAACTTTCTGATTATCTGGACAATAATCAGAGAAGTATTACTTGGTGTGACCGGTTTGGATGCGCCGGCCACCGCATAAGCTCGAGGGGCTCAAGCCCCCACTTTGCCCGTGTTGTAGACCATCAGGAGATGTCATTGATGAAAACCCGTCTCGCTGCTTCGCTGGCCGCTGCAGTGCTGGCCTTCGCGGGGGCCAACCTGGCCCAGGCCGCGCAGGTATCGGCTGCAGTTGGCGCCACCAGCCAAGGCGACATGACCTACCGTATCGGCCTGTCGTTCGACTGGGACAAGAAATGGCTGGAAAGCAGTACCGGTTATGTGACCGGTTACTGGGATGCGGCCTACACCTATTGGGAAGGCGGCGACGCCAGCGGCGCGCACTCGTTGTCGTTCAGCCCGGTATTCACGTACGAGTTCAGCGGTTTCACCTACACCCCCTACATCGAGGCCGGCATTGGCCTGGCGGCGTTTTCCAAGACAGAAGTGGGCGACCAGCGCCTAGGTTCGGCGGTCAACTTCGAAGACCGCATCGGTTTTGGCCTGAAGCTGCCGGGTGCGCAGAAGGTCGGCATCCGCGCGATGCATTACTCCAACGCGGGCATCAAACAGCCTAACGACGGGATCGAGTCGTACGCGTTGTTCTACAGCAAGGCGTTCTGAGTTTGATGCGCTTTTTGTAGAAGCAGCCTTGCGCTGCGAAGAGGCCGGTACTGGCACTGCATATATGTTGTCGGTACCGGCCTCTTCGCAGCACAAGGCTGCTCCTACAGTCAGCTAGAAGGTGTACGAAACCCCGGCCTGCACCGTTCGCGGTGCGCCCGGGTACACGTAGTTGTTGAACGCCCCTTCGTCATAACCCTTGTTGAAGACGTTCTTCACATCCAAGTTCAGCCGCACGTGTTCATTGACCTTGTAGAAGCTGAGCAGGTCAACCACGCTGTAGCGCTCCATGGTGTAGGTCGTCACGGCTGTCTGGCCGGCGCGATCATCCACGTATTTCAGGCCAACACCCAATCCAAGGCCTTTGACCGCGCCGTCCTGGAATTCGTAAGTGTTCAGCAGGCTGAAACTGTTGCGCGGGATGTTGGCCAGGTGGGTGCCGGTAGGCAAGCTGGTGTCCTTGGTCACTTCGGCATCGACATAGGCGTAGCCACCGATCACGCGCCACTCAGGGGTGATGTTGCCCGCAATGTTGATGTCCAGCCCGCGGCTGCGCACCTCACCCGCAGCGATGCTGTAGACCCCGGTGGGGTCGTTGGGGTCGCGTGCCAGCACGTTTTCCTTGACGATGTGGTACACCGCCGCATCAATGCTCAGTTGGCGATCGAGCGCTTCCCACTTCACGCCCAGCTCGTAGGATTTACCCTTCTCCGGGTCGAAACTGCCGCCCCCGGCAGGGGCGCCACTGTTGGGCTTGAATGAACGCGCCGTGTTGGCATAGACCGCCACCGTGTCGGTCAGGTCGTAGATCAGGCCAACGCGCGGGGTGACGCCGTTCTCGCCTTTGCTGAAGTCACGGGTGTCGACCAGCTTGTCGTCATAGTCGTGCTCGAAGCGCTCGAAGCGGATGCCGGCCAACGCTTTGAGGCGCTCGGTCAACGCCACCTGGTCCTGAATGAAGAAGGCCCAGGTCTGCAGGTTTTCCTTGTCCCAGGTGGTGGTGCGTGTCAACGCGGGCCTTGGCTGGCCGAGCACCGGGTCGTAGATATCGATGGGGTAGGTGCCGACGGCTGCCGAGGAACGCTGGATGATCGAGTTGTAATCGTAGTTTTCGTACTCGATGCCGGTCAGCAGGGTGTGGCTGAAACCACCGGTGTCGAAATGCCCGGTAAGGTTCAACTGCCAGTCACGGTCAGTCCATTCCAGTTTGCGGTAGTTGAAGTTGCGCTGCAGGGTACGCCCGTCAGCGGGTGCGCCGTTGGCCTCCACCGCGTTGCCCTTGAGCGAGCCATCGAGAAACTGGAACCCGCCCCCCAACGTCCAGTTGTCATTGAGCAGGTGCTCGAAGCGCACCTGGGCCATGTTGTTGTCGTTGTGCAGCACGTTGTCGCTGCCTTTCTCCCAGATGTAGGTGTCGCGCGAGGCGCTGCCGGTCTGGGTGGCATAGCGGGTCAGGCCGCGGTCCAGTGGGTGGTTGTTGCGCATGAAGTCGCCTTCGAAGACGATTCTGGTGCTGTCGTTGACCTGCCAGCTGACCACGGGCGCCACGTCGTAGCGCTCGCTCTCGACATCATCGCGAAAGCTCTCGCCACCTTCGCCAAGCATGTTCAACCGGTAAGCGAGCGAGCCGTCCTCATTCAGCGGGCCGGTGGCATCGAGGGTGGCGCGGTGCATGCCTTGGTCGTCGATCTGGCTGCCCAGGGTGACCTTGCGTTCAGCCAGCGGTTGCTTGCTGACCACGTTGAAGGTGCCACCAGGGTCGCCACGCCCATACAGGCTGGTGGCTGGGCCGCGGATCACTTCAAGGCGTTCGACGGTGTTGGCGTCGGGGGCGTTGGGGTAGCCGCGGTTGATCGGGAAGCCATTGCGGTAGAACTCGCCCGTGGTAAAGCCACGCACTGTGAACGTGGTCAGGCCCTGGCCGCCAAAGTTGTTGGCGCGGCCAACGCCGCCGGCGTAGTCCAGGCCATCTTGCAGCCGCGTGGCGCCGGTGTCTTCGAGCACGTCCTTGGGGACCACGCTGACCGATTGCGGGGTTTCGTGCAGGGCGGTGTCGGTGCGCGTGGCGCTTGCCGAACGGCTGGCCTTGTAGCCGACGACCGGGCCATCGGCACGCTCACTGTCGGCAGTACCGGTGATACTCAAGGCCTGGAGTTCGATCCGGGCGGGGTCGCTGGGCGATTCGGGCTCAGCCCAGGCCAACGGGGAGACAGCATGAAGCACACAAAGCGAAACGAACGTGCGACGCATCGACGGTACGATCCTGGAGTGGGGCGCTAGGGGGAGGGGTAGAAAGTGTCGCGACACTACTACGAATCATTATCAAATGCATTCTTTTTAAATGGAGCGCGCGTGCCAAACTCCAAGCTCAGTCTCCGCCCATACGCGATCCCGGTAGGAGCAGCCTTGTGCTGCGAAGAGGCCGTAAACCCCAATACCTATCTGTTGCTGGAACAGGCCTCTTCGCAGCACAAGGCTGCTCCTACCGGGACAGGCAGTTCGCCGATTAATGCATCGCCTTGATCGCCAGCACATTGCACAGCGGATGCTCCAGCACATGTGCCGTGGTACCGCCCAGGAAGGTCTGCATGGCGTCGTGGCGGTGGCTGCCCATGACGATCACATCGACCCGGCTATGGCTGACGAACTGGGCAATCGCACGAATCGCTGGCCCCTCGACGAAATGCCTGCGCTCCAAGGGCACCTGGTGATGGTCGCCCAACCGGTTGAATGCTGACCGTTGCGCAGCTCGCACACTGCCATCGAAGCCAGGCATGGTGACGGTGCCCGCACCGAAGTCGGCGATGTGGGTCTTGGCCGCGTCGCACACATGCAGCAGGTGCAGTTCGGCATTGCACTGCAGCGCCAGCGCATGGGCGCTGTGAATGACCTGCTCGTCGAGGTGTTCACCGGCGCCATGGCTGTTCAGGTCCACAGCGGCGGCAATCTGCTTGGGCAGGGGCAGGCGGATATCACTGACCAGGTGCACGGCGACCGGGCTGTCCTTGAGCAACTGCCAGTCCAGCGGTGTCACCAGCAAGCGTTTGAGCACCGGTTCGTGCTGCACGTCCTTGATCAGCAGGTCGCAGCCCAGGCGTTCGATGCGCTCGAGCACGCTGGTCAATGGGTCGCGGGTCAACAGCAGTTCGGTGGACACATCCAGGCCGGCGTCGGCCATCTGCTCGGCTTCATCGGCCAGCCACTGGCGATTGTCGCTGAGCAGCCGTTCACGCTCCCGGCCATCGCTCATCAAACCGAAAGTGTCGACATCGTCGACGAATACGTTGATATCGAGTAGCGCACCGCTTGACTCTGCCAACGCCGCCGCGCGTTGCAGAGCCGGCGTGTGGCGCATCTGCGGGCCGAGCATGACGAACAAACGCTTGAACTGGCTCATCTCACACCTCCGCGTGTGGAAGCCCCCCGGTTCATGCCTGGTGATCTGGCCCTGTTCAGTCTAGACCCACGTAGGCACCCTTGGGCGCCGCTTCGCTTGCGCTTGCCGCAGACGGAGCCTGGGTGTCAGCGGCCTCTTTCCACCCGCCACCCAACGCCGCGTACAGATTCACCTCTGCCACCAACTGCGCCAGGCGGTCATTGATCAGCCCCTGCTGGGCACTGAACAACGAGCGCTGCGCGTCGAGAAAGGTCAGGCTGCTGTCCACGCCGATCCGGTAGCGGTGTTCAGCAAGGTTGTAGTAACGCTGGTTGGAGGCCACCAAGTCGCGTTGCGCCTGCAATTGCCGCTGGTAAGTCGCCCGCGCCGCCAAGCCGTCGGCCACTTCCTGAAAGGCGCTTTGGATTGCTTTTTCGTACTGCGCTACCTGAATGTCTTTCTGCAACTGGGCATAGTCCAGGCTGGCACGCAGGCTGCCGGCGGTGAAGATCGGCAGGTTGATTTGTGGTTGGAACAGCCAGGTCCCTGACCCTGCATCGAACAGCCCACTGAGCGCCGGGCTGGTACTGCCGGCATTGGCGGTCAGGCTGATGCTCGGGAAAAACGCCGCACGCGCGGCGCCAATATCGGCGTTGGCCGCACGCAGCTGGTATTCGGCCTGGAGGATGTCGGGGCGGCGTTGCAGCAGGTCTGACGGCAGCCCGGCTTGCAAACCGGCGATCTGTTCGTCGGCCAGCGGCAAGGCGCCGAGGCCGTCGGCCACAGGGGCGCCGACCAGTACCGTCAGTTGGTTGAGGTCTTGGGCGACTTGGCGTTTGTAACGGGCGACGGCCGCCCGGGTACTGTCGACGCTGGTCCGCGCCTGGATCTGGTCCAGTGCCGACACTGTGCCGGCGCGGCGCTGGTTGACGGTCAGGCGCAGGCTGCGCTCGTCCGCGGCCAGGGTTTCGTTGGCCAGCGTCAGCAGTTCCTGGTCGGCACGCCAGGTCAGGTACACGCTGGCGACACTGGCCACCAGGCTCAATTGGGTGCTGCGCCGGGCCTGGTCGCTGGCCAGGTAAGTCAACAGCGCTTGGTCACTGAGGCTGCGCAGGCGACCGAACAGGTCCAGTTCATAAGCACTCACGCCTAGCGTCGCAGCAGTGGTGGAACTGATCATGCCCTGGTCGGTACCGGTCATGCGCCGCGGCAGGTACTGGCGTTGCCCCTGGCCATTGGCCGAGACTTTTGGCAACAGCTCGGCGCGCTGAATGCGGTATTGGGCGCGGTAGGCTTCGACATTGAGCGCCGCGCTGCGCAGGTCGCGGTTATTGGCCAGGGCGCTGTCGATCAGTTGGCGCAGGATCGGGTCGTGGAACACCTGGCGCCAGTCCTCGACGGCCGGGTGCTTCTGCACATCGCCGGCGTAGGCCGGCCCCTGCGGGTACTGGGTGGCGACGGGGGGGTCCGGGCGCTGGTAGTCAGGGGCCAACGAACAGCCGCACAACAGCGCCGCGCACAGGATAAGGCTGGGTCGGGGCATCAGAGGGTCTCGCAGAGTCAGGCGCCTGCCATCCATTTGGTCAGCCCATGGCGGCCACTGACCCCCAGCTTGGCGGTGGCGCGCTTGAGGTAGGTTTCGATCGAGCTGTTTTTCACGTTAAGCCGCTGCGCCATTTCTGGCACCGTGCCGCCCGTCAGCAGGCCCAGGCAGACCTCCTGCTCACGCGTCGAAAGCCGCACGGCTTCCTGCACCAGCCGTTCGCCAAAGGAGTGGCGTAACGCGCCCGCCTGCAGATCGCACAGCGGCGACCCGGCCTGCCGCGCGGCCCCTTGGTTGAGCAACTGGCCGTGGTGCTCGACTAGGGGCAGCAAGGTGTCGGACAGGCTTTTCAACTGCGACAACTCACTCAACGAAAAGCCCCGCTGGCTGGGCAGGCGGTGAAAGCAGATGACCCAGCGCCGGGCACCGCTGCAAGACACCAAGTTGCACTGGTGGGCGCTGTGGCGCGGGTGGTCGGTGTCCGGAGGGGCCTTGAATTCGATCAGCAGCGGGTCCTTCATCTGCATGATGCTCTGCAGCAGTGGGTGGCGCAGAGGGTCGACACCGGGCTGTTCAGGTGCAGGGCCGGCGCTGCCGAGTACCCTGATGCGGCTGATGCTGGCGCCGTGTGGGTCGAGGGTCCATTCGCTGAGGTCGAGCCTGTGGATCGGCACTTGGGCATCGACCAGGTGCAACATCTGTTCGGCAAAGCCCTCGGCGCCGGTACTGGCGATCAATTCGCCAAGTTGCAGATACAGCTGGGGGTCGGGGCGGTGTTCGAGGCTGTCGGTCAGCTTCATAGCGTTGTCATCCTTGATCCAAAGCGTTACGGCGGGTGGTGTCGCTGGCGAGTCCTCCGGGTGGCGAGTGGTTTGTGGCGGTATTCAAGCCCGGCCTGGGGGCCGCGTCTGTAATGGAAAACAGGGACAGAAAGTGCCACCGATTACGGATCAGTGGGGCAGGGCACTTACAGGCGAGACGCTGCACATGAACGGATCAGCCAGCCAATTGACGTCAGAAGCGTGGCGATCAAGGCCTGATCACGACCGATGGACCCTGGCGTAGGCCAAACCGGGCAGCCGCTGTGGCAAATCTCCTACATGTTTTTCAGCAGCCATCGACAGGCCCGGTGCGTGTCCGGGTTTCGGGGGCCATACAGCCTGAAGGTAGGGTGCTTGAATCCGCGGATGATCAACCAGAAGGACCTGCCGAACCATGCCTGCCGCCCAAACCTTTGCCCTGACCGTTGCCCAGCGCGACATCTGGCTGGACCAGATCAGCCACGGCGACTCGCCGCTGTACAACATCGGCGCGTACGTCGAACTGGCCGGCGGGGTGGATGCCGAGCGGCTAAACCGGGCACTGGCACACCTGGTCGCCCAGCATGATGGCCTGCGCACCGTGCTGGTGACGCACGCGGGCCAGGGTGGGGTAGCCCGCCAGTACTTTGCCGAGGCCCTCGATGTGCCGCTGGTGCAGCACGATGTCCGCAGCGCGGATGACCCGTTCGGCGCTGCCCAAGGCCTGTTGCAAACACAGATGCAGACACCCTACCGCCTGGATGCCAGCCCACTGTGGGGGGCGACATTGATCCGCCTGGGCGAGCAGCGGTACCTGTTTGCCGTGCAGGCCCATCACCTGATTCTCGATGGCTGGGGCGTGGACCAGTGGTTCAAGCAGATCGCCGACCATTATCGCCTGCTTGAACAAGGGCTGGCATTGCCAGACAGCGCCCCGTCTTACCGCGCGTTCATCGAGGACGATGCCCAGTACCAGGGTTCGCCACGCCATGACCGCGACCGCGATTACTGGCTGGCCAAGTACCAGCAGCTACCCGATGCCTTGCTGGCACCCCGCGAGCGCAATGCGCAGCACGTGTCGCCGCCCAGTGCGGTACTCGAACAGCCCTTCGATACCCGCTTGCTGGCACGTATGCGGGCCCTCGGCACCACGCTGCAGGCCTCGCCCTTCCATGTGCTGCTGGCGGCGTTGCATGTGTGCAGCGCACGTACCTGGCAGCGTGACGAGTGGGTAGTCGGCCTGCCGGTGCGCAACCGTGGCAACGCCCAGTTCAAGTCGACCCTGGGGCTGTTTACCCAAGTCAGCGCACTGCGCATGGACTTTGGCCGTGAACGCTCGTTCAGCGCGCTGGTACAGGGGATCCGCGATGCGCTCAAGCAAGACTTTCGCCATCAGCGTTTCGCCCTTAGCGAACTCAATCGCAGCCTTGGTGCATTGCGTGAAGAGCGGCCGCACCTGTTCGAGCTGATGGTGTCGTTCGAGGAGGATGGCAACGACCTGCGCTTCGGTGACGTGCCCGGCCACACGGTGATGGTCTGCAATGGCCACGAGCCCACGCCCTTGAGCATCCACCTGCGCTGCAACAGCCAACGCGACAGCGCGTGCCTGCACCTGGTGCACAACCGCGCCTGGTTCAGTGAAGAGGACGTGACAGCGTTGGCCGAGCGCCTGCTGCATGTGCTGGAGCAAGGCCTGGAGCAGCCCGAACAAAGCATCGCGGCGTTCGACCTGCTGACCGCCCGCGAGCACGCCCGCCTGCGGCAGTGGAATGCGACGGCGCAAGCAGCGCCTGAACAGGTTGAGGCGTTGATCCATCGTCGTATCCAAGCCCAGGCCAACGCCACGCCACACGCCGTGGCAGCGCTGCACGACGGCCAGCGCCTGAGCTATGGCGAACTCGACCGGCGTGCCGACGCGCTGGCCCGGCACCTGGCAGCCCTTGGCACCAAACCTGACCAGCGGGTTGCGGTGGTCGCCCAGCGCGGCCTGGACACCTTGGTCGGCCTGCTGGCCGTGCTCAAGGCCGGGGCCGCTTACGTGCCGATCGACCCAGCCCACCCGCAGGAGCGCCTGGCCTATCTGCTGCAAGACAGCGCGCCGGCCGTGGTGCTGACCCAGTCGCGGCTGCTCGACCGCCTTCCGCCCCATGGCCTGCCACAAATCGTGTTGGACCGCTGGGACTGGAACACGGCAACCGCCGCAATGCCAGCGGCTGTGCAGCCGCAAGCGAGCGACCTGGCCTATGTCATCTACACCTCCGGCTCCACCGGCCAGCCAAAGGGCGTGATGGTCGAGCACCACATGCTGGCCAACCTGGTCGACTGGCACTGCAGTGCCTTCAACCTGGGTCCCGGGCGCCACCAGTCGAGCCTGGCCGGCTTCGGCTTTGACGCCATGGCTTGGGAGGTGTGGCCCGCGCTGTGCAGTGGCGCTACTTTGCACCTGGCACCGGTGCGTGACGGTGCTGAAGACATCGACGCCTTGCTCAGTTGGTGGCGCGCCCAGCCGCTGGATGTCAGCTTTCTGCCCACCCCGGTGGCTGAGCATGCCTTCGCCCAGGGCGAGCTGCACCCAACCTTGCAGACCCTGCTGATTGGCGGCGACCGCCTGCGGCGCCTGGCCCGCGAGCGGCGCTACCGGGTCATCAACAACTATGGCCCCACCGAAGCCACGGTGGTGGCGACGTCGGGCGAAGTAAACGCCGGCGGTCCGCTGCATATCGGCCGCCCGGTGGCCAACACCCAGGTGTACGTCCTCGATGAGCAGTGCCGCCTGCTGCCGATCGGCGCCCCAGGCGAATTGTATGTGGGCGGCCAGGGGGTGGCCCGGGGTTACCTCAACCGGCCGCAGATGACCGCCGAGCGTTTTCTCGACGACCCGTTCAGTGCGCTGCCAGGGGCACGCATGTACCGCACGGGCGACCTGGTGCGCTGGCTGCCCGATGGCACGCTGGAGTACCTCGGGCGCAATGACGACCAGGTGAAAATCCGCGGTGTGCGGGTTGAACTGGCCGAAATCGAAGCTGCCCTGGCCAGCCATGCGGCGGTGCGCGAGTGTGTGGTGATGCTGCGCGAAGGCCAGTTGCAGGCTTGGTTCATTGGCGAGGCGGCGGTGGAGCCCAGGGCGCTGCATGACCACTTGCGCAAACGCCTGCCAGTCGCTTTGTTGCCGGTGGCCTATGTCAACCTGGCCAGTTGGCCATTGACTGCCAATGGCAAACTCGACCGCCGTGCCTTGCCGACAGCGGACGAAGCCGCCAAGGTGCGTCGCGAGCACGAGGCGCCGATCGGCGACGTCGAGCAACGCCTGGCCTTGCTGTGGGCCGAATTGCTGCAGGTCGAGCGGGTAGGGCGCCAGGACCACTTCTTCGAGCTGGGCGGCCACTCGCTGCTGGCCGTGCAACTGATCGAGCGCATGCGCCAGCAGGGCATGCAAGCCGATGTACAGGTACTGTTCGGCCAATCGACCCTGGCCAGCCTTGCGGCCAGCGTAGTGGTCGGCGAAGCCGCGCGCGTGCCGGCCAGCCGGGTTCCGCCAGGGTGCCAGCACATCACGCCGGGCATGCTCACCCTCAGCGAACTGTCGCAGGTTGATATCGACCGCATCGTTTCCACGGTGCCGGGGGGCGCAGGCAACGTGCAGGAAATCTATCCGCTGGCGCCCCTGCAACAAGGCCTGCTTTACCACCACGTCACCGATGCTCGCGACCCGTACCAGCAACAGGCTTTGTTTACCTTTGCCAGCCGCATGCAGTTAGAGGCCTTCACCGAAGCGTTGCAGCAGGTGGTCGGCCGTCACGACATCTTGCGCACCAGCCTGGCCTGGGAGGGGCTAGAACAGCCCCAGCAGGTGGTCTGGCGCCAGGCCCTTCTGACGGTCGACAACTGGGTGGGGGAGGCACACGCAGGCAACATTGCCGGGCAAATGCGCAGCCACTTCGACCCCCAGCAACGGCCCTTGGACCTGCGCCAGGCACCGATGATGGCGCTGGCCTGCGCCGAGGATGCCCAGCACGGGCGTTGGTTGGGCTTGCTGCGCTTCCACCACTTGGTCAACGATGCTGTTTCGCTGCAGGTGCTGTTGGGCGAGCTGGACGCCTTCATGGCTGGGCGCGGCGAGCCGTTGCCGGCACCTGTGCCGTATCGTGACTACGTGGCGCTAAGCGCTGCCCCCGAGCGCCAGGCCCGGCACGAAGCCTTCTTCCGCGAGCAACTGGCTGGCGTTGAGCCGCCAGCGCCGATTGCCGGGCTGGGTGGCGAGCCGGTCGACGAGGGTGACCTGCACAGCCACAGCCAGGTGATCGATGCGCCGCTGGCAGGCCAGTTGCGCGCTCAGGCCCGGCACCATGGCGCGAGCCTGGCCAGCCTGCTGCACCTGGCCTGGGCTCAGGTGCTTGGCGCCCTCGGAGGGCGTGATGAGGTCACCCTGGGTACCGTGTTGCTGGGCCGCAGCATGGCTGGCGACGGCGCTGATCGTGCCCTGGGCATGTTCATCAACAGCGTGCCCTTACGGGTAGGCCTGGCCAATCGCTCGGTCGACCAGGCGCTGAGCGAGACCCACGCGCGGCTGGCGGCCTTGCTTGGCCATGAAGATGCGCCGCTGATCCTCGCCCAGCAGTGCAGTGGCTTGCCCGCCGGCACGCCGCTGTTCAACAGCCTGATCAACTACCGCCAAGGGGCAGTAATGCTCGGTCCGGTATTGCTGGGCGTAGAGCTGGCCGAAGCCAGTGAAGTGCACAGCCATGGCCTGGTCCTCACGGTGGACGACCATGCCGACGGGCTACAGTTCGCCCTGCGCGCGCCGCGTGCGATTGGCGCGCAGCGGGTGCTGAACTACCTGTTGACCACCTTGCGCCAACTGGGCAATGCCCTGGCCGAGCGCCGCAGCACGCGCCTGGATGCACTGTGCGCGGTGCCAGACGGCGAGCTGCACCGCTTGCTGCAGGGTTTCAACGCCACCGAAGACCCGCAAAGCCCGGTCAGGCAGACCTTGCCGGCGCTGTTCCAGGCCCAGGTGCGGCGTACACCCCATGCCATCGCGCTGCAGGCTGAGGACGGCTGCCTCGATTACCAGGCCCTCAACGCCCAGGCCAACCGCCTGGCCCACCACCTGATCGCCCTGGGTGTTAAGCCCGATGCGCGGGTGGCGGTTTGTGTCGAACGTGGCGTTGCACTGATGGTCGCCTTGCTGGGCGTGCTCAAGGCCGGCGGCGCCTACGTGCCACTCGACCCCGCTTACCCGGCCGAGCGGCTGCGCTTCATGCTGGAAGACAGCACGCCGTCGGTGGTGCTGGTGCACGGCGCTACCCTGGGCCTGTTCGAGCCAATGCCAGGCCCTGTGCTTGACCTTGACCGGGGCGATTGGCACGCCTGCTCGGCAGCCGACCCGCAAGTGCCGGGCCTGGGCCCGAGGCAGTTGGCCTATGTGATGTACACCTCGGGCTCCACCGGCACCCCGAAGGGGGTGATGGTCGAGCACCGTGGCCTGTGCAACCTGATGCACTGGGGTTCGCGCATCTGCCCGCCACGCCCGGGCGATGCCTTGCTGCAACGGGCGCCGTTCACCTTCGACGGTTCGGTCTGGGAGCTGTTCTGGCCGCTGACCGCCGGTTTGCGCCTGGTCCTGGCGCGCCCGGATGGGCACCGTGACCCGGCGTACCTGGTGCAGTTGGTGCAGGCCAGGCAGGTGACCACGATCAAATTCGTCCCGGCGCTGCTGCATCAGTTTCTGGAAGAGCCGGGTGTTGAGCGTTGCACTAGCCTGACGGACATCTTCTGCGGCGGCGGTGAACTGACATTGGCGCTGGTACAACGCCTGCGCGAATGTCTGCCCACGGTGCGCCTGCACAACGTCTATGGCCCGACCGAAGCGACGGTAGACAGCACCGCCTGGACCCTGCAGCCGCACGAACCGCTGCCGTTGATCGCGCCGCCGATCGGCCGGCCGATCGCCAATACCCGCCTGTATGTGCTCGATGCGCATGACCGCCCGGTGCCACTCGGCGCGGTGGGCCAGTTGCACATTGGCGGGGTCGGCGTGGCCCGCGGCTACCTCGGGTTGCCGGCATTGCAGGCTGAGCGCTTCATCGCCAGCCCGTTCGTCGAGGGCGACCGCCTGTACCGCACCGGCGACTTGGTGCGCTACCGCCTGGACGGTGAGCTGGACTTTGTCGGCCGCAACGATTTCCAGGTCAAGCTGCGTGGGTTGCGGGTCGAGCTGGGGGAAATCGAAGCGTCGCTGACGGCGCACCCGGCCATCGGGCAGGCCGTGGTGCTGATGCGCGAAGAGCGCCTGGTGGCCTACTTCACCTGCCGCGAGGGCAGCAGCGCACCCGCGCTTGAGGTGCTGCGCAGCCACGTGCTGGCGCGCATGCCCGATTACATGGTGCCGCAGGCGTTCGTGGCCCTGGCCGAGCTGCCGTTGAGCAACAACGGCAAGGTCGACCGCAAGGCCTTGCCAGCGCCTGGGGCCGAGTCGGTGATCAGCCGCCAGTACCAGGCCCCGCGTGGCGAGCTGGAAACCGCGCTGGCCGAGATCTGGACCGATGTGCTGAAGATCGAGCAGGTTGGGCGTGACGACAACTTCTTCGAACTGGGCGGCCACTCGCTGCTGGCGGTCAGCCTGGTGGCACGCATGCGCCAGGCCGGGTTGCATGTGGATGCCCGCACCTTGTTCAGCCAGCCGACCCTGGCTGCGCTGGCCGCCAGCACCCGCCTCGAGCAGGTCGAGGTGGTGATACCGCAGACCACCATTCCCAGCCTGGGTAAACGCAGGCGCATCTAAGATCGCCGGGGCCGCGTTGCGGCCCATCGCCGGCAAGCCCCACAGGTGCGGCGCTAGACTTGGAGGCTACACAGTTCAGGTGGGAGCGGGCTTGTCCCGCGAATGGGGCTACGCGGTGCATGGCACCGGCTTCGCCGGTGTTCGCGGGGCAAGCCCGCTCCCACGTAATGCGTTCCTTTTTCAGAAATTGCGCAAGACAGTTGCTCTCACCCGAACTGTTTAGCCTCCAAGGCTAGCGCCGCACCTGTGGGAGCTGGCTTGCCGGCGATGGCGCTATCCGAAATTGTCCCCGCTTCCCATGTCAGACCGACCGGTCACGATCCTTTAGCGTGTCCACGATTCCCATTCCAGGCAAAGCAGGATGCTTACCGATGCACTTCAGCGAACTGATGGCTGCTCTTTCCACCCGTGCGATCCGACTCCAGCGTGAAGACCAGGACCTGATCGTCCTCGGCGATGACGATACCCTGGACGACAGCTTGTGGGAGGCGTTGTCACGGCACAAGCCGGCGTTGCTGGAGATGCTCGCCGAACGCGATGACGACTGGCTCAGCCCGGCCTTCCGGATCACCCCCGACATGCTGCCGCTGGTCACGCTGGACCAGGAAACCATCGACCGCATCGTCGCCAGCGTGCCGGGCGGCGCAGCCAACGTTCAGGACATCTACCCGTTGGCCCCGCTGCAGCAGGGCATGCTGTACCACCACCTGTCCGCCACCGAGGGCGACCCGTACCTGTCGCAGGTGCAACTGCGCTTCGCCAGCAAAACCCACCTGGAAGCCTTCGCCGAGGCGCTGCAGTGGGTGATCCAACGCCATGACATCCTGCGCACCGCGCTGCACTGGGAATACCTCGATCAACCGGTGCAAGTGGTCTGGCACGAGGCGACGCTGGTCCGCGAAGCCGTGCCAGTCGCTGGCAGCACAGCCCTTGCCGAGCTGTGCGCGCGCTTCGACCCGCGACAGTATCGTCTCGACCTGCGCCAGGCACCGCTGATGCAACTGATGCACGCGCAAGGCGAGGGCACTACGTGGGTGGCGCTGCTGATGTTCCACCACGTGGTGATGGACCATACCGCCCTGGATATCGTGCGCCGCGAAATCCAGGCGCACATCGCCGGCCAGTCCGACCGACTGGCGGCCCCCATGCCGTTTCGCAATGTGCTGGCCGCCGCTCGCCAGGCACTGGATGAGGACGCCCATGAGCGCTTCTTCCGCGAGATGCTGAGCGACATCGATGAGCCCACGCTTGCCTTCGGCCTGCAGGACAAAGGTGACGTGCAACTGGAGCAAGCACGCCTGACCCTGCCGCCTACGCTCAGCCAGCGCCTGCGCAGCCAGGCCCGGCAACTCGGCGTGAGCCCGGCAAGCGTGTTGCACCTGGGCTTTGGCCGGTTGATCGGGCAACTGTCGGGCCGCCAGCAGGTGGTGTTCGGCAGCGTGCTGCTGGGCCGCATGACCACCGGCGACGGCAGCGAGCAGGCGCTGGGGATGTTCATCAACAGCCTGCCGTTGCGCATCGACCTGGGCCCAACCAGCGTGCGTGACGCCCTGCTGGCCACCCACCGACGGCTCAGCGCCTTGCTCGGCCACGAACAGGCGTCGCTGGCCCTGGCCCAGCGCTGCAGCGGTGTGGCCGCGCCGGCGCCGCTGTTCAATAGTCTGCTCAACTACCGGCACAGTGACGCCGGTGATGCCGCCGAGATCATCCCGGTGGCTGCTGGCATCGATATCGTCGGCGCCGAGGAACGCACCGATTACCCGCTGACTGTCAGCGTCGACGACCTGGGTGATGCGCTGCGCCTGACCGTGCAGAGCCTGCCGGCGTGGAGCGCGTCACGCCTGTGCGCGCAGTTCGAACAGGTGTTGGCAAGCCTGGTCGACGCCCTGGAACACACCCCCGCGGCAGCGCTGCAAGGGTTGCAGGTATTGCCGCCTGCCGAGCGTGATCAGGTGCTGCAACAGTTCAACCACACCGCTCAGCTTTACCCGCAGGGGCAGACCGTACACGCCATGGTCGAGGCCCGTGCCGCCACCGCGCCAGCAGCGGTTGCGCTGTTGCAGGATGGCCAGGCGCTGCGTTACGACGAACTCAACCGCCGTGCCAACCAACTGGCTCACCAGCTGATCGAACGCGGCGTTCAGGTGGGGGACCGCGTGGCCCTGTGCCTGCCGCGCAACAGTGGGCGCGTGGTTGCGTTGCTGGCAGTGCTTAAAGCGGGCGCGGCCTATGTGCCGGTGGACCCGGCGTACCCAGCAGAGCGCATTGCCTACCTGCTGGCTGACAGTGCCCCGGCACTGGTCGTGAGCGAGACTGCGGTAAATGGGCTGCCGGCCCAGGTGCCGCGCCTGGACCTGGACCACATCAGCACCTGTACTGCGCACGACAGCAACCCACAGCGACCTAGGCTGGACGCGCAGCAACTGGCCTATGTGGTCTACACCTCCGGCTCCACCGGCCAGCCCAAGGGGGTGATGATCGAGCACCACACGCTCGCCAACCTGGTGCATTGGCACTGCCAGGCCTTTGCGCTGGACGCCGATGCGCACACGTCAAGCGTGGCCGGTTTCGGGTTTGACGCCATGGCCTGGGAGGTCTGGCCAGCCTTGTGCGCCGGGGCCACGCTGCACCTGCCACCCGCGCACATCGCCAACGAGCATGTCGATGAGTTGCTCGACTGGTGGCTGTTGCAGCCACTGAAGGTCAGCTTCCTGCCCACCCCGGTAGCGGAGCAAGCCCTGCGTCGCGAACACCAGCACCCGACCCTGCGCACCTTGCTGGTGGGCGGGGACCGCCTGCGCCAGTTCGAGCGAGCGCCAGGCTTTGCCCTGATCAACAACTACGGGCCAACCGAAACCACCGTGGTCGCCACCTCTGGGCAGGTCTTGCCCAACGGGGCACTGCACATCGGCCGACCCATCGCCAATACCCGCGTCTATGTACTGGACGAAGGCTTGCAGCCAGTCCCGGTTGGCGTCGCGGGTGAGCTGTTCATCGGCGGCGCGCAAGTGGCGCGGGGCTACTTCAATCGCCCGGCGTTGACCGAACAGGCTTTTCTTGTCGACCCGTTCAGCGAGCAGCCCAACGCACGCATGTACCGCAGCGGTGACCGGGTGCGCTGGAATGCCGACGGCACCCTCGACTACCTCGGCCGCAACGACGACCAGGTGAAGATCCGCGGTGTGCGGGTTGAGCTGGGTGAAATCGAGGCCACCCTCGCGGCGCAGCCGGGTATCGACGCCGCCGTGGTGCTGGTGCGGGGCGAGCGTTTGCTGGCCTGGTTCACCGAGACCGCCCCTGTCGCCCTCGACGCCTTGCGCCAGGCCCTGCAGGCCCGCTTGCCGGCGCACATGGTGCCGCTGGCGTTCGTGCGCCTCGATGAGCTGCCGCTGACTAGCCATGGCAAACTCGACCGCCGTGCGCTGCCTGACCCAGAGACCTCGCAGTTGTTCGGCCAGGCCTACGAAGCGCCCACGGGCGAAACCGAAGCGACGATGGCGGCGATCTGGGCCGATGTGCTGGGTGTGCAGCGGGTAGGGCGCCATGACAACTTCTTCGAACTGGGCGGCCACTCGCTGCTGGCGGTGACGTTGGTCGAGCGCGTGCGCAAGGCTGGCCTGCTGATCGATGTGCGGGTGCTGTTCGCCCAACCGACCCTGGCTGCCCTAGCCGGCGCGGCGGGCATCGGCCACCAAGTGAAGGTGCCGGCCAACCGGGTGCCCGCGCAGGCCCAACGCATCACGCCGAGCATGCTCAGCCTGATCGACCTGGACCAGGCAGCAATCGACGACATCGTCGCAACGGTGCCGGGTGGCGCCGCCAATGTGCAGGAAATTTACCCGCTGGCCCCGCTGCAGGAAGGCATTCTCTACCACCACCTGAGCGCCGAGCAGGGCGACCCCTACCTGCTGCAGACCCGTCTGGCCTTCGACAGTGTCGAGCGCTTGCTGGCCTGGGCCGGTGCGCTGCAACAGGTCATCGATCGCCACGATATCCTGCGCACCGCCGTGCTTTGGCAAGGGCTGGCGCAGCCGCTGCAGGTGGTTTGGCGCAAGGCCGAGTTGGTGGTCAGCGAAATCGACGACCTGGCCGATGACGATGGCCTGGCGCGGGTTGAACAGTTGCATGCCCGGTTCGATGCGCGGCACCACCGGTTGGACCTGACCCAGGCGCCATTGACCCGCCTGTATTACAGCCTGGACCCCGCCAACCAGCAGGTGGTGGCGATTCTGCTGTTCCATCACCTGACCCTCGACCACACGGCCATGAACGTGGTCGCCCGCGAGATGCGCGCCTTGCTGTTCGGCCAGGGGCACACACTGCCGGCAGCGGTGCCATACCGCAATTATGTGGCCCAGGCTCGCCTGGGTGACCAGGCGGGCCACGAGGCGTTCTTCCGCGAAATGCTGGCGGATGTCGAAGAATCGACCCTGCCACTGGGTTATGCCGATGTGCAGGGCGATGGCCGCGGCATCGAAACGGCGTTCCAGGCACTGGACGGCGAAGTTGCCCACGGTTTGCGCAGCCAGGCGCGGCAACTGGGCGTCAGTACCGCCAGCCTCATGCACCTGGCCTGGGCGCGCGTACTGGGCGTGCTGGCCAACCGCGATGATGTGGTGTTTGGCACGGTACTGATGGGCCGGCTGCAGGGCGGCGAGGGCGCCGACCGGGCATTGGGGATGTTCATCAACACCCTGCCGCTGCGGGTGGACACCACGCTGGCCGTGCGTGCCGCCGTGCGCGCCACCCACCGCAACCTCTCGGCCTTGCTGGGCCATGAGCACGCGCCGCTGGCCTTGGCCCAGCGCTGCAGTGGCGTGGCCGCGTCCGCGCCGTTGTTCAGTGCCTTGCTCAACTATCGGCACAGCGCCGACGCGGCCACCGGCGAGGCAATCTGGGAGGGTGTGCGCCTGCTCGGTGGCGAGGAGCGCAGCAACTACCCGCTGACCCTCAGCGTCAATGACCTGGGTGAAGGTTTCACCTTCAGTGTGCTGGCTATTTCAGGAATTGGTGCGGCGCGGGTCGCCGCCTGGATGGTCAATGCCGTCACCCAGCTGCTGCAAGCATTACAGCAAGGGCAGGATGCGCGGGTCGACAGCTTGTCGATCCTGAGCGACGAAGCGCGCCAACAGCTGCTGGGCAGTTTCAACGCCACCGCACAGCACTACCCGCAAGGGCAGACGGTACACGCGCTGGTGGAGGCCCGAGCAGCCGAGACCCCGGATGCCACGGCCGTGAACCAGGATGGCCAGGCACTCAGCTATGGTGACCTGAACCTGCGGGCCAACCGCCTGGCGCATCAACTGATCGCACGCGGCGTGCGCGGCGGTGACCGCGTGGCATTGTGCGTGGGCCGCAGTGCCGAGCGAGTAATCGGCCTGCTGGCCGTGCTCAAGGCCGGCGCTGCCTATGTGCCGGTCGACCCGGGCTATCCTGCCGAACGCATTGCCTACCTGCTGGCCGACAGCGCGCCCGCCCTGGTGCTGAGCGAAACGGGCATTGCCGGCCTGCCTGCTGACATACCCCGCCTGAACCTCGACCAGGCCGCCGCCGATGATGCCCTGGACAGCAACCCGCACGTACCTGGGCTGGATGCGCACCACTTGGCCTACTTGGTCTACACCTCCGGCTCCACCGGCCAGCCCAAGGGCGTGATGATCGAACACCACACCCTGGCCAACCTGGTGCACTGGCACTGCCAGGCCTTCGCGCTGGAGGCCGGTGTGCGTACCTCGAGCGTCGCAGGCTTTGGCTTCGACGCCATGGCCTGGGAAGTATGGCCGGCGCTGTGTGCCGGTGCCACGCTGCACCTGCCACCTGCGCACATCGGCAATGAACATGTGGATGAACTGCTCGACTGGTGGCTCGAGCAGCCGCTGGCGGTCAGCTTCTTGCCCACGCCGGTGGCCGAACAGGCGCTGCGCCGCGAACGGCAACACCCCACCTTGCGCACCTTGCTGATCGGTGGCGACCGCCTGCGCCAGTTCGACCGCGATCCAGGCTTCGCCCTGGTCAACAACTATGGGCCGACCGAGACCACGGTGGTCGCCACGTCTGGCCAGGTCTTGCCGGGTGCGGCGTTGCACATTGGCACGCCCATCGCCAATACCCGCGTCTATGTGCTCGATGCCCATCGCCAAGTGGTGCCCGTGGGCGTCGTGGGCGAGCTGTACATCGGCGGCGCACAGGTAGCGCGGGGCTATTTCAATCGCCCTGAACTGACCGAAGAGCGCTTCCTCGCCGACCCGTTCAGCCGCAAGCCTGGCGCGCGCATGTATCGCAGTGGCGACCTGGTGCGCTGGAACGCCGATGGCACGCTGGACTACCTCGGCCGCAATGACGACCAGGTGAAGATCCGCGGCGTGCGCGTGGAGTTGGGTGAAATCGAGGCGGCGCTGACGGCCCAGGCCGGTATTGCCGATGCCGTGGTATTGGTGCGCGGCGAGCGCCTGGTGGCCTGGTTCACCGAACAGGTGCCGGTGGCGGTCGAGGCTGTGCGTCACGCGCTGCAGGCCAGCTTGCCGGGGCACATGGTGCCGCAGGCGCTCATCCGCCTGGACCAATGGCCGTTGACCAGCCATGGCAAGCTGGACCGCCGGGCGCTGCCTGAGCCGGACGCGGCCCAACTGATCAGCCAGGGCTATGAAGCCCCTGCCAGCGAGACCGAAGCGGCCATGGCCAGCGTCTGGGCCGACGTGCTGGGCGTGGAACGGGTAGGGCGGCACGACAACTTCTTCGAGCTGGGCGGCCACTCGCTGCTGGCTGTGACCCTGATCGAACGCTTGCGCCAACAGGGCCTGCAGACCGACGTGCGGGTGCTGTTCGGCCAGCCCACCGTGGCTGCACTGGCTGCCGCGCTGGGCAAAGGTCGCCAGGTCAGCGTGCCCGAGAACCGTATTCCAGCGGGCTGCACCCACATTACCCCCGCCATGCTGCCTTTGCTGACGTTGGACGCCAGTACCCTCGAGCGCATCGTCGCCACGGTGCCAGGTGGTGCTGCCAACGTGCAGGACATCTACCCGTTGGCACCGCTGCAGGAGGGCATTCTCTACCATCACCTGAGTGCCGCAGACGAAGACCCGTACCTGCTGCAGTGGCGTGTGGCATTCGACAGCCAAGCCCGCCTGCTGGCCTTCGCCCAGGCCTTGGACAAGGTCATCGCGCGCCACGATATCCTGCGTACCGCCGTGCTCTGGGACGGCCTGGTGCAGCCGGTGCAGGTGGTATGGCGCAGGGTGCCGGGCTCGGTGCTGGTCAATAGCAGCGAAGCCACCGGCCCTCTCGACCTGAGCCAAGCCCCACTGATCCGCCTGCTGCAGACCCCACAGCCAGGCACCGAAGGCCTCGAAGCCACCCTGCAGTTCCACCACATCGCCTTGGACCACACGGCCATGAAGGTGGTGCTGGAAGAAATCCGCGATCACCTGCGCGGCCAGCAGCCCAGCCAACCGGCCGTGCCGTACCGCAACTACGTGGCCCAGGCGCGCCTGGCCATCAGCGAGGCCGAGCACGAAGCGTTCTTCCGCGCCGAGCTGGCCGACATCGACGAACCGACCTTGCCCTATGGCCTGGCCGACCTGCAGGGCCAGGCCAGCGCCTTCGAGTTGGCCACGGTGCAACTGGCGCCCGAGCAGTACCAGCGCCTGCGCAGCCATGCCCAGCAGTTGGGCGTGAGCGCTGCCAGCGTGCTGCACCTGGCCTGGGCGCGGCTGGTGGCCGCCACCAGTGGCAACGACCGCGTGGTGTTCGGCACTGTGCTGTTGGGGCGCCTGCAAGGGGGTGCCGGCGCTGATCGGGGCCTGGGCATGTTCATCAATACCTTGCCACTGCGCCTGGACCTGCAAGGGCTAGGCGTGCGTGCAGGGGTGCGCCTGGCCCACCAGCGGCTGAGTGCGTTGCTGGTGCACGAGCACGCTTCGTTGGCCTTGGCCCAGCGTTGCAGCGGCGTGGCTGCGCCGACGCCGTTGTTCAGTGCCATGCTCAACTACCGGCATGGCGCCAGCCAGCCCGAGCAGCAAGCGCAACGCGAAGCCCTGGAAGGCATCCAGGCACTGCCCAGCGGCGGCCACGGCAACTACCCGCTGAGTGTCAACGTGGACGACCTGGGCGACGGCCTGCGGCTGACGGCCCAGGTCAGCGCTCAGGTGGGCGCGCAGCGTGTCTGCGACCAACTGCTGCAGGTGCTGCACGGGTTGCTGAATGCACTTGAGCACGCGCCTGACACGCCAGTGCAGCAGTTACCGGTACTGACGCCTGATGAGCGCCGGCGACTGCTGGCCAATGCCCCGCAAACGCCTCACGACGTGGCGCAACCGCTGCACGGGCTGTTCGAGGCCCAGGTACGGCGCACGCCCACTGCCATTGCACTGGTCGCCGAGGAAGGCGAGCTGAGCTATCGCCAGCTCGATGAGCAAGCCAATCGGCTTGCCCATCATTTGATCGGCTTGGGCGTCAAACCGGATGATCGTGTAGCGATCTGCGTCGAGCGCGGGCTGTCGATGGTGGTCGGCTTGCTGGCCATCCTCAAGGCAGGCGGCGCCTATGTGCCAGTTGACCCAGGATACCCGGCTGAACGTATCCGCCACATGCTGAGCGACAGTGCGCCGCTGGCCGTGCTGATGCACAGCGCTACCCGTGAGGTCCTACACGGCACCCCGGTGCAGCTGGTCGACCTCGATCAGCCTTGCTGGGAAGCCCAGCCGATCAGCAACCCTCGCGTAGCTGCGCTGAACGCGAGCCACCTGGCGTATGTGATCTACACCTCGGGCTCCACAGGCCAGCCCAAGGGGGTGATGGTCGAACACCGCAACGTGGTCAACCTGGTGCGCTGGAGCCAGCGCCTTTGCCACCTACCTGGCAAAGGCGCTGTGCTGCACAAGACCCCGGTCAGCTTCGATGCCTCGGTGTGGGAACTGTTCTGGCCGTTGTGCAGCGGCCTACGCCTGGTACTGGCGCGCCCGCACGGCCAGCGTGACCCGCACTACCTCGCGCAATTGATTGAGGCGCAGCAGGTCAGCGTGGTGCAATTCGTGCCGGCGTTGCTGCAGCAGTTCCTCGAAGCACCTGCGAGCGCTCGCTGCACCAGCCTCAGCGATATCGTCTGCGGTGGCGGTGAGTTGACCCAGGCGCTGGCCGCCCAGGTACGCGAGCGTCTGCCGGGTGTGCGCCTGCACAACGTATATGGCCCGACCGAGACCACCGTCGATTGCAGCGCCTGGACGCTGGAACCGGGCGCGGACCTGCCGCACGGGGCGTTGCCGATTGGCACCGCCATCGACAATACCCGGCTGTATGTACTCGACCACTACGACCAACCCGTGCCGTGGGGCGTGGTCGGCCACCTGCATATCGGCGGCGCGGGCGTAGCGCGGGGTTACCTGGGTTTGCCCGAACAGCAGGCCGAACGCTTCATCGCCAGCCCCTTCGTTGACGGTGATCGCCTGTACCGCAGCGGTGACCTGGTGCGCCAGCGCGAGGATGGCAACCTGGTCTTCCTTGGCCGTAACGACCACCAGGTCAAAATCCGCGGCCTGCGCATCGAGCCGGGCGAGATCGAAGCCTGCCTGGTGCGTGTGCCCGGTGTGCGCGAGGCCGTGGTACTGGCTTACGATGCCCCGGCCAGTGGGCCGCGCCTGGTCGCCTACCTCACCGGTGAGCCACCCGAGGCGGACAGCCTGCGTCAGGCACTGCTGCACGACCTGCCGGAATACATGCTGCCGGCACAGTACATCCACCTCGACCAGCTGCCGTTGACGCCCAATGGCAAGCTCGACCGTAAAGCGCTGCCGGCGCCGGATGCTGCCTTGCATGAACGCCCCTACCAGGCGCCGCAGGGGCAGACCGAAACCCTGCTGGCCCAACTGTGGGCGCAACTGCTGGGCGTCGAGCACGTGGGCCGTCACGACAACTTCTTCGAGCTGGGTGGCCACTCGCTGCTGGCGGTAAGCCTGACTGCGCGGCTGCGCCTGGAAGGGCTGCAAGTCGATGTACGGACCCTGTTCGGCCGGCCTACCATCGCGGCCCTGGCCGAGACCTTGGGTCGCAACCAGCAAGTGCTGGTACCTGAAAACCGCATCCCTGCCGGTTGTACTCATATCACCCCGGGCCTGCTGAGCCTGATCGACCTCGACCAACCCGCAATCGACCGCATCGTCGCGCGCGTGCCGGGCGGTGCGGCCAATGTGCAGGACATCTACCCGCTGGCTCCGCTGCAGGAAGGTATCCTTTACCATCACCTGAGCGCCGAGCACGATCCCTATGTGCTGTATTCCCGGCTGCGTTTTGACAACGGCGAACGCCTGCAAGCCTTCGCCAGCGCGCTGGACCAGGTCATCGCCCGCCACGACGTGCTGCGCACAGCTGTGCTGTGGGACGGCCTGCCGCAGGCTGTGCAGGTGGTCTGGCGTCACGCACCGCTGCAGGTCCTGCGCGACGACGATGCGGCTACCGTTGGCCTGGACTTGAGCCAAGCGCCGCTGATTCGTCTGCTTCATCGCCAGGCACCGGGCAGCGGGTGCATCGAAGCCACCTTGCAGTTCCACCACATCGTCCTCGACCACACCGCCCTGGAGGTGGTCGGTGAGGAGTTGATTGGCTTCCTGCAGGGCACGCCGCCGGTCCAACCCCCCGTGCCGTATCGCAACTACGTGGCCCAGGCGCGCCTGGGTGTCAGCCAGGCCGAGCATGAGGCGTTCTTCCGCGAGCAGTTGGCGGATGTCGACGAGCCGACGTTGCCGTTCGGCCTTAGCGATGTGCAAGGCGATGGCCTTGGCATGCAAGAAGCCAAGCTGGCGCTGTCGGCCGAGCTGGCCGCAGGGCTGCGGCGCCAGGCACGGCACCTGGGCATCAGTGTCGCCAGCCTGTTCCACCTGGCTTGGGCGCGCCTGTTGGCCGCTGCCAGCGGCAAGGACCGCGTGGTGTTCGGCACGGTGTTGCTGGGGCGCCTGCAAGGCGGTGAGGGCGCCGAGCGGGCGCTCGGCATGTTCATCAATACCTTGCCGCTGCGGGTCGACCTGGGCGAGGTGAGCCTGCGCGATGGGGCGCAGGCCGTGCATCAGCGCCTCAGTGCACTGCTGGCGCACGAACACGCGTCCTTGGCGTTGGCCCAGCGCTGCAGCGCTGTGGCTACACCGTTGCCGTTGTTCAGCGCCATGCTCAACTACCGCCATGGCGCAGAAGCCAGCGCCGAACAGCGGCAGGCGTGGCAAGGCATCGACGTGCTCGAAGGCCAGGAGCGCACCAACTACCCGTTGAGCCTGAACGTCGACGATTTGGGGGAGGGCTTCCGCCTGGTTGCCATGACCCCGGCCGACGTAGGCGCGGCGCGTATCTGTGGGCAGATGAATCAGGTGCTGGAGGCCATGGTCGAGGCGCTGGAGCAGACGCCGGAACTGCCGGTGCAGCGCTTGCCGGTGCTGGAAGCGCAGGAGCGTGAGCGTGTGCTGCTGGGCTTCAACGATACGGCGGTGGATTATGACCTTGAGCAGACCCTGCACGGGATGATCGAGGTACAGGTGTTGCTTACGCCGGATGCGGTCGCGGTTAAGGCCGAAGAGGGGGCGCTGAGCTATCGCCAGCTGAATGAGCAAGCCAACCGATTAGCGCATCACCTGATTGATCTGGGTGTTAAACCTGATGATCGGGTGGCGATCTGCGTTGAACGTGGGCTGTCGATGGTGGTTGGCTTGCTGGCCATCCTCAAGGCGGGTGGCGCGTATGTGCCGGTTGACCCCGATTACCCAGCGGAACGCGTGCGGCATATGCTGACTGACAGCGCGCCGGTGGCGGTGCTGGTGCACAGTGCTACCCGCCATGTATCGGATTCGACCCAGGTTATCGACCTGGATCAGCCGACCTGGATCGCCCGGCCTTCCAGCAACCCAGTTGTCACCGACTTGACCCCGCGTCACCTGGCCTACGTGATCTACACCTCAGGCTCCACCGGCTTGCCGAAAGGCGTGATGAACGAGCATGCCGGCGTGGTCAACCGCCTGCTGTGGATGCAAGAGGCCTACAACCTCGGCGCTGACGACGTGGTCTTGCAGAAGACCCCATTCAGCTTCGACGTATCGGTATGGGAATTCCTCTGGCCGCTGCAAACCGGCGCACGTCTGGTCATGGCGCGCCCCGGCGGCCATCGCGATCCGGAGTACCTGCGTCAGGTGATCCGTAACGAAAACGTCACCACCTTGCACTTCGTGCCCTCGATGCTGGATGTGTTCCTGGCTCACGGCCAAATATCGGCAGATGGTCTCAAGCGCGTCCTGTGCAGCGGCGAAGCTTTGCCAGGCAGCCTGGTCCGACGCTTCCACGCGCAATTGCCAACCGTCGAACTGCACAACCTGTACGGCCCGACTGAAGCAGCGGTGGACGTGAGTGCCTGGCACTGCGTGACGGCACCAGACAACACCCCCATCGGCAAACCGATCGCCAACACCACGCTGTACGTACTCGACAGCCAAGGCCAGCCGGTCCCTCAAGGCGTGGCCGGCGAACTGTTCATCGGCGGCGTGCAAGTCGCCCGAGGCTACCTCCACCGCGCCGAACTGACCGCTGAACGCTTCCTAGAAGATCCGTTCAGCACCCGCCCTGGTGCACGCCTGTACCGCACCGGCGACCTGGCGCGGCACCTGGCCGATGGCAACATCGAATACCTGGGCCGCAACGATGACCAGGTGAAGCTGCGCGGCCTACGCATCGAGCTGGGTGAAATCCAGGCTGGCCTGACGGCCATCGAAGGCGTGAAGGAGGCAGTTGTTGTCGCCCGCGACCAGCGTCTGGTGGCGTATTACACCGGTGAGCAGCAGGCCACAGACGTTCTGCGCACGGCATTGCTGGCCCACCTGCCGGAGTTCATGGTGCCCGCGCTGTTCCTGCACCTGGACGCACTGCCCCTGAGCCCCAACGGCAAACTCGACCGCAAGGCTTTGCCACTGCCGGATACCGAGGCCCTGCAAAACCGTGTGTACGCAGCCCCAGAAGGCGAAACCGAAACGCTGCTGGCTGCGATCTGGGCTGAGCTGCTGTGCGTGGAGCGGGTAGGGCGCCACGACAACTTCTTCGAACTGGGCGGCCATTCGCTGCTGGCGGTGACCCTGACCTCGCGCCTGCGCCAGCAAGGCCTGCATGCCGATATCCGCGTACTGTTCGGCCAGCCGACCTTGGCAGCGCTCGCCGCTGCGGTGGGCGGTGAAACCCGCATTAGCGTGCCAGCCAACCGCATTCCGGCAGAGGGCACACGCATCACGCCGGACATGCTACCGCTCACCGAGCTGTCCCAGGCGGCCATCGACACCCTGGTCGCGCAGATCCCCGGTGGCGTGGCCAATGTCCAGGATGTCTACGGCCTGGCCCCGCTGCAGCAAGGCATTCTCTACCATCACTTGGCCAGCGAAGGCGCAGACCCCTACGTGCTGCAGGCACGCTTTGCCTTCCCGACGCAAGCCGAACTCGATGCCTTTGCCGCAGCGCTCGACCAGGTCATCGCCCGTCACGACATCCTGCGCACCAGCATCCACTGGCAGGGCCTGGAGGAGCCCGTGCAGGTCGTCTGGCACACTGTGCCGGCAGTCGGCGCAGCCGTGCGCGGTGATGAAAGCAGCACCACGCTCGACTTGAACAAGGCCCCCTTGATCCGCCTGCTCCCTAGCCACGGCGAGGGACGCGTGGAAGCCACGCTGCTGATCCACCACATCATCCTCGACCACGCAGCCGTCGAACAGCTGGTGGCCGAGATCACCGCTGTGCTGCAAGGCCAGGCCCTGTCGCAGGCCAGCGTGCCCTACCGCAACTATGTGGCGCAGGCACGCCTGGGCGCCGATACCCAGGCTGACGAGGCACTGTTCCGCGAGCTGCTGGGCGACATCGACGAACCCACCACGGTATTCGGCCTACGCGATGCGCTCAGTGACGGCAGCCGTGTACTGGACAGCCGTCTGGCCCTGGACACGGCGCTGGCCGGCCGTTTGCGCGAGCAGGCGCGCCTGCTTGGCATCAGCGTCGCCAGCCTGGTGCACCAGGCCTGGGGGCAGGTGTTGGCGCAACTGTCAGGGCGCGAGGAAGTGGTGTTCGGCACGGTGTTGCTCGGTCGCCTGCAAGGCGGCGAGGGGGCTGAACGGGCCCTGGGCATGTTCATCAACACCTTGCCGCTGCGGGTGAGCGTGGGTGCCACGGCGGTGGCCGAGGGCGTACGCCTGACCCACCAGCGGCTGGCCCGCCTGCTGGCCCATGAGCAAGCCTCGCTGGCGTTGGCTCAGCGTTGCAGCGCAGTGCCGGCGTCTCAGGCGCTGTTCACCAGCCTGCTCAACTTCCGCCACAGTGCACCGGCCAAGGCCGAGCTGCGCCAGGCCTGGCAGGGTATCGAGCAACTGGCCGCGCATGAGCGCAGCAACTATCCATTGGTGGTCAACGTCGACGACGTGGGCGACGCCTTTGTGCTGACCGTGCAAGCGGTGCCGGAAGTCGATGGCGCGCAGGTCTGCCGCCTGCTCAGTACCGCCCTTGAGCAACTGGCCCAAGCCCTTGCGCAGGCGCCGACCACGGCCCTGCACAAGGTGAGCCAGCTGGCAGTTGCCGAGCGCGAACTGGTGTTGCAAGGCTTCAATGCCACCCGCCGCGATTACCCACGGGAACATGCGCTGCACACCCTGTTTGGCACCTATGCCGCGCTCAGCCCGGCTGCACCGGCGGTGGTTCACGGTGGCCGGCAGTGGAGCTATGAGCAGCTCGAACAGCACGCCAACCGCCTGGCTCACCACCTGCTCGCCCTGGGCGTGCGCCCTGGCGATCGTGTGGCCCTGCTGCTGCCCCGCAGCATCGAGTTACTGGCTGCGCAACTGGCGGCGAGCAAATGCGCGGCGGTGTTCGTGCCGCTGGACAGCAACGCGCCTGCCGAGCGCCAGGCCTTCATGATCGAAGACAGCCAGGCGCGTGTCTTGCTCACCTTCAGCAGCGAACAGCGGGTAGGCAATGCCCTGCGCGTCGAGCTGGACCGCCTCGACCTCACCGGGTACGCGCAGCAGTCGCCGGGCCTGGCGGTAGCTGCCGAAAGCGCCGCCTACATCATGTACACCTCCGGCTCTACCGGCACCCCCAAGGGCGTGCAAGTGCCGCACCGGGCCATCGTGCGCCTGGTGATCAACAACGGCTTTGCCGAATTCACCTGCCAGGACCGTGTCGCGTTCGCCTCCAACCCTGCGTTCGACGCCAGTACCCTGGAAGTCTGGGCGCCGCTGCTCAACGGCGGCACGGTGGTCGTCATCGACCAGGATCAGGTACTGTCGCGTCAGGCCTTGCGTGAGGTGTTGCTGGAGCAGCGCGTCAGCGTGCTGTGGCTGACTGCCGGCCTGTTCCATCAGTTTGCCGATGACCTGCTGCCGGCATTCGCCAAGCTTCGCTACCTGATGGTGGGCGGCGATGTGCTGGACCCGGCCATCGTCGGCCGGGTGCTGCGCGAAGGCGCCCCACAACACCTGCTCAATGGCTATGGCCCGACTGAAGCCACCACCTTCAGCACCACCCACCTCATCGCCACGGTCGGCGAGGGCAGCATCCCGATTGGCAGGCCGATCGGCAATGCCCGTTGCTACGTGCTCGACGCCCGTCAGCAGCCGTTGCCGGTTGGCGCGGTCGGTGAGCTGTACATCGGCGGCGCTGGCGTCGCCTTGGGGTACCTCGGCCAGCCGGCTCTTACCACTGAGCGCTTCCTCGAGGACCCGTTCAGCCGTGAGCCGGGTGCGCGCATGTACCGCAGTGGCGACCTGGCCTGCTGGCAGGCCGACGGCACGTTGCGTTACCTGGGCCGTGCCGACCAGCAGATCAAGCTGCGAGGCTTCCGCATCGAGCTGGGTGAAATCGAAGCGCGCCTGGGCGCGTGTGCCGGTGTGCGTGACACGGCCGTGGTAGTGCGTGAGGACGTGCCCGGTGACAAGCGCCTGGTGGCCTATTTCACCGCCAACAATCCGGCCCTTGGCATTGCCGAACTGCACCAACAGCTGCAAGGTCAGTTGCCGGACTACATGCTGCCAGCGGCCTACGTGTGCCTGGATGCACTGCCGCTGACCGCCAACGGCAAGCTCGACCGCCGTGCCTTGCCGCAGCCCGGCAACGAGGCAGTACTCAGCCGCGCCTTCGAGGCGCCACAGGGTGAGGTCGAAACCACCCTGGCGGCGATCTGGGCCGACCTGCTCAAGGTCGCGCAGGTCGGGCGCCACGACCACTTCTTCGAGCTGGGCGGCCATTCGCTGCTGGCCGTGACCCTGGTCGAGCGCATGCGCAAGGCCGGCCTCAGTGCCGATGTGCGCGTGCTGTTTGCCCAGCCCACCCTGGCGGCGCTGGCCGCCGCCGTGGGCAGCGGTCGCGAGGTGCAGGTGCCCGCCAACCGTGTGCCACACACGGCCCGCCACATCACCCCGGACATGCTCAGCCTGATCGAGCTCGACCAGGCCAGTATCGACCGTATCGTCGCCACGGTGCCGGGCGGCGCCGCCAATGTGCAAGAGATCTACCCGCTGGCCCCGCTGCAGGAGGGCATCCTGTACCACCACTTGAGCGCCGCACAGGGCGACCCGTACCTGCTGCAGTCGCGCCTGGCCTTCGACAGCCTGGCGCACTTGCAGCGCTGGGCGGGCGCCTTGCAGCAGGTCATCGACCGGCACGACATTCTGCGCACCGCAGTGGTCAGCGAAGGGCTTGCGCACGCAGTACAAGTGGTCTGGCGGGAAGCGAGGATGCAGGTGAGCGCAATCGAAGGCCTGGCTACCGGGTCGGTGATCGATGCCTTGCAGGCCCGCTTCGACGCCCGTCACCAGCGCCTCGACCTGTCGCGGGCACCCTTGCTGCGCCTGCTGCATGCCGATGACCCGGCCAACCAGCGCGTGGTGGCGATTCTGCAATTCCATCACCTGGCCCTGGACCATACCGCCATGGAAGTCATCGCCAGCGAGATGCAGGTGTTGCTGGCGGGCCAGGGCGAACGCTTGCCGGCGCCAGTGCCTTATCGCACCTATGTTGCCCAAGCCCGCCTTGGGGCCGACGATGCCAGCCATGAAGCGTTCTTCCGCGAGATGCTGGGGGACCTTGATGCCCCGACCTTGCCGTTTGGCCTGAGCGACGTACAGGGTGACGGCCACGCTATCGAAGAAGCCCACCTGGTCATCGACGCCATCGTGGCGCGCGGCTTGCGCGAACAGGCTCGGCAGCTTGGCGTGAGTGCCGCGAGCCTGGCGCACCTGGCCTGGGCACGGGTGCTGGGTGTGCTCGCCAACCGCACCGATGTTGTGTTTGGCACCGTGCTGATGGGGCGCTTGCAGGGCGGTGAAGGGGCCGACCGGGCATTGGGCGTGTTCATCAACACCTTGCCGCTGCGCATCGACTTGACTGCACCGGTGGCGCAGGCGGTGCGCGCCACCCATCAGCGGCTCTCGGCGCTGTTGGCGCACGAGCATGCCTCGCTGGCGTTGGCCCAGCGCTGCAGTGGCGTGGCGGCGTCCACACCGTTGTTCAGCGCCCTGTTCAACTACCGCCACAGCACGGCAGGGGTGCCTGCCGACGGCGATACCCACAGCCAGGGTGTTCGCCTGCTGGGCGGTGAGGAGCGCAGCAACTACCCGCTGACCCTCAGTGTCGACGACCTGGGCGAAGGCTTTGCCTTGAGTGTGCTGGCCCAGGCAGGCATTGGCGCCGAGCGGGTCGCTGGCTGGATGAACCAGGCCCTGGTCGAACTGCTGCAGGCGCTGACGCAGTCTGCGGCCAAGCCGGTCGAGGCATTGTCGATCCTGGACCCGGTGGCACGGCAGCAGGTGCTGGAAGCGTTCAATGCCACTGCACGCGACTACCCGAAAGGGCAGGCCGTGCACGCCTTGGTCGAGGCCCAGGCGGCCCGCGCACCGCAAGCGGCAGCGCTGGTGCAGGATGGCCAGGTACTGAGCTACGGCGAGCTTAATCGCTGCGCCAACCGCCTGGCGCATCACCTTATCAGCCGCGGGGTGAAGGTCGGCGACCGGGTGGCATTGTGCTTGCCGCGCACCCTGGAGCGCCTGGTCGGCCTGCTGGCCATCCTCAAGGCCGGTGCGGCCTATGTGCCGATCGACCCGGCCTACCCAAGCGAACGCATCGCCTACCTGCTTGAAGACAGCACGCCGGCATTGGTGCTGGTCGATGCGGCCACCCTGGCGCTGGTGGGGGACACCCCACGTGTCGAGCTGCACCGCGATGCCTGGCAGGGCGCAGCCGACAGCAACCCCTGCGTGGCAGGCCTGGATGATCGCCAACTGGCGTATGTGATCTACACCTCCGGCTCTACCGGCCAGCCGAAAGGGGTGATGGTCGAGCATGCGACCCTGGCCAACCTGGTGCACTGGCACTGTGAGGCCTTTGCCTTGAAAGCCGGCAGCCATACCAGCACGGTGGCCGGTTTCGGCTTCGATGCGGTGGCCTGGGAGGTGTGGCCGGCGCTGTGCACGGGGGCCGTGCTGCACGTGCCGCCCGCACGCATTGCCGGTGAGCACGTCGACGAATTGCTCGACTGGTGGCTGGAGCAGCCGCTGGCCGTCAGCTTCCTGCCCACACCCGTGGCCGAACAGGCGCTGCGCCGCGAGCGTCAGCACCCGACCTTGCGCACGCTGCTGGTCGGCGGCGATCGCCTGCGCCAGTTCGAGCGCGACCCAGGTTTTGCCCTGGTCAACAACTATGGCCCGACCGAAGCCACCGTGGTGGCCACGTCCGGGCAACTGATACCCGCGGGGGGGCTGCATATCGGTAAGCCTATCGCCAACACCCAGGTGTATGTGCTCGACGAGCGCCGCCAGCCGGTGCCGGTGGGCGCCGTGGGCGAGTTGTACATTGGCGGCGCCGGGGTGGCCCGCGGTTACTTCAACCGCCCGGCACTGACCGAGGAGCGCTTCATTGCCGATCCGTTCACCGCCCAACCCCATGCGCGGCTGTACCGCACAGGTGACCTGGTGCGCTGGAACGCTGACGGCACTCTGGATTACCTGGGCCGTAACGACGACCAGGTGAAGATCCGCGGCGTACGGGTAGAGCTTGGCGAGATCGAAAGCGTACTTGCCGCGCAGCCTGGTATCGGCGATGCGGTGGTGCTGGTGCGTGGCGAGCGGCTGCTGGCCTGGTTCACTGAAACCACACCGGTGGCAGTGGACACACTGCGCCAGGCTTTGCAGGCAAGCCTGCCCGCACACCTGGTGCCGTTGGCCTTCACCTGCCTGCCAGCACTGCCGTTGACCAGCCATGGCAAGCTCGACCGCAAGGCGTTGCCCGACCCGGATCCGGCGCTGCTTGCAGGCCAGGCCTATGTCGCCCCGCAGGGCGAAGTGGAAATGGCCCTGGCAGCGGTGTGGGCCGACATGCTGGGCGTCGAGCGAGTGGGCCGGCACGATAACTTCTTCGAGCTGGGTGGCCATTCGTTGCTGGCGGTGAACCTGACCGCGCGTTTGCGCCGCGAGGGCGTGCAGGTGGATGTGCGTACGCTGTTTGGCCAGCCGACGGTGGCGGCACTGGCGACGACCCTGGGCCAGGTGCAACAAGTGCAGGTGCCGGACAACCTGATCCCGGCCGGCTGCCCGCACATCACCCCCGGCATGCTGCCGCTGGTGGCGCTGGAGCAGGCGGCCATCGACCGTATCGTTGCCCAGGTACCCGGCGGTGCCCGCAATGTGCAGGACATCTACCCGCTGGCACCCTTGCAGGAAGGCATCCTGTACCACCACCTCAGCGCGCAGGGGCACGACCCTTATGTGCTGCAGTCGCGCTTCGGGTTCGCCAGCCGCGAACACTTGAACAACTTTGCGGCAGCGTTGGACAAGGTCATCGCCCGCCACGACGTGCTGCGCACAGCGGTACTCTGGGAAGGCCTGCCGCAGCCGGTGCAGGTGGTCTGGCGGCAGGCGCCGTTGTCGGTCATGGCGCGTGGTCGCGACAGCGAGGCAATGCTCGACCTGAGCAAGGCACCGCTGATCCGTCTGCTGTACACGCAGCAGCCGGGCGCGGCCCGCATCGAAGCCACCTTGCAGTTCCACCACATCGTGCTCGACCACACGGCCATGGAAGTGGTCGGCGAGGAGCTGATCGGTTATCTGCAGGGTGCGGCCGAGCCGGCCCAGGCACCGGTGCCGTACCGCAACTACGTGGCCCAGGCGCGGCTGGGTATCAGCCAGGCCGAGCATGAAGCGTTCTTCCGCGGGCAACTGGCGGATATCGACGCGCCAACGCTGCCGTTTGGCCTTAGCGATGTGCAGGGTGACGGCCGTGACATCGAGGAGGCCCAGCTGTGGCTGCGTGACGACTTGGCACAACGGCTGCGCCAACAAGGCCGGCAATTGGGTATCAGCGTCGCCAGCCTGTTCCACCTGGCCTGGGCGCGCCTGCTGGCGGCCGCCAGTGGCCAGGACAGCGTGGTGTTCGGCACCGTACTGCTGGGCCGCCTGCAAGGCGGTGAAGGCGCCGAGCGGGCGCTGGGCATGTTCATCAACACCTTGCCGCTGCGGGTCGACCTGGGCGGTATCAGCCTGCGTGAAGGGGCCCGTGCTACCCATCAGCGCCTCAGTGCCTTGCTGGCCCACGAGCATGCATCGCTGGCGTTGGCCCAGCGCTGCAGTGGCGTGGCTGCGCCCTTGCCGTTGTTCAGCGCCATGCTCAACTACCGGCACAGCACGCAGGTCACTGACAGCCAGCGGCAGGCGACACAAGGTATCGACAACCTGGAAAGCCAGGAACGCAGCAACTACCCGCTGGGGTTGAACGTGGATGACCTGGGGGAGGGCTTCCGCCTGGTTGCCATGACCCCGGCCGACGTAGGCGCGGCGCGTATCTGCGGGCAGATGAACCAGGTGTTGGAGGCCATGGTCGAGGCGCTGGAGCAGACGCCGGAACTGCCGGTGCAGCGCTTGCCGGTGCTGGAAGCGCAGGAGCGTGAGCGTGTGCTGCTGGGCTTCAACGACACGTCGGTGGATTATGACCTTGAGCAGACCCTGCATGGGATGATCGAGGTGCAGGTGTTGCGTACGCCGGATGCGATCGCGGTTAAAGCCGAAGAAGGGGTACTGAGCTATTGCCAGCTGAATGAGCAGGCCAACCGATTAGCGCATCACCTGATTGAACTCGGTGTTAAACCTGATGATCGGGTGGCGATCTGCGTCGAGCGTGGGCTGTCGATGGTGGTTGGTTTGCTGGCCATCCTCAAGGCGGGTGGCGCGTATGTGCCGGTTGACCCGGATTACCCAGCTGAGCGCGTGCGGCATATGCTGAGCGACAGCGCGCCGGTGGCGGTGCTGGTGCATGGCGCTACGCGGCACGTACCTGATTCGGCCCAGGTTATCGACCTCGATCAGCCGACCTGGAACGCCCAGCCGTCCAGCAACCCAGTTGTCACCGGCTTGACCCCGCGTCATCTTGCCTACGTGATCTACACCTCAGGCTCCACCGGCTTGCCGAAGGGCGTGATGAACGAGCATGCCGGCGTGGTCAATCGACTGCTTTGGATGCAAGACGCCTATAACCTCGGCGCTGACGACGTGGTCTTGCAGAAGACCCCATTCAGCTTCGACGTGTCGGTGTGGGAGTTCCTCTGGCCGCTGCAAACCGGCGCACGTCTGGTCATGGCTCGCCCCGGCGGCCATCGCGATCCGGAGTACCTGCGTCAGGTGATCCGTAACGGAAATGTCACCACCTTGCACTTCGTGCCTTCGATGCTGGATGTATTCCTGGCCCATGGTGATGTCTCGGCGGCTTCGTTGAAGCGCGTCCTGTGCAGCGGCGAAGCCTTGCCAGGCGGCCTGGTCCGACGCTTCCACGCGCAATTGCCAGCCGTTGAACTGCACAACCTGTACGGCCCGACTGAAGCAGCGGTGGACGTGAGCGCCTGGCACTGCGTGACGGCGCCGGACAACACCCCCATCGGCAAACCGATCGCCAACACCACGCTGTACGTACTCGACAGCCAAGGCCAGCCGGTCCCGCAAGGCGTGGCTGGCGAGCTGTTCATCGGCGGCGTGCAAGTCGCCCGAGGCTACCTGAACCGCATCGAACTGACCGCCGAACGCTTCCTCGACGACCCGTTCAGCACCCGCCCTGGTGCACGCCTGTACCGCACCGGCGACCTGGCGCGGCACCTGGCCGATGGCAACATCGAATACCTGGGCCGCAACGATGACCAGGTGAAGCTGCGCGGCCTACGCATCGAGCTGGGTGAAATCCAGGCTGGCCTGACGGCCATCGAAGGCGTGAAGGAGGCAGTTGTTGTCGCCCGCGACCAGCGTCTGGTGGCGTATTACACCGGTGAGCAGCAGGCCACAGACGTTCTGCGCACGGCATTGCTGGCCCACCTGCCGGAGTTCATGGTGCCCGCGCTGTTCCTGCACCTGGACGCATTGCCCCTGAGCCCCAACGGCAAGCTCGACCGCAAGGCTTTGCCACTGCCGGATACCGAGGCCCTGCAGAACCGCGAGTACCAAGCCCCAGAAGGCGAAACCGAAACCCTGCTGGCAACGATATGGGCTGAGCTGCTGGGCGTGGAGCGGGTAGGGCGCCACGACAACTTCTTCGAACTGGGCGGCCATTCGCTGCTGGCGGTGACCCTCACCTCCCGCCTGCGTGATCAAGGCCTGGAAGCCGACGTGCGCGCCCTGTTCGACCAACCGACCTTGGCGGGCTACGCAGCCATCACAGACAGAATGGAGATCGTCCTGTGAGCATCAACCAACTACTGGCAACACTGACGGCCAAAAACGTGCAACTGGCGTTGAAGGACGGCCAACTGGCCGTCCAGGGCAACCGTCAGGCCCTGACCGACCCCGCGTTGGTGGCGCAACTGCGTGAACACAAGCCAACGCTGGTGGCGATGATCGAGCGCGGCGAGTACGTGGCCGTGAAACAGGGTGCGGTACACGTGCCGTCCAACCTCATCGAGCCGGGCTGCACGCGCATTACGCCGCAGCACCTCAACCTGATCGACCTGGACCAGGGCACCCTTGAACGCATCGTCGCTTGCATCCCCGGCGGCGCGGCCAACGTGCAAGATGTCTACCCACTGGCACCGCTGCAGCAGGGCATGCTGTTCCACCACGCCAGTGCCACCGACAGCGACCCGTACGTGATGCAGGCGCGTTTCGTGTTTGCCAGCGAAGCCCGCTTGCAGGCGTTTGCCGATGCGCTGCGTGGTGTAATTGCCCGCCACGACATCTTGCGCACCTCGGTGCACTGGGAAGGGCTGGAAACGCCGGTGCAGGTGGTCTGGCGCCGCGCTGACCTGCAGGTGGCGACGTTACCCGACAACGACCCCATGCGCGGCAGGCTCGACCTGACCCAGGCACCGCTAATCCGCCTGCTGCGTGAGGCCGAGCAAGCCGATGGCGCACTGGCCGCCACCCTGCAGTTCCACCATATCGCCATGGACCACAGTGCCTTGGAAGTGGTGCGTCACGAACTGATCGCGTTTCTGGCCGGCGAGGGTGATCGGCTGGGCACCCCGGTGCCGTTTCGCAATTATGTGGCACAAGCCGTGCTGGGTATCAGCGAGGCCGAACACGAGGCGTTTTTCCGCGACATGCTGGGTGGGATCGACGCGTCGACCCTGGCCTACGGCATCCAGGATGTGCAAGGCGTGGGCGAGGTGCACAACGAGCACGCACTCGACCTGCCACTTGCGCTGTGCCAGCAGTTACGCAGCCAGGCACGAAGCCTGGGCGTGAGCGTCGCCAGCCTCTTCCACCTGGCCTGGGGCCGCGTGCTGGGCGGGCTGACGGGGCGCGAGCAGGTGGTGTTCGGCACAGTGCTGATGGGGCGCTTGCAGGGCGCCGAAGCCACCGACCGGGCGCTGGGGATTTTCATCAATACCCTGCCGGTACGCGTTGACCTGGACAGTGCTGACTTGCCGACGGCGATCCGCGCCACCCACCAACGGCTGAGCGCATTGATGCGCCATGAACACGCGCCACTGGCCCTGGCCCAGCGGTGCAGCGGTGTGGCGGCGCCGGCGCCGCTGTTCAATGCCTTGCTCAACTACCGCCACAGCGCAGTGGACAGCACTCAGCCACGCCGCGCAGCCCAGGCCGGCATCGACATCGTCGAGTCTGCCGAGGCCACCAACTATCCCTTGACGCTCAGCGTCGACGACTTGGGCGAAGCGTTTCGCCTGACCTTGCTGGCCAGCGCCGAAGTGCCGGCGCAGCGCGTCTGTGCTTACCTGCAGCAGACCCTCGAAAGCCTGGTGCAGGCACCGCAGTCGTCGGTCCTGGCGCTGGCCATGCTCCCCGACAGCGAGCGCACGGAGCTGCTGGAAGCGTTCAACGATTATCCGGCCCCCTATGAGCGGCAACTGACCCTGCACCAGCGCATTGCACACCGCGCCGAGCTGCACCCTGACACCGTCGCCGCCACCTGTAACGGTACGCGCTTGAGTTACGCCGAGCTCAACCGCCAGGCCAATGCCCTGGCGCAGCACCTGATCAACCTGGGCGTGCGGCCTGACGACCGCGTCGCCGTGGTGGCGCGGCGCAGCCTTCAGACGCTGGTGGGCTTGTTGGCGGTACTCAAGGCCGGAGCCGGTTACGTGCCGGTAGACCCCGCCCACCCGGATGAGCGCGTGCACTACCTGCTGAATGACAGCGGCCCGGTAGCGGTGCTGACGCAGCAGACGCTGCGTGAGCGCCTGGGGCCTGTCGCGGTGCCGGTGGTGCTGCTCGACCAGCCGCACTGGCCTGTATGCGAGAGCGACCCGGTTGTGCCGGGGCTGAGCGCGTGCCACCTGGCCTATGTGATCTACACCTCCGGTTCCACCGGGCAGCCCAAGGGCGTGGTGGTCGAGCACCAGACCGTCAACAACCTGGTCGACTGGCACTGCCGCGCCTTCGACCTGTGCCATGGCCGGCACACTTCGAGCCTGGCCGGTTTTGGTTTCGACGCCATGGCCTGGGAAGTCTGGCCGGCGTTGTGCGCCGGGGCCACGTTGCACCTGGCGCCGGCGTCGGAGGGCAACGACGACCTGGATGCCATGCTTGCCTGGTGGCAGGCGCAGCCCCTGGACGTGAGCTTCTTGCCGACGCCGGTGGCCGAGTATGCCTTCAACCATCAGCTCGAACACTCGACCCTACGCACCCTGTTGATCGGCGGTGACCGTCTGCGCCAGTTCAACCGCACCCAGCGCTTTGCCGTGGTCAACAACTACGGCCCGACCGAAACCACGGTGGTGGCCAGCTCCGGCGCGGTGGAAGCGGGCGGAGCGCTGCACATCGGTCGGCCGGTCGATAACGCCCGTCTGTACGTACTCGACCCACACCTGCAGCCTGTCGCGCTGGGTGTGCCAGGTGAGCTGTACATTGGTGGCGCTGGGGTTGCCCGGGGCTACCTGAACCGCCCGGCGCTCACCGCCGAGCGCTTCCTCGACGACCCCTTCGCCGCCCGTGGGCGCATGTACCGCACAGGCGACCTGGTGCGCTGGCTGGCGGACGGCACCCTGGACTACCTGGGGCGCAACGATGACCAGGTCAAGATCCGCGGCGTGCGCATCGAACTGGGCGAGATCGAAAGCCGGCTGAACGCCCTGGCTGGCATCGATGAAGCCGTGGTGCTGGCCCGTGAGGACCAGCCCGGCCAGCCGCGCCTGGTGGCCTACTTCACCGCCCAGGCAGGTGTCGAACCGCTCACCCCAGAAGGCCTACGCAGCCAATTGCAGGCGCACCTGCCGGAATACATGGTGCCTGTGGCCTATGTCGAGCTGCCGGCGTTGCCGCTGACGGCCAACGGCAAACTCGACCGCCGCGCATTGCCACGCCCCGAGCGCTCGGCGCTGTTCGAGCAGGGCTACGAGGCCCCCGAAGGGGCGTTGGAGCAGGCGCTGGCAACACTATGGGCCGAGTTGCTGCACGTTGAGCGAGTCGGCCGTCGCGACCATTTTTTCAGCTTGGGCGGGCATTCACTGCTGGCGATGCGCATGGTCTCCCAGGTGCGCCTGCGCCTGGGTGTCGAACTGAGCCTGGCCGACCTGTTCGCCAACCCCGAGCTGGCCGCCGTGGCCGAGGTACTGGCCCATGCCGGGCGCAGTGAGCTGCCAGCGATACGCCCGGTGCCGCGCGACGCGCCGCTGCCGATGTCGTTCGCCCAACAGCGGTTGTGGTTCCTGGCGCAAATGGAAGGCGGCAACCAGGCTTACAATGTGCCGCTGGCCCTGGGCCTGCGCGGGGCACTGGATGCCGATGCGCTGGAAGCGGCCTTGCTGGGCATCATCGAGCGCCACGAGACCTTGCGCAGCCGCTTCGTACCACGCGATGACAGTGCCGAGGTGGTGCTGGCCGCCACCGCGGGTGCCGATTGGTTCCAGCGTGAAGACCTGAGCGTCGATGCGCTGCCCGCCCGCTTGCATGAAGCGGCCAGTGCGCCTTTCGACCTGGCCCACGGGCCGCTGTTGCGAGCGCGTTTGCTGCGTCTAGGCGCAGAACACCATGTGCTGGCCCTGACCGTGCACCACATCGTTGCCGATGGCTGGTCGCTGGGCGTGCTGACCCGCGAACTGAGCGCGCTGTATACGGCCTGCTGCCAGGGCCAGGATAATCCGCTGCCGGCCCTGGACATCCAGTACGGCGACTATGCCGTGTGGCAGCGCCGCTGGTTGGCCGGCGCCCAGTTGCAGCGCCAGGCCGATTACTGGCGCCAGGCCCTGGGCGGTGCACCCAGCCTGCTCAAGCTGCCCAGTGATCGCCCACGCCCCGAACGCCAGGACTTTGCCGGCGCAAGCCTGCCACTGCAGTTGCAGCCCCGCCTGGCGGCTGGCCTGCGCAGCCTGGCCCAGCGCCACGGGGTAACCCTGTACATGGCTGTGCTCAGTGCCTGGGCCGCCGTGTTGACGCGGCTGTCCGGTCAGGGCGAAATCGTCATCGGTTGCCCTGTGGCGGGCCGCGGCCGTGCCGAGCTGGAGCCGCTGGTTGGCTTGTTCGTCAATACCCTGGCCGTGCGCATCGACACGGCTGCCGCACCGACGGCGCAAACCCTGCTGGAGCAGGTCCGTACGCGCGTGCTGGAGGCTCAGGCGCACCAGGACCTGCCATTCGAGCAGGTGGTGGAAATCGTCCGCCCAGTGCGCAGCCTCGGCCACACCCCCTTGTTCCAGGCCACGCTCAACTGGCAGGCGATCGAAGGTGGCGCCTTGCAACTGCCGGGCCTGCAGTTGGAGGCCGTGGCCCAGGCTGGCCAGGTCGCCAAGTTCGACCTGACGCTGAACCTCGGCGAGTTCGGCGACACGCTGGCCGGCAGCCTGGACTACGCCACCTCGCTGTTCGACGAAACAACCGTGCGGCGCTATGTTGGCTACTTCGAGACCTTGCTCTGGGCCATGATCGGCGATGATCAACAGCCGCTAGCACAGTTGCCGTTGCTTGGCGACGCCGAGCGCCAGACCTTGCTGCACAGTTTCAATGCCACGCAGCGCGATTACCCCCGTGACCAGGCCGTGCAGCAGCTTTTTGAGCAGCGCGTGGCGCGCCATCCCCTGGCCGTGGCGGCAGTGCAGGGCGACCAGGCGCTGTGCTACGGGGCACTCAACGAACGCGCCAACCGCCTGGCCCATTACCTGATGGGCGCAGGTGTGGTACCGGGTGCCTATGTGGCCGTGCTGCTGCCGCGCTCGTTGCACCTGCTGGTCGCGCAACTGGCTGTGCTCAAGTGTGGCGCGGTCTATGTGCCGCTCGACATTCATGCCCCGACCGAGCGCCAGGCCTTCATGGTCGAGGATTGCCAGGCCACCGCGCTGCTGACGCTTGCTGGCACACCGGTTGAGTATGCGGTGCCGCGGGTCGACCTGGACCAACTGGTCCTCGATGAACAGCCTGGCCACAACCCTGGGGTGGCCCAGGACGCTGGCAGTGCGGCCTATGTGATGTACACCTCTGGCACCACAGGCAAACCCAAGGGCGTGTGCGTGCCGCACCGGGGTATTGCGCGGTTGGTGCTGAACGAGCGGTATGCCGGGTTGCTGGCCAGCGACCGCATCGCTTTCGCTTCCAACCCGGCGTTCGATGCCAGCACCCTGGAGGTGTGGGGCGCATTGCTCAATGGCGGGCAGGTGCGGGTGATCGACCACCGCACGCTGGTCGACCCGGCACTGTTCGCGAAGGCGCTGGCGGAGCAGGGCATCACCGTTCTGTTCTTGACCACGGCGTTGTTCAACCAGTACGTGCAGTTGATCCCCGAGGCCCTGGCCGCGTTGCGTGTGCTGATCAGCGGCGGTGAGCGTGCCGAACCTGCAGCCTTCCACACGCTGCTGCACAAAGCACCTGGGCTGCGCCTGCTCAATGGCTACGGGCCCACCGAAACCACCACGTTCGCGGTGACCTGCGAGGTGCGTGAATTGGCGCCCGATGCAGCTCAAGTGCCGATTGGCCGGCCGATCGGCAATACCCAGGTGTATGTGCTGGACGCCTGGCAACAGCCCGTGCCGCAAGGCGTGGTCGGTGAACTGTATATCGGCGGCGACGGCGTGGCGCTGGGTTATCTGAACCGCCCAGAATTGACGGCGCAGCGGTTTATCGATGACCCGTTCAGCCCGCAGCCGGGCGCTCGGCTGTACCGCACCGGCGACCTTGTACGCTGGCAGGCCGACGGCCAACTGGAGTGCCTGGGGCGCAATGACGACCAGGTCAAAATTCGCGGTTACCGGATCGAGCTGGGCGAAATCGAGCAGCAGTTGGCACTGGCACCGGGTGTCGGTGAAATCGTGGTGATGGCTGTGCCGAACGAGCAGGGCCCACTGCGGCTGGTGGCCTGGTTTACCCGGCACGAGGCCCCAGTGGAGGCCGCTGACCTGCGAGCCTTCCTGCGTGGGCGCTTGCCGGATTACATGGTGCCTACCGCATTTGTGGCATTGCCGCGGATGCCACTGAACAACAATGGCAAAGTTGATCGCCAGGCCTTGCCGGCGCCGGCACCCCAGGACTTGGCGGTGACAGCGTACGAAGCACCGGAAGGCGAGCGCGAGCAGGCGCTGGCCACGTTGTGGGGCGAACTGCTGCACCTGGAACGCGTCGGGCGTCACGACCGCTTCTTCGAATTGGGCGGCCATTCACTGCTGGCGATGCGCATGCTGGCCCAAGTTCGCCAACGCCTGGGGCTGGAGCTGGCATTGGGCGACCTGTTTGCCGATGACAGCCTGGCAGCGGTGGCCGCCTGCCTTGCGCGTGACGGCGACACCTTGCCGGCCATCCAGCCGGGCCCGCGTGACGGTGCTTTACCGCTTTCGTTCGCCCAACAGCGGCTGTGGTTTCTGGCGCAGATGGAGGAAGCCAGCGCGGCCTATCACATTCCCCTGGCCCTGCGCCTGGAGGGCCGTTTGGACTCTGGGGCGCTGGAGCGTGCGTTAAGGCGTCTGGTCGAGCGCCATGAAAGCCTGCGCAGCCATTTTGTCGAACAGGAAGGCGAGCCGCAGGTGGTGCTGGCCACCGGTAGCGAAGGCTTCCTGTTTGACCGGGACCTTTGCCAGGGCCTGGATGAAGCCGCTATTGCGGCGCTGATCCGCCAGGAGGCGAGCCAACCCTTCGTGCTTAGCCGCGACCTGCCGGTGCGTGGGCGCCTGCTGCAGCTGGCCGAGGACCACCACCTGCTACTGCTGACCTTGCACCACCTGGTGGCCGACGGTTGGTCGCTGGGGGTGTTGGTGCGCGAGCTTGGCGAGTTGTACCAAGCCTTCAGTTGCGGTGGCGACGACCCCTTGCCGGCCTTGCCCGTGCAGTACATCGACTATGCCTTGTGGCAGCGGCGCTGGCTGAGCGGCGATGCGCTGCGCCAACAGGCGGATTACTGGGTTGGCCAGCTGGCCGGGGCACCGGCGCTGCTCAGCCTGCCTTGGGATCACCCACGGCCAGAGCGTCAGCAGTATGCCGGTGACAGCGTCGCGCTGAGCCTGGACCCGCGCCTGAGTGCCGAGCTCAAAGCCGTGTGCCGGCGCCATGGCGTCACGCCTTACATGCTGTTCATGGCGGCTTGGGCAGTGTTGTTGAGCCGGCTTGCCGGCCAGGATGAAGTGGTGATCGGCTCGCCGGTAGCCAACCGCAGGCAGGCTGAAGTGGATGGCCTGGTCGGCATGTTCGTCAATGCCATGGCGTTGCGCGTGGACACCTCGGGGGCACCGGATGTGGCGACCTTGCTGGCCCGGGTAAAGGCCGTGGTGCTGGGCGGGCAGGCGCATCAGGACTTGCCGTTCGAGCAGGTGGTCGAGTTGCTGCGCCCGCGCCGAAGCCTTGCGCATACGCCGCTGTACCAGGCCACCCTGGACTGGGACGCCAGCCCGGAGCGCCAGGCGCTGCAACTGGCCGACCTGTCGGTGAGCGCAGTGAGTGGGCCTGCGTGCATCGCCAAGTTCGACCTGAGCCTGAGCCTGGGTGAGCGCGCCGAAGGTTTTGCCGGCGGTATCGTGTTTGCCACAGCCCTGTTCGAACGCTCGACCATCGCGCGTTATGCGGGGTATTTCCAACAACTGCTGTGGGCCTTCGTGGAGAGCGATCGGGCCATTCCGGGCCATGTCGGTTTGCCGGATGCCGATGAGCGCAAGCGGTTGTTGCAGGGCTTTAACGACACGGCGGTGGATTATGACCTTGAGCAGACCCTGCACGGGATGATCGAGGCGCAGGTGTTGCGTACGCCGGATGCGATCGCGGTTAAAGCCGAAGAAGGGGTACTGAGCTATTGCCAGCTGAATGAGCAGGCCAACCGATTAGCGCATCACCTGATTGAACTGGGTGTTAAACCTGATGATCGGGTGGCGATCTGCGTTGAACGTGGGCTGTCGATGGTGGTTGGCTTGCTGGCCATCCTCAAGGCGGGTTGCGCGTATGTGCCGGTTGACCCCGATTACCCAGCGGAGCGCGTGCGGCATATGCTGAGTGACAGCGCGCCGGTGGCGGTGCTGGTGCATAGCGCTACGCGGCACGTACCGGATTCGGCCCAGGTTATCGACCTGGATCAGCCGACCTGGAACGCCCAGCCGTCCAGCAACCCAGTTGTCACCAACTTGACCCCGCGTCACCTTGCTTACGTGATCTACACCTCAGGTTCCACCGGCTTGCCGAAGGGTGTGATGAACGAGCATGCCGGCGTGGTCAACCGCCTGTTGTGGATGCAAGACGCCTATAACCTCGGCGCTGAAGACGTGGTCTTGCAGAAGACCCCGTTCAGCTTCGACGTGTCGGTATGGGAGTTCCTCTGGCCCCTGCAAACCGGCGCGCGCCTGGTCATGGCGCGTCCCGGCGGCCATCGCGATCCGGAGTACCTGCGTCAGGTGATCCGCAGCGAAAACGTCACCACCTTGCACTTCGTGCCCTCGATGCTGGATGTATTCCTGGCCCATGGCGACGCGTCGACCGATGGCCTCAAACGCGTCCTGTGCAGCGGCGAGGCCTTGCCGGGCAGCCTGGTCCGACGCTTCCACGCGCAATTGCCAACCGTTGAACTGCACAACCTGTACGGCCCGACTGAAGCAGCGGTGGACGTGAGCGCCTGGCACTGCGTGACGGCACCGGACAACACCCCCATCGGCAAACCGATCGCCAACACCACGCTGTACGTACTCGACAGCCAAGGCCAGCCGGTCCCGCAAGGCGTGGCCGGCGAACTGTTCATCGGCGGCGTGCAGGTCGCCCGAGGCTACCTGAACCGCACTGAACTGACCGCCGAACGCTTCCTCGAAGACCCGCTCAGCACCCGCCCTGGTGCACGCCTGTACCGCACCGGCGACCTGGCGCGTCACCTGGCCGATGGCAACATCGAATACCTGGGCCGTAACGATGACCAGGTCAAAATCCACGGCTTGCGCATCGAACTGGGCGAAATTCAGGCCTGCCTGACGCGAATAGAGGGGGTCAAGGAGGCCGTGGTGATCGCTCATGAGCAGCAGTTGCTCGCTTACTACACGGGCGAGTCGTTCCCGGTGGAGGCGCTGCGCTCGGCATTGCTCGGGCGCCTGCCGACCTTCATGGTGCCGGCGCTGTTCGTCCACCTGCAGGCACTGCCCTTGAGCCCCAACGGCAAGCTCGACCGCAAGGCTTTGCCATTACCGGATACCGAGGCCCTGCAGAACCGCGAGTACCAAGCGCCAGAAGGTGAAACCGAAACCCTGTTGGCAACGATCTGGTCCGAACTGTTGGGCGTGGAGCGGGTAGGGCGGCACGACAACTTCTTCGAGCTGGGCGGCCACTCCCTGGCGGCAATCCGGCTGGTCGACAAGATGACCAAGGCGGGCCTGAAGGTGGCCATCAACGATGTGTTCCAGCACCCCAGCGTAGCGTTGCTGGCGGCCAGGCTCGGCAGCCCTGACGCTGCGCACCGCGGGGTGATCCGGGTGCGTGCAGGGGGCAGCCAGACGCCGCTGTTCCTGGTTCACGAATTCACCGGCCTGGATTTCTACTTCCCGGTGCTGGGCCAGCACTTGCCCGGTGATTTCGCCCTCTATGGGCTGCCCGGCATCCCGGCCGATCAAGCGCAGCCACAGACGCTCGAGTGCCTGGCCCGCTACCAGATCGAACAGATGCGCAGCGTGCAGCCACAGGGGCCGTATCGCCTGGCAGGCTGGTCGTTCGGCGGAGTATTGGCCTTCGAAATGGCTAACCAATTGCTGGGTGTGGACGAGGAGGTCGAATTCCTCGGTTTGATCGACACCTATGTGCCGCGCCTGGCCGACCAGGGCAAGGCGCGCTGGCAGGGGCCACGAGCACTCGAACGGCAGTTGCTGTTGAACTGCAGCACGTTCTGGCGCACGCAAGGCCCGGCAGGCGCCGACAAGCTGGCACGCCTGCAGCAACTGGAGGCCGGTCAGGCCGATTTTGCCACGCTGGTCGCCAGCTGCCGCGAGCACCAGTTGCTCTATGGGCTGTGGGCGAGCATGAGCGACGCGCAACTGCTGCACTACTTCACCCGTGAACTGGCGCACGGCCATGCGCTGGCACATTACCGCCCTTCACCGTTGAGCGTGCCGGTGCACCTGCTGCGCGCCGAACAGGGCAGTGACAGCCAGTCGACTCTGGGCTGGCGCGAGACCTTGCCGTCCCAGGCCCTGATCCTCCTGGGCGTGCCGGGGGACCACCGCAGCATGATGCAGGCGCCCCACGTGGCCGCGCTCGGTCAGGCGCTTGGCCAGCTACTGGGCAGTGTGCCTAGCACGAACAGCACCAAGGCAGCGGCTTATCAGCCCTTGGTGGCGATCCAGACCGGTCAGCACGGGCATGCACCGTTGTTTTGCGTGCCGGGGGCTGGCGACAGCGTCACCAGTTTCATAGGCCTGGCCGAGGCCCTGGGCCCGGACTGGCCGCTGTACGGCCTGCAGGCGCGGGGGCTGGACGGCTGCTCGGTGCCGCACACTTCGGTGGAGGCTGCTGCCGATTGCCATGTGCAGGCCATCGAGGCGCTTTATCCGCAAGGGCCGCTGAACCTGGTCGGGCATTCGTTTGGCGGCTGGGTGGCACATGCCATGGCTGCCCGGTTCGAGGCCAAGGGGCGGCAGGTGCGTTCATTGACACTGATCGACAGCGAAGCGCCGGGCGAGGGGGGCACCTGTGGCCAGCCCTACACCCTGGGCGAAGCCTTGCAGCGGCTGATCGAGGCGTTGCAGCTGTCCACCGGCAAAACCCTGGGTATTGACCCAGGCGCCTTTGCCGAGGCCAGCGAAGACCAGCAGTTGAGCCAGCTGCACGCGGCCATGGTGCGGGTCGGATTACTGCCGGCGCGGTCGCAGCCAGGGGCGCTGGACGGCACCGTACGGACCTTCGCCACGGCGTTGCGCACGGCCTACCGGCCAACGTTGAGCTACCACGGGCCGATCGGCCTGGTGCTGGTGGATGACCCGGGCCTGGATGCCTTGGGCAATGCCCGCGAGCATGCCGCCATGCAGGCCGGTTGGCAGCAACTGATGCCCAAGCTTGCGCTGTGGCAGGGGCCCGGTGACCACTTCAGCATCCTCAAGGTGCCGGATGTGTTCAGCCTGGCGGCCTGGTGGCACGACGGGCAGGCGCTGCACCACGGCAAGGTTACCCCTTAAAGATGGGCCTTCCCGGCCCCACTGGGGCCGGGTTATGCGAATCCGAAGAGATAGTGAGTGTTCATGGAAAAGTCCAGATTCCGCAAATACAGCCTCGGCATCGCCGTGGCCCTGGTCGCCGGCATCACGCTGTATGCCGTCCAGGCCCCGGCCAAGCCGCCGCAATACATCACCGCCACGGTCGAGCGTGGCGACATCGAAAACGCCGTGTTGGCCACCGGCACGTTGCAGGGCATCAAGCAGGTTGACGTCGGCGCCCAGGTGTCGGGCCAGTTGCGCTCGTTGAAGGTCAAGCTGGGTGACAAGGTCACCGAGGGCCAGTGGCTGGCCGAAATCGACCCGCTGGTGCTGCGCAATACCTTGCGCCAGGCTGAGGTCGACGAGGACAAATTGCAGGCCGAGCGCCGTTCTAGCCTGGCCCAGCTCAAGCAGGCCAGGCGGGTGTATGAGCGCTATCGCGAACTGCAGGCCGACGAGTCGGTATCGCGCCAGGACTTCGAGAACGCCGAGTCCGAATACGAGGTACAGCAGGCCGCCGTGCGCTCGCTCGATGCGCAAATCCAGAGTGCCCGGGTCGAGATCGACACGGCCAAGGTCAACCTGGGCTACACCCGTATCAATGCACCGATCAACGGCCATGTGGTGGGCATCGTCACGCAAGAAGGGCAGACCGTGATCGCCAACCAGTTGGCGCCCGTGCTGCTCAAGCTGGCCGACCTCGACACCATGACCGTCAAGGCGCAGGTGTCGGAAGCCGATGTGATCCACATCAGCCCAGGCCAACCGGTGTACTTCACCATCCTCGGTGAAGACAAACGCTACTACGCCAAGCTGCGCGGCACCGAACCGGCCCCGCAGAACTACGCGCAAAGCACCGACAACAGCGATGGCAGCGCCACGAAACCCAATGGCGCGGTGTTTTACAACGCCCTGTTCGAGGTGGCGAACCCCGAGCACCGCCTGCGCATCTCGATGACCGCGCAGGTGCACATCGTGCTCGACACGGCCGAAGGCGTGCTCACTGTGCCGGTGGCCGCCCTGGGCGCGCGCAATGGCGACGGCAGCTTCCCGGTGCGGGTGATCGATGCCAAGGGCTTCGCTCAGGTGCGCAACGTGCAGGCGGGGATCAACAACAACGTCAAAGTGCAGATCAAGGATGGCCTGGCCGAAGGTGACCGTGTGGTGATCGGCGAACCGGTGTCTGGCGAAGCAGGGGCGTGAGCATGAACATGAATGTCGAGCTGAGCGCACACAGCGCCGTTGCCTGCAGCAACGGCGAGCCATTGTTGCGCCTGCAGGGGGTCAGCCGCAGTTTCTTGGCCGGCGACCGCGAGTTCCTGGCGCTGAAGGGTATCGATCTGCAGATCCACAGTGGCGAGTTGGTGGCGATCATCGGCGCCTCCGGGTCCGGCAAGTCCACATTGATGAACATCCTCGGCTGCCTGGACAACGCCAGCAGTGGCAGCTACCAGGTCGGCGGGCAAGAGACGCGCACGCTGGACGACGATGCCCTGGCGGCGCTGCGCCGCGACCATTTTGGCTTCATCTTTCAGCGCTACCACCTGCTGCCGCACCTGGATGCCCTGCACAACGTCGAGATTCCAGCAGTGTATGCCGGCACTGCGCACGGGCAACGCCACGACCGGGCACGTGAGCTGCTCACGCGCTTGGGCCTTGCCGGGCATCTGGAGCACCGCCCCAGCCAGTTGTCCGGCGGGCAGCAGCAGCGGGTGAGTATCTGCCGGGCGCTGATGAACGGTGGCCAGGTGATCCTCGCCGACGAGCCGACCGGTGCGCTGGACACGGCCAGCGGAAAAGAGGTGATGAATATTCTGCTGGAGCTGCACGCAGCCGGGCACACGGTGATCCTGGTGACCCACGACCCCAAGGTCGCCGCGCATGCCGAACGGGTCATCGAGGTCAGCGACGGTCAAATCGTCAGCGACCGGCGCACGGGCACTGCAGCCATGCCCACCCCGGTGGCCGAGCCGGCACCGGCCGCCTCGCCGGCAAGGCGCCTGGTCGCTAGCCTGGGGATGTTCCGCGAGGCCTTCAAGATGGCCTGGATCGCTTTGATCTCGCACCGCATGCGCACCTTGTTGACCATGCTCGGGATTGTCATTGGCATCACCTCGGTGGTGTCCATCTCGGCCATCGGCGAAGGGGCCAAGGGCTACGTGCTCAAGGACATCCAGGCAATTGGCAGCAACACCATCGATATCTATTCGGGTAGCAACTTCGGAGACAGCCGGGCGAAGACCATCGAAACCCTGGTGCCCGCCGACGTCACGGCGCTCAACGCGCTGTACTACGTCGACAGCGCCACCCCGGTGATCGGCCAGAGCACCTTGGTGCGCTACCGCAACCTCGATGTCGATGTGCAGCTCAATGGCGTCAGCGAACACTACTTCCAGGTGCGCAACATTCCCCTGGCCGCCGGTATCGTGTTCAGTGCCGAGGACGCACGGCGCCAGGCCCAGGTGGTGGTGATCGACCACAACACCCGCAAGCGCCTGTTCGGCCCCAACGTAGATCCGCTGGGGCAGGTGATCCTGGTGGGGAACCTGCCGTGCACGGTGATCGGCGTTACCGCCGAGAACAAGAACCTGTTCGTCGCCAGCAACCAGCTGAATATCTGGGTGCCGTACGAGACTGCTGCCGGCCGCGTGCTTGGCCAACGCCACTTGGACAGCATCAGCGTACGCATCAAGGACGGCGTGCCCAGCAAGCGGGTTGAGGAGGAGGTGACCAAGCTGATGCTGCAACGCCATGGCACAAAGGATTTTTTCACCAACAACCTCGACAGCATCATGCAGACCGTGCAAAAGACCAGCCGCTCGCTGACCCTGCTGCTGTCGCTGATCGCGGTGATTTCGCTGGTGGTGGGCGGTATCGGGGTAATGAACATCATGCTGGTGTCGGTGACCGAGCGTACCCGCGAAATCGGCATTCGCATGGCGGTGGGGGCACGGCAGTCGGACATTCGTCAGCAGTTTCTGGTGGAGGCAGTGATGGTCTGCCTGTTTGGCGGGTTAGTCGGTATTGGCTTGTCGTATGGGATCGGCTACCTGTTCGAGTTGTTCGTCAAACAGTGGGAGATGGTGTTCTCACCGGCGTCGATCGTGATGGCGTTTGCCTGTTCGACGTTGATTGGGGTGGTGTTCGGTTTTGTGCCAGCGCGCAACGCGGCCCGGCTTGACCCGATCGAAGCGCTGGCACGGGATTGAGGTGCCCTGTACCTCAACCCTTGTAGGAGCAGCCTTGTGCTGCGAAGAGGCCGGTAATAGCAACGAAGATTCACGGTGTTATCACCGGCCTCTTCGCAGCACAAGGCTGCTCCTACACGGCGATTCGTGCCCCGGTGGGGATTACAAGATCAAACTGCCGTATACATCCAGCGCATCAACGAATGCCGCCCGCTGATGCCAAGCTTGATCGCCGCCCGGCGCAAATAGCTTTCGACCGTATTCACCTTCAAATCCAGCCGCTCGGCCTGCTCCGGTGCGGTATGCCCGGCCAGCAGGCCAAGGCACACCTGGCGCTCCCGTTCGGACAGCTTCAGCCCCGATTGCGCCAGGCGGTCGAGAAAACGCTGTTCGAGGCTCTCTTGCGTGGCGCGCTCGGCGGCGGGTTGCAGGGCATCGATGTGCTTTTCCAGCATCGGCAGCAGCAGGGGCGAGATGTCGTCCAGGCGGTTGCGTTCGAAGGCGGAGAAGCCGTAGGTGGAGTCAGCGCGCAGCACATGGATTTCGTAGCGGGCGTCGCCTTTGCGGCGAATCAGGTGCAAGCGCGTCGGGTCGCTGCAGTCCCTGCTTGGCTGCACGTCCGAGGAAAATACGGTCTCGTTGATCACGGGCGCGTTGGCATCAGGGCCGGCCGGGGCCACGGGCAGCAGGCGTATGTGCGTGGCGTCGATGGTCAGGTGGGCCTGGATCAGGTCGTGCAGCATGCGCGGGAATTGGCGGCTGCCGGTGCTGGCAATGACTTTGCCGATTTGTGGGTAGAGCAGGTGCGAATTCATCGTGTCGTCCATGAGGTCCGGTGGTGCAATTTCCCGTCTGGCTGTTGGCCCGCATCCTGGGCCGCATTCGGGAGGTGATGGGTATCCTAGTACAACGATTGAGTGACGGTTAAATGAAGTAGCGATAGTGGCATAATAATGGCCTCTATGGCAGGCGACTGCTGTGGCGCGGGTTGTCGGGTATGATGCTGGCCTCCATCATCTTCAAGAGGCCTGCCCCATGTCCCTGAGTGCTGAACAGATTGGCGAATTCCGCGCCTTTGCCGAGCAGTTGGCCGATGCCGCCGCTGTGGCGATCACGCCGTATTTCCGTGCCAGCCTGGACGTCGAGGACAAGGGCGGGCGGTTGTACGACCCGGTGACGGTGGCCGACAAGGCGGCTGAAGATGCCATGCGCGCGCTGATCCAGGCGCGCTATCCCGAGCACGGTATTTTGGGTGAAGAGCAGGGCGTGGCAGTGGGCACCAGCCCCTTGACCTGGGTACTCGACCCGATCGACGGTACCCGCGCGTTCATCACCGGCTTGCCGCTGTGGGGCACCTTGATTGCCTTGAACGATGGCACGCGTCCGCGGGTAGGGGTGATGAACCAGCCCTTTACCGGCGAACGCTTCGTCGGCACCCCGGAAGGTGCCTGGCGCAGTGGCACGCCGCTGAAAACCCGTGCCTGCGCAGACCTGGCCTCGGCCACGCTGATGTGCACCACCCCGGACATGTTCGACACCGCAGCGCGCAAGGCGGCATTCGAGACCGTCGCCGGCAAGGCCCGGCTGATGCGTTATGGCGGCGACTGCTATGCCTATTGCATGCTGGCGTCGGGCTTTGTCGATGTGATCGTGGAGGCGAGCCTGCAGCCGTATGACGTGCAGGCCTTGATGCCGATCATCGAAGGGGCGGGCGGTGTGATCACGGCCTGGGATGGCAGCTCGGCGCAGCATGGCGGGTGTGTGGTGGCCTGTGGTGACCCGGCGTTGCATGCGCAGGTGGTGGAGATGTTGCGTCACGCCATGTGACCATCGCACTTTTTCGGTTTCTTGGGCTCTATGCTTGGCCAGGCTGCACTGATCCCCGGTGCGGCCGCCGAATATCGACCCGGTGCCGATGGTTGCAAGCCCTTCCAGAATAGTCCCCGGCCTGCTGTTGGCAGGCGCCCTGACGTGCCTGTGCGCCTGTACCCAAGAGCAGGGCCGTGACATCGTCAGCCAGTTCGGCAACGGCAAGCCCAGCGAGCTGTTCCAGACCAGCGTCGACCGCCTGGCGACACTGTCGATGCGCGACAACCTGCAGAGCTTGTACCTGCTGATGAACAAGCTGTACCTGCGCAACCCCAACCAGTGGAAGATGTCTGGCTACGTCGATGCCGCCACGGCCGAGCGGCAGATCCGCATCGCCATCGAACAGCGCCAACCGTTGGCGCAACTGGGCAATCGCCGCGACCTTGCCGCCTTGAGTTACGCGCTGAGCCCGGAGTTTCGCGGGGACCGGGTCGGCGCGTTCATCTATGCCATCGGCAGCATGCTGATTACCGCCCATGGCGGGCGCACCGAGTTCTACATGACGGACACCATCGACCCGCTGTTCGTCAACAACGCGGCACGCAATATCGAGAAAGCCACCTGGATGCTTAGCCAGCGGCAGGATGCCAACGGCGTGCTGTTGCTGTTCTCCAACGAGATTTCGGAGGAGGGCAGCAACCTGAGTTTCGCCGTCGAGTTCGGCAAGATTGTGGCGCGGCTGGATTTGCTGGCAGAGCTGCTGGACGAGCGCTATCGGCGGATCGGACTCAATTATGCGCAAAGCCTGTTGTTGATGAATTTCTTGCCGGTGCAGTGAAGTACGGTTTTAGTACGTTTCCGTACGAGCGAGTTATGCGTTGCCTGGTATTTTTGCTAGTTGCACAAAGTAGAATAGTTACTATCGTATTTGGCATTATTCATCAAGCACGGTGCTTGTGTCATGGGAAAAGAAAAAAGTAATGGATTCAATTACTCACCCTATGGGTATAGCCATTTCGGGCTAAGCAGTATCCCGCTTGTTCGTTACGTGGGTGAACGACAGGATAGCAAATGGGATGGATATGTTTTAGGCAATGGTTACAGAGTCTACAGCCCCTGTAGGATGCGTTTTAATTCACCCGATGGATGGAGTCCCTTTGATGAAGGAGGGTTCAATGCGTATGCATATTGCAACAATGATCCAATAAACTATGCTGACCCAACCGGTCATGAGCTTAAACCTATCTATGCCAAAGCTGCTGCGGAATGGGCGTCGAGAGCCAGAAATAGGGTTAAGATCCACAGCAAAATCATCGAAAATCAAGCTCGAACTCGTCTTCGCAACGGTTTGAGGGGCGGTACGGATGCTAATCTGCCAGAGCATGTAAAAAGCAAAATAATTAAGCGGTCTGAAGATATCCATGCTGATTATGTTAGGCAGTTGTCAAAGGTGGGGTCGCGGTCAATGGTGGATTTCGTAAAATTGAACCCCGGTTCAGAGTATTCGATGGTGTTAAACTCTAGATTGACGGCGTTGCAGGCGATCCAGAACGGCCAGATAACACCTGGCAACTTGGGGATGATCGTCGGAGATGCCGGTTGGGCGGCGGCGGCAATTGGTCTGCACAACATTGAAGTTAAAACCAGGGTGGAATCCACTTTTATTGCATTGGTTGCAGCTTTGCGAGGAGGAGATTTTGATTTCGGGATGCTTAGCCTAGACGACGCTTATACTAGACTTTATAACAACAAGCCGCCACCTAAGGGCTTGGAGCGGAGGAAGCGCCTCCGCTGACGAGTCATTGCCAGATCGAGCGTCTATCAGGCAATCAATGTGCAGGCGTCAGGTGGCAGCCTCCAGCAACGGTTGAAATTCTACCAACAACCAGTCACGCAACCGTCGGCAACTGGCGTCATGCTCCTTGTCTTCGTTGAAGGCCAGGAAATGGAAGGTGTCCTTGAGCACCAACTGCTGTTCGACCGGCCGCACCAGCAAGCCTTGCTCCACCAGCGGGCCCACCAGGTGGTGCCAACCCAATGCCACGCCCTGGCTACTCAGGGCAAGCTGCACCAGCAGGTTGTAGTCATTGGCATTGAAGAAATGCGGCGCCGTGCTGGCACGGCTCTTCAGGTCGACGTCATGGAACGCCAACCAGACATTCCAGTCGACGTGCTCGGCCACCTGTGAGCGCCCATAGGGGCTGAGGTTGAGCAGCGAGCCGTCGCGAATCCCTTCCAAGGTAGCCAGCTGTGGGTGCTGTGCCAGGTATTGCGGGCTGCATACCGGGTAGACCACATCATGGTTGAGCGGGTGGCAGCTGTAGCCGGCCTGGATCTTGCCCAGCTTGGTGATGTAGATGTCCGGCCGTACGCCAGGCTCCATCGACAGGAAGTTCTGGGTAGTCACCAGGTTGATGTCGATGTCCGGGTTTTGCTCGAAGAACTTCGGCATCCGTGGCCCCAGCCACAGGGCGGCAAAAGCTGGCGAGCAGCACAGGGTAACCACGTGCTTGGGGTTGATGTTGCTGCGGATTCGCTCGGCCGCCTGGGAGATGTTGACGAACGATAACTGCACCGCATCGAAGAAGATTGAACCCGCCACGGTCAGCTCTACCGCGCGGCCGACACGGGTAAACAGTTCGGCACCCAGGTAGGTTTCCAGCTCACGGATCTGCCGGCTCACGGCGGCCTGGGTGACGCACAGGGCCTCGGCGGCACGGGTGAAATTCTGGTATTTGGCGGCCGCGACGAAGACTTTGACCGCGCGCAGCGAAGGCATCTTGATCAAGGTCTGATCGGGTTCGGAGTGTCTGACCATGTCGGTAGGGTTCAGGTCCTGTGTAGGAGCAGCCTTGTGCTGCGAAAGGGCCCGTACAGGCACCCATAGCCAGTGTATGAGCGGGCCTCTTCGCAGCACAAGGCTGCTCCTACAAAGGGCGGGGCGGGATAGGGCCTTGATTGATAACTTCAGGTAATGATTAGCGCCCTGCAAATGTCGTTGGACCCACCCTGGGCCAAGGCATAACGTAAATCCCACGGCGCGACATTGAGACATCGATGTCGAATAACTTTTTGAAGCAGGACTTTCTGCGTGCCGGTGTTGACTCACGTTCGCTCTTGAACGGACTGCCAAGCGTACTCGCACTGATCTACCCGCCTTACCGAACAGTGCGATGTTGATAGATTGGTTAATAAGCATAATAAC